>NZ_JBWKQR010000004.1:0-134179 GCF_059418905.1 Collimonas sp. GW821-FHT07E08 | reverse complement strand
GGAGCGGGAGAAGAGTCTCGAACTCTCGACCTCAACCTTGGCAAGGTTGCGCTCTACCAACTGAGCTACTCCCGCATATGGAGTCTGGAGGCGGGGGTCGGGATCGAACCGGCGTAAACGGCTTTGCAGGCCGCTGCATAACCACTTTGCTACCCCGCCAGGGGTGTCCTGCTGCAAAATCAAAGCATATTGGCTGGATGGACATCTGCCAGGCAATACGATCAGCTGCTGATTTTACATAAAAAAAGGAAGCTTTTTCCAGCTTCCTTTTTTGAATCTGGAGCGGGAGAAGAGTCTCGAACTCTCGACCTCAACCTTGGCAAGGTTGCGCTCTACCAACTGAGCTACTCCCGCATTTGTTTCTTTTTCTGTATTAACTACAGAGACGACATTATAGTTGATCTACAGAGCTTGTCAATAATTTCGAAAAATATTCATCACATTTTTTCAAAACACCGACTTTTTACTTCACTGCTTGTTGTTTTCTTTTGCTGCGGTGGTTTCCTTGATCAGCGGCCACGCTTTACGCAAATAATAAAACATGGACCACACCGTCAACACCGCTGCTATCACCAGCAGCACCTGTCCCCAGAAACGGGTATCGATGCCAAGCAGGTCGCCATAATACAACAACATCGGGATCGCGACCATCTGTGCCGTGGTTTTAATTTTACCGATGGAGCTGACGGCGACCGATTTCGATGCGCCGATTTGCGCCATCCATTCACGCAAGGCGCTGATGGCGATCTCGCGGCCGATGATCACAAACGCGATAATGGGATCGACCCGTCCCAGGTGCACCAGCACCAGCAAGGCGCCGGCGACCATCAGCTTGTCCGCGACCGGATCCAGGAAAGCGCCGAAAGCGGAAGTCTGGTTCCAGCGCCGCGCCAGGAAACCGTCGAACCAGTCGGTCACTGCGGCGACGATAAAAATGATGGTGGACGCCAGGCCCAGCTGCAGCGTCGAAAAACCGAGGTCAGGAAGATAGAAAACGCCGACCACCAACGGGATCAAGGCAACCCGCAACCAGGTCAGTAAAATCGGAATGTTAAATGGCATAAATGGTTTTATGGGTAAGGAGCCAACTGTTCATGTTTTAATTATCTAGGAGTATGCCGCAGTTGGGAAACAAAACCTGCAAAAGCAACAAGCAATGCAACACTCAATGGAGTTGCTTGTAGATCTCCTCCGCCAGCAGCCTCGATATCCCCTCCACCGAGGCGATGTCCTCGATGCTGGCGTCCGCCACGCCGCGCAGCCCTCCGAAACGCGCCAGCAGCTTCTGGCGGCGCTTGGCGCCGATCCCTTCAATCTCTTCCAGCCGCGAACTCTGGCGCGCCTTGGCCCGCTTGGCGCGCATGCCGGTGATTGCAAAGCGGTGCGCCTCGTCGCGGATCTGCGCGATCAGCATCAGGGCTGCCGATTCCTTGCCGAGCTCGCGTGCGGCGCGGCCGTCGGCAAAGATCAGCGTTTCCAGCCCGACCTTGCGCCCCTCGCCTTTGGCGACGCCGACGATCAGGCTGATATCCAGCCCCAGTTCCGCCAGCACCTGGCGCGCCATTTCAACCTGCCCCTTGCCGCCGTCGACCAGCACGATGTCGGGCATCACGCCGTCGCCGTTGGCCACTTTTTCGTAGCGCCGCGTCAGCACCTGGCGCATCGCGGCGTAGTCGTCGCCAGGCGTGATGTCCTTGATGTTGTAGCGCCGGTATTCACCGTTTTGCATGGCGTGATGATGGAATACCACGCAAGATGCTTGCGTCGCCTCGCCCGAGGTATGGCTGATATCGAAGCACTCGGCGCGCAAGCTGTCGATGTCTTCGACTTCAAGACCCAGCACCTCCACCAGCGCGCGCGTCCTGGATTGCTGCGACCCCTGCTCCGACAGCAGCCTGGCGAGCGAAATCTCGGCGCCCTTCTGCGCCATCTCCAGCCACTGGCGGCGCTGCCCCTGCGGCTGGAACAGCAGGTTGATGCGGTGGCCGCATTGCTCCATCAGCGCCACCATCAGGGCCGGTTCGTCGAATTCGATATTCAGGATCAGGGTGCCGGGAATGAACGTATCGATGTAATGCTGCGCCATGAAGGCTTTGAGCACAGCGATTTCAATGGTTTCGCCCGCCGCTTCTTCCGGGTTAGACAGCGCGCCGTCGACATGGCTCGGGAAATATGCGCGGTCGCCCAGGTGGCGGCCGCCGCGCACCATCGCCAGGTTGACGCAGGCGCGCCCGCCCTGGACGATGACGGCGACGATATCGATATCGCTGTCGCCCACGGTTTCCATGCTTTGCTGGTGCAATACGCGCGACAGCGCGGTAATCTGGTTGCGCACCGCGGCCGCCTGCTCGAACTTCAGTTCGGCGGCGTAGGCATGCATCTTCTTGTCCAGCGTCGTCAATACTTCGGTTTGCCGTCCGCGCAGGAACTTGGCGGCGTTGTCGACATCGGTCAGGTAATCTTCATGGCTGACCAGCTTCACGCACGGCGCGCTGCAGCGCTGGATCTGGTGCAGCAGGCAAGGCCGCGTGCGGTTGGCGAAGACGCTGTCTTCACAGGTGCGCAGCAAGAATACCTTCTGCAGGATCTGCATCGATTCCTTGACCGCCCAGGCATTCGGGAAAGGACCGAAATACTGGTTCTTTTTATCCACCGCGCCACGGTAATACGCCATGCGCGGATATTCCTGGCCGCTGATTTTCAGGTAGGGATAGGATTTGTCGTCGCGGAAAAGAATGTTGTAGCGCGGCTGCAGGCTCTTGATCAGGTTGCTTTCCAGGATCAGGGCTTCCGCTTCGCTGCGCGTCACCGTGGTCTCCAGCCGGGCGATGCGCTCGACCATCATGGCGGTGCGCGGACTGGCGAGATTCTTCTGGAAATAGCTCGACACCCGCTTCTTCAGGTCGCGCGCCTTGCCGACATACAGGATATTGTCGGCTGCGTCGAAATAGCGATACACGCCAGGCAGGTTCGGCAGCTTGGCGACGGTCTCCAGCACCACCGCGCGCGGATCGGGAATTTCAGCTTCAGTCATGATGCCAGATCATACCTTACAGCAGCGCTTGCACCAGCGACCTGGCGGCCAGGTAGCGCGCATCGGCTTGCAATGTTTCCCAATCCAGCGCCGCCGTTTGCGGCACCAGCGCGGTCAGGCGCGCGCACGATGCCGGCGTGGCGCCGCCGTCCAGTCCGGCCAGCAGCTGGTCAGCCTTGTCCGGCGAATTGCAGATCAGGACCACGTCGCAGCCGGCCGCCAGCGCCGCCTTGGCGCCCTCCAGCACGCCGCCGGCCGAACCGGCGGCTTCCATGCTCAAGTCGTCGCTGAAAATCACGCCGTTGAAACCGATCTCCTCGCGCAGGATGGTCAGCCATTTCCTGGAGAATCCGGCCGAGTGCCGGTCCACCTTGGAATAAATCACATGCGCCGGCATTACCGCCGCCAGGCTCATGCCGAGCCAGTCGTAGGGCTTGACGTCTTCTTCCATGATCTGCGCCAGAGTGCGGTCGTCGACCGGCAGCGACGAATGGGAGTCGCCATGCACATAACCGTGGCCGGGAAAATGCTTGCCGCAGTTAGCCATGCCGGCCAACGCCAGTCCGTGGTTCAGGCTCTTCGCCAGCAAGGCGACTACACGCGGATCGCGATGGAAAGCGCGTTCGCCGATCACGCTGGAATCGCCGTAATCGAGATCCAGCACCGGCGTAAACGACAGGTCGACGCCGCAGGCGCGCAGTTCGCTGGCCAGCACGAAACCTACCGCGGTCGCTGTTTTAGTTGCCGCCAGCACATCGCGGTCCCATTGCTGCCCGAGCAGGCGCATCGCCGGCAGGCGGGTAAAGCCGTCGGTCCTGAAGCGCTGCACCCGGCCGCCTTCATGGTCGACTGCGATCAATATGCCGGGACGCGCGGCATGGATCGCAGCGGTCAGCGCGGTCAGCTGCGCGCGATCCTGGTAGTTGCGCGTAAACAGGATCACGCCGCCGGTGAGCGGATGCCGGATACGGCCGATATCGTCTGCGCTCAGGCTGGCGCCGGCCACGTCCAGCATGACCGGGCCAAGCGCAGCCTGGCCGGCTGCGCGCTGTTTCAAACCACTACTCATGTTTTCTCCACGCAATTCTTTTCCACAATGACAAAGGCGACCGCGTACTCCACTTCATCGGTAATCGATACCTGGGCGGTCAAGCCCCTGCTTTGCATGTATTCTTCCAGCGCCGGGTTGACCACGACGACAGGCTTGCCGCTGGGCGCATTCAAGGTTTGCATGGCGCGCCAGGTCATCGGCATCTTCATGCCCAGCCCGAGCGCCTTGGAAAAAGCCTCTTTGGCCGCAAAACGGGTGGCCAGGAAACGGATGCCGCGCGCCTCTACCTTGGCTTTGCGCTGCAGGTATTTTTCCATTTCCTGGGGACCCAGGATTTTTTCGGCGAAACGATCGCCGTTGCGCTGCAGCGCCGCGGCTATGCGCGGAATCTGGATGATGTCGGTGCCGATGCCATAAATCATCACAAGCCTTTCTATTTCCCCAGGCGTGCTTTCACCATCAGGGCTTTCATTTCGCTGACGGCGTTTTTCCAGCCGACGAACACTGCGTGCGCCACGATGGCGTGGCCGATGTTCAGCTCGGCGATATCGGGAATGGCGGCAATGGCCTGGGTATTGCTGTAATGCAGGCCGTGGCCGGCATTGACCTTGAGCCCGCGTTTGACGCCCTCCTGCACCGCGATCTGCACCCGCTCCAGCTCGCTGCGCTGCCCTGCTTCGTCATACGCTTCGGCATAACGCCCGGTATGCAGTTCGATCACCGGCGCGCCGATTTCCGCCGCGGCCTGGATCTGGTCGGCTTCAGGATCGATGAACAGGCTGACCCGGATGCCTTCCGCCTGCAACTGCCGCACCGCCGCCTGCACCTGGGTAAAATACTTGACGACGTCGAGGCCGCCTTCGGTGGTCAGTTCATGCCGGCGCTCCGGCACCAGGCAAGAATCCTCCGGCTTGATCCTGCAGGAGAAATCGATCATTTCCTGGGTCACTGCCGCTTCCAGGTTCATCCGTGTGCGCAATTGCGGCCGGATGATTTCGACGTCGGCATCCTTGATGTGGCGCCGGTCTTCGCGCAAATGCAAGGTGATCACATCGGCGCCCGCCTCTTCAGCCTGCAATGCCGCTTGCAGCGGATCGGGGTAAGTGGTGCCGCGCGCATTGCGCAAGGTGGCGACGTGATCGATATTGACGCCAAGGTCGATCACGGCGGAGGTAGGATTGAGATAGCTCATCGTATGCTCAGGTAATGGGATGGGATTTGTCGGCGGCAGTCATCTGCATATTTACAGCTGCATCAGGTCGATCAGGATCTGCCGCGTGTTCAATGGCGCGCCGCCCAGGTGGTGGGCCAGCAGGAAGCGCATCAGGACCTTGCTCTGGGCCTGGGTGACGACGTCGCTATAGTCTTCCCGCTCCATGTCGAGCAAGGTCTTGCCGCTGACGCGCGGCCAGGAATCGGCCGCGCGCGCAAGGCGCGGGCCGCGTTCGGGATCGACCACGTAATTTTCGGCAGGATCTACCGCTTGCCGGCTGCTGGTGCAGCGGGTGAAATCGCCGGCGACGCCGGTCTGCTTGAGCAGCGCTCTTTCAAACTGGCGCAGGACGATCGGCGCCGGCTCCTGGTGCGCCAATTGATTCAGCGTGGTGACGTAGTGATCGAACAGCGCCGCGTGCGGATCGTCGCGCGCCACCAGCTTGACCAGCAGTTCATTCAGGTAAAAACCGCACAGCAAGGCTGATTTTTCCAGCGGCAGCAAGCCGCCTACCCATTCGGCGGCGATCAGGGTGCGGATTTCGGATTTGCCGCTCCAGCTCAGCGACAAGGGCTGGAAGGTTTGCAGCACGCCGCGCAGCTTCGACAAGGGACGCTTGGCGCCCTTGGCAACCAGCGCGATGCGGCCGTAATCGCGGCTGAAGACATCGATGATCAGGCTGGTTTCGCGGTGCGGGTAGCTGTGCAGGACAAAACCGGGCTGGCCTGTGACGCGGGTATCCAGCGGCCGGGCCCGGCGTTTGGGCGGGCTGGAAGCTGCAGCGCCGCCAGCCTCGCCGATGACGGCGATCAATTCATCTTCAACCACGGTCGGCTGCATGGCAACTTCTCCGGCGGTGTCGTCAGCGATGATGGCGCTCATGCTCAGTGAGGTATGGAGTCGGGCTTATTCGTAGCCGTAGGCCCGCAATCCGGCTTCGTTGTCGGCCCAGCCGGATTTCACCTTGACCCAGATTTCCAGGTACACCGGACCGCCGAACAGGCGTTCCATGTCCAGCCGCGCCTGGGTTGAAATATCCTTGAGGCGGGCGCCCTTCTGGCCGATCACCATCGACTTGTGGGTGTCGCGCTCGACCAGGATCGCCGCAAACACGCGGCGCAGGTTGCCTTCAAGCTCGAATTTCTCGATCAGGACCGTGCTGGTATAAGGCAGTTCATCGCCGACAAAACGGAATACTTTTTCACGTACGATTTCGGCCGCGAGGAATTTCTCGCTGCGGTCGGTAATATCGTCTTCGCCGAACATCGGCGGATTGGCCGGCAGGTGCTTGCGGATTTCGCCTTGCAGGTTATCCAGCTGGAAGCGCAGCTTGGCCGATACCGGCACCACCGCGGCGAAATCGCGCATGGCGGCGATTTTCTGGGCGAACGGCAGCAGCACCGCCTTGTCCTTGACCCGGTCCGATTTGTTGATCACCAGGATGCAAGGCACGTTGGCCGGCAGCAAAGCCATCACTTGCTGGTCAGCCGGGCCAAAGGTGCCTGCTTCGATGATGTACAGGATGACGTCGGCCGCTGTCAGCGTAGTGGTCACGGTGCGGTTCAGCGTCTTGTTCAGCGCATTCGAATGGCGCGTCTGGAAACCTGGCGTATCGACATACACGAACTGCGTGTCGGCCACGGTCTGGATCCCGGTAATCCGATGGCGCGTGGTCTGCGCCTTGCGCGACGTAATGCTGACCTTGGCGCCGATCAGCTCGTTCATCAAGGTCGACTTGCCTACGTTAGGGCGACCGACAATAGCTATGTAGCCGCAACGAAAATCAGCTGCGGCATCGGTCGATGCCTGGGGTGTAGAGTCTGTCATGCGGTTTTCGATTTACTCGTAGTATGGGGTGCTGCATTAGAAGGAGCGGCGGCGCCGGCTGCGGCGATGGTTTCCGCGACAGGCGGGTTGGCAATGTTGCCCGCCGCCTTGGCTGGGGCGGCTGCCTCAGCGCTGCCGTTGACGGCCGGCGCATGGGTTTTCGCCGGTGTTTTGGCGGCTGCCTCGGCCGGGGCTTTGTCCTTGGCCGGCGCGGCAGGCTTGCCGGCTTCATCCGGCGCCGCTTCCGGCGCATCCGGCTGAATCGTCGCAATTCCGCTCAGTTTCAGCTGCGCGGTGCGCGGCTTGGCTTTGCGCGGCGCGGCCGGCGCTTTCACAAAGGCTTTTTGCACCGCTTCCAGCGCCAGCTTGGCCGCGGCCTGCTCGCCGGCGCGGCGGCTGCCGCCGTTGCCGAAGACCTGGATATCCAGCTTCGGCACCAGGCATTCGATTTCGAATTCCTGGTTGTGCGCGGCGCCGTGGGTAGCCACCACGTTATATTGCGGCAAGGCGATCTTTTTCCCCTGCAGGTATTCCTGCAGCAGGGTCTTGGCATCCTTGCCCAGGGTCTTGGGATCGACAGTATCGAGGATCGGGATATACAAGGCGCGGATCACGTCGCGCGCGGCGTCAAAGCCGGCGTCCAGGAAAATCGCGCCGAACAGCGCTTCCAGCGTATCGGCCAGGATCGAAGGCCGGCGAAAACCGCCGGACTTCAGCTCGCCCTCGCCCAGCCGCAGGAATTGCGACAATTCCAGCCTTTGCGCAATTTCATACAGCGATTGCTGCTTGACCAGGTTGGCGCGCACCCGCGACAGGTCGCCTTCATCTATCTTGGTATAGCGGTCGAACAACAATGAAGCGACAACACAGTTCAGGATCGAATCGCCGAGGAATTCCAACCGTTCGTTATGCAAGGTGCTATGGCTGCGATGCGTCAAGGCCTGCTGCAATAACGTAGCATCCTTAAAAGTGTGGCCTAGCCGATTCTGCAATAACATGAGGTCCATTTTTTCTTCGACGTTTACGGTTGTCGTCCGCGCTAGTTCTTCAACACTTGGTGCAACACCGGTCAAGACTTGGCGGTGCTGCCTGCATAATCGATCAGCAAGCTGACAGGACCGACCAGCGGGATCTTTTTCTGGTACGCAAAGCTGATCTGGATATCGTCGCCATTCTTGGTGATTTCCAGGTCTTTTCCTGAAATCGCATCGATGTAGCCCACCTCGGCCTGCTTGTTGAACGCATTCTGGATTTCCTGCACCGTGGTGCCGGACGTCCGGGCTGCGGCGATCGCTTTCTTGATCGAAAAATATTCGATCGTGGTCGGCGTCACCTTGGCCACCAGCACACCGATACAGCCGAGGACCGCCAACACAACGATCAGGCCGAATAATGTAATGCCCTGCTGCTTCCGTGTAGATCCGGAAATTCTTGTCATCCCTGACTCCGCAATGGTTTAAATGGTTTATTTAAAGAAAGTGCCGATACGCTTGAAATTGCCTAAGTTCATCCAGACCAAAAATGCTTTTCCAACAATATTCTCATCCGGTACGAATCCCCAGTAACGGCTGTCTTCGCTGTTATCCCGATTATCCCCCATCATGAAATAATTTCCAGCAGGAACGGTACAGGTAAACCCTTCAGGGTTATAGGAACAAGCGTCCTTGTTAGGGAAATCCATCACGCCTTCCAGCGAAATCGGTGGCCGGCCGCTGCGCACTGCGATCGTATGTTGCACGTTTGACAGGTTTTCCGTGAATTGCTGGGAGTAGTCCAGGCTGTCTTCATTCAGGTAATCCGGCAACGACACATAAGAAAGAGCTTGACCGTTAATCGTTAAGCGCTTGTTTTGGTAAGTTATTTTATCACCGGGCACCCCTACCACGCGCTTGATGTAATCGAGCGACATATCCTTGGGATATTTGAACACCATCACGTCGCCGCGCTGCGGGTTATTCATTTCGATCACTTTTTTATTCAGGATCGGCAAGCGGATACCGTAAGTAAACTTGTTGACCAGGATCAGGTCGCCCACCAGCAAGGTCGGCACCATCGAACTCGATGGAATCTTGAACGGCTCGTACAGGAACGAGCGCAAGAAAAACACCATGGCGATCACCGGGAAGAAACTGCCGGAATACTCGACCCAGGTCGGCTGGCGCAGCAGGTTCGCCTCCAGCGCAGCGCGGCCGCTGTTCTCCAGTTTGATGCCGTCGGCGCTCAGCTTGGCGTTGCGCGCATCGAATTCAGCCAGCGCGGCGTCGGCCTTGGCGCGCCGCTGCTTGCTGAGGTAGAAGCGGTCAAAAAACCAGATGATGCCGGTGACAACAGTCAAGACAAACAGGATTAATGCGAAATTTCCTAAGATTGATTGCAATGTCATTTTTCATCCACTTGTAAGATTGCCAGGAATGCTTCTTGCGGGATCTCGACGGAACCCACCTGCTTCATCCGTTTTTTACCGGCCTTCTGCTTTTCCAGCAATTTGCGCTTGCGGCTGATGTCGCCGCCGTAGCATTTCGCCAGCACGTTCTTGCGCAGAGCCTTGACGTTTTCGCGCGAAATGATATTGGCGCCGATCGCTGCCTGGATCGCCACATCGAACATCTGGCGCGGAATCAGCTCGCGCATCTTGGCCGCCACTGCCCGGCCGCGGTACTGGCTGTTGGCGCGGTGCACGATGATCGCCAGCGCATCGACCTTTTCGCTGTTGATCAGCATGTCGACCTTGACCACGTCGGCAGAACGGTATTCCTTGAATTCGTAGTCCATCGAGGCGTAACCGCGCGACGTCGATTTCAGGCGGTCGAAGAAATCGAGCACCACCTCCGCCATCGGGATTTCATAAGTCAGCTTGACCTGCTTGCCGTGGTAGCTCATGTCGATCTGCTGCCCGCGCTTCTGGGTGCACAGCGTAATGACCGAACCCACATATTCCTGCGGCATGTACAGGTTGACGGTGACGATCGGTTCGCGCACTTCTTCGATATTCGACGGATCGGGCATCTTCGACGGATTGTCCACCAGCATGATGGTGCCGTCGCGCTTCACCACCTCGTAGATCACGGTAGGCGCGGTAGTGATCAAGTCCATGTCGAACTCGCGCTCCAGACGCTCCTGGACGATTTCCATGTGCAGCAAACCGAGGAAGCCGCAGCGGAAACCGAATCCCAGCGCTTGCGATACCTCTGGCTCATACTGCAAGGCAGCGTCGTTCAGCTTGAGCTTTTCCAGCGAGTCGCGCAGCGCATCGTACTGGTTGGCCTCGACCGGGAACAAGCCGGCGAACACCTGCGGCTGCACTTCCTTGAAGCCGGGCAAGGCCGCCGCCGCGGGCTTGCCGGCCAGGGTGACGGTATCGCCTACCTTGGCGGCCTTGAGCTCCTTGATGCCGGCGATGATGAAACCCACCTGGCCGGCCGAAAGCGATTCGCGGGCCTGCGATTTAGGCGTAAACACGCCAACGCTCTCCGTCAGATGCTGGGAACCGGTAGCCATCAGCAGGATCTTGTCTTTAGGACGCAGCGTACCGTTCTTGATACGCACCAGCATCACGACGCCGACATAGTTGTCGAACCAGGAATCGACGATCAGGGCTTGCAAAGGGGCGTCCGGATCGCCTTTCGGCGGCGGCACCTTGACGATCAGCGACTCCAGCACCTCGCGCACGCCAAGCCCGGTCTTGGCCGAGCAATGCACGGCATCGTGGGCATCGATCCCGATCACGTCTTCGATTTCGGCGATCGCGTTGTCGGGATCGGCGGAAGGCAGGTCGATCTTGTTCAATACCGGCACCACTTCCACACCCAGGTCAAGCGCGGTATAGCAGTTGGCCACGGTCTGGGCTTCCACTCCTTGCGAGGCGTCGACCACCAGCAGCGCGCCTTCGCAGGCGGACAGCGAACGGCTGACTTCGTAGCTGAAGTCGACGTGGCCCGGGGTATCGATCAGGTTCAGGTTGTAGACCTGCCCGTCCAGCGCCTTGTAGGACAGCGCCGCGGTCTGGGCCTTGATCGTGATGCCGCGCTCGCGCTCGATATCCATCGAGTCGAGCACCTGAGCTTCCATTTCACGATCAGACAAGCCGCCGCAGGATTGGATGATACGGTCCGCCAGGGTAGATTTACCGTGGTCGATATGGGCGATGATGGAGAAATTACGGATGTTGTTCATTGACAGACGCGATTACAAAAAAAGCGCTCTGAGCCGGGCTCAGCGCGGTGTTTCGCATTTGACGAAACACTGCACATGTGTCCCAGGCGAGCGCCTTTTATGACAGGTTATTCAGTGCCGTCATTTTACCGGATTTCAGAGGGGAAAACCGACAAATCAAAGGCCTGAAGATATTGCCTTCCAGTATAACAAGGAAAGCGTTTTATCAACATACTCCTATAAGTATCTTAAAAGCACCTTAAAACAAGGGCCGCAAGAGACTCTTTTTTTATTTCCCGGCAGGAGTATGTGAAAGATAATTTTCCGGGCAGAAATGATTTATTATATTTTTAATAATTAAAATGCCTGGCTGGCCGCCATTCAGATGCCGTCGCCTAAAAATCCCTTTACTGCTTCGGCATCAAGAAAATAATGGCAAAGCTGCACCGGCGGCTTGCCGTCCTTGCTCCCGGCAAGCACCGGGACCAGCTCATCATATCTGGCCACCAGCTCAGGATCGGCATCGACATCGACCAGCTCGACAGTAAACCAGCCGGCCGCGCTTTCGTCCGGCGCCTGCAAAGCCAGCAGCGCCTGGCGCATGTCTTCGCACAAATGGCAGTAGGACCGGCTATATAGCGTGAAGTGAAATCTTGACATCCCTGGACCCTGGAACACATGGGGCGGCAAGCCGCACCGGCAAAAACAAAAAGCTGCAGACCTCGACAGCCTGCAGCTCCGGATAACGACAATCAGCGCAGTCAGCTGCCTGGGCGCAGCGGGACGAATTGCGACGACTCGCCGCGGCGCACCAGCAGCACCGCCATTTTCTTCGGCTCCAGTTTGGCAACCAGGGCGTTGAACTGCTTGGCGTCCTTGATATCGGTATTGTTCAAGCGCTGCACCACATCGCCGGCACGCAAGCCGGCCCGCGCCGCACTGCCTTCGGACGTCTCGATCACCACTCCGCCGTCGAGGCCCAATTCTTTCTTCTTGGCTTCGCTCAGGTCACTGACAGTCAGACCCAGTGCGTTGGCAACCTGCTCCTTCTTCTTCGGCTTGGCGTCATCGTCCGCGGCGACCTTGTCGGCCGCCAGTTCGGTGATCGTGATCGGGAAGTCGCGGCTGCTGCCCTTGCGCCAGACGCTGATGGTGCCGCGCGCACCCGGCTTGGTATTGCCGACTAGGCGCGGCAGGTCGTTCGCCTTGTCGATTGCCACGCCGTTGAATTTCAGGATGATGTCGCCGGCCTGCAAGCCCGCCTTGGCTGCCGGTCCGTCAGCTTCGACCCGCGCCACCAGCGCGCCTTCAGCCTTGGGCAAGCCCAGCGATTCGGCCACGTCCTTGGTCACTTCGCCGATCTGCACGCCGATCCGGCCGCGCGTCACCTTGCCCGAAGCTTTCAGCTGGTCCGACACGCGCATGGCTTCGTCGATCGGGACCGCAAACGAAATCCCCATGAAACCGCCGGAACGGCTGTAGATCTGCGAGTTGATGCCGACCACTTCGCCGCGCATGTTGATCAACGGCCCGCCCGAATTGCCTGGATTGACCGCAACGTCAGTCTGGATCAGAGGCAGGTAGTCGCCGGTGTCGCGCGCTTTGGCCGAAATGATGCCGGCGGTCACGGTGTTCTCGAGGCCGAACGGCGAGCCGATCGCCAGCACCCATTCGCCAGCCTTGATCTTGTCGGAATCGCCCATCGTCAGGCGCGGCAGGTTGGCGCCGTCGATTTTCAGCAAGGCGACATCGCTGCGCGTGTCGGCACCGATCACCTTGGCTTTGAATTCGCGCTTGTCGGTCAGTGTCACATACACTTCGCTGGCGCCGTCGATCACATGGGCGTTGGTCATGACATAGCCGTCGGCCGAAATCACGAAACCGGAACCGACTCCGCGCGGCACCTCTTCCTGCTGCTTGGGATCAGCCTTGCGGCCGCGCTGGCCGGGCACCTGCGGGCGTGGCATGTTGGGAATCGGGACGCCGAAAAAGCGGCGGAAAAATTCCTGCATTTCGTCGTCGCTAGGGTCGCCCGAATCGCCCTGGCCGGAACCGCTTTTGACTTTTTCAGTAGTACGGATATTGACCACCGCAGGGCCGGTTTTTTCGACGATGTCGGTAAAGTCCGGCAATCCGGATACCGGCGCGGCAATCGCCTGAGGGCCGGCGCCAAGCATGGCGGGAACAAAAAAAGTGGCTGTCGCAGCGACAACCATGGCAGATAAAACGGAACGAACCGGAACAGGCATTTTCGTAGTCATAAAGTTTTATTTGTTTTTGAGTTCAATCGAATTCGCCACCTGCCTCATTGCCGCAGGCGGCACATCGCCCACAATCGTCAGCCAATAATCCCCTTGCCGCTTGCCGACGATATTCAGTGCTCCCTGCTGCAAGGATCCTTCTGTACGGCTCTGGCTGCCCGGTTCGATAAAGATCGAAATCGCCACCAGTCCGTCGGAAAAAATCAGCTGCGACACTTCGCGCCGCATTGCCGCCGTGCCGGCAGCGCTCTTCGAAGACGGCGCATCGGCTACCATGCGCTTAAGTTCGCGTACTTTCTTGAAACCGGGAGGCATGCCGGTAACCGTCCATTCGTTCAGATTGGTCGGATTGATCACGCTGCTTTCCGTGTGCCAGGAGTTGGTGTTGCCAAAGCTCGGCTTCAGGTGGCTGTGATCGATGTTGCCGATGCCGATCTGGGTAAACGAAATCTGCTCGACGATCTCATTCTTGCCGTTCAGCGTTTGCGCCCGCAACAGCAGGCCGGAATTTTTTTCCGCCCACAGCTTGTAGCCGTAACGCATGTTGTCCTTGGGCTCCAGCAGCACTGCCTGGCAATCGAACCCGGCTACCCGCCCGGTTTCGCCCATTTTGACATTGTAATAATCGGTCAGGTCGGCCGGCAGCGCTGCCAGGATGGCAGGGAAACCGTCTTGCGTGACGCGCTTCTCGACAATCTTGGTCCGCGTCTCCGGCATATAGCAGGTGACATCTTCGTTACGCCGGATATATTCACGCGGCTGCCCGTCAAGAATCTCCAGTTTTTCTATTTCATTCCGGCCTTCCAGCACATGCGTGATACGCGAGGTGCGTATCTGGTTCGCCTGCTGATAAATGAAAGTGCCGGAATAATTCAGCTTTTGCGCTGCCGACTGGATTTTTTTCAACAGCGCCTGCGCCTCCTGCTTGTCAGCCGTGTTTGCAGCATCGGTGCTTTCCGCATGCGCGGAAAGCACCATGACCAGCGACAGAACGACTCCCAGCAAGACCCGCGTCTGCCGCATATTAGTTATTAGCATCAGGGGCAAATGTAGCCGGCCGAGCGTATTGCGCAGCGCTATAAAGAGAAGGAGAGAAACGTTGATGCGCTGTCAGATATTCGTCCATCCGCGAATCCCGCAGCACTTCTCCGGCATGCGTGACGACATGGTCGTCGCTGACAGCGGATGCGGACGCCAGCGTCAGCTGCTGTGCCGCCGGACCGCTGACTACCACCGTCTGCGGAGTGATGATGAACGCCGCCGCGGCTACGGCGGCAGCAGCCATGCCAGGCAAGGCAAAGCGCTTGATGGTGCGTCTGACGCCTATCACGCCGACGCGTACAGGCTGGCCGCCACCGACAGCAATCTGTTCGGACGGCTGCGCAGTGACGGCCAAGGGCGCGGCAATGATAGCCGGCTCAGCATCCAGCCGCGCCGCCATGCGGGCGGAAAAATCCGCGCTCATGGTCAACGCCATATCGTCTGAACGCATGATGTCGCCTATCTGGTGATAGACGTCCCACGCGTCGCGGCCATCCGCTTGGCGCAAAGCCGCCAGCGCCATATCCACATAGGCGTCGGACAATTCCCCGTCAGCCAAGGCAGAGATCTGCTCTTGGGTTATATCTTTGGTATTCATAAGTCACCTTAAAACCTGGCCAACCCCTTCGTTCCCGAAAAACCGCTATCTTTTTTACCAACGTTTGTCGATGGCCGTATCCAGCAATGGCCTCAACTTATCTGCGATAGCTTCCCGTGCTCTAAATATCCGACTGCGTACCGTTCCTATCGGACATCCCATTGCTTCAGCAATTTCGTCATAACTCAATCCCTCGATCTCGCGCAAGGTAATCGCCGTACGCAGTTCTGCCGGCAGCGCCTCCATCGCAGTATTCACGGTTTGTGCTATCTGCTTGGTGGCCAGCAAGGATTCTGGCGTGTTTATATCCCTTAGTTGCTCGCCATCGTCAAAAGTTTCTGCTTCCTCAGAATTTGCCTCGGTTGAGGTGGGCGCCCTGCGCCCTTGCGTCACCAGGTAGTTCTTCGCCGTGTTAATACCAATCCGATACAGCCAGGTGTAAAAGGCCGAGTCGCCCCTAAACTGAGGCAGCGCCCGGTACGCCTTGATAAAGGCTTCCTGCACAACATCCTCGGCTTCTGCCTGGTCGCGCACCAGCCGCGAAACAAGACGCATCAGCTTGCGTTGGTATTTAATTACCAAGAGCTCGAACGCCTTCTTATCGCCACGCTGTACGCGCTCGACAAGCAGTTGATCAATTTCGCGTTCTGTCGTCAATCCCCATTCCCTTGTTTTGTTGCGACTTGCGTACGGGCGCGGAAATAGATAGTAAGCAATGACAAAAGTTCAATACCATGCTTATTCATTATCCAATCCAGCGAGTCCCGTTCTATTCGTCCGTGACGCAATCCAGCGGCATGCCACGGATAAATTTCTGAAAGCCTCGTCAGAGACACAGTCAGGCAGTATAGCGATTGTTCGGACCGAGCCGCTATCCAATCGAAGGCGCAGCAGCAGTAAATGTGACCAGAGAGTAGTGCCACCAAGCAATCTCGCTGGCGACGGCATCTGTTTTTTGGCAGACGGGGTTACCGCATCGGCAATCCTAATGCGACCGCTTCCGGAAATATCGATGTGAACAGCTTGCCTGCTACGATAGTAGCGCGTTATTCCGTAAATAGCCGCTGCCAAACACAGCAAGGCCAGAGCAAGGCGCTCGGGTAACGCTAAATCGCCGATAGCGCCGACAGCAATCAATGCGCCTGCCGATGCAGCCAGCATGCACTGCAGGCCAACCAGCGCTGACAGCACCCTGGAGGGCTGGATCACGACTGACTGGGCGATCGACATCATGGCAAGCTTAAAACGGATTTCGAACCGGTATCCGCGGAGACCGGTTCGAAGCCTGCTGCAAAAGTTTAGATTTTGCCAAAAACCAGGGTGCCATTCGTGCCGCCAAAGCCGAATGAGTTTTTGACTGCGATGTCTATTTTCATGTCCCGCGCGGTATTGGCGCAGTAATCAAGATCGCACTCAGGATCCTGGTTGAAAATATTGGTAGTCGGCGGCGATATCTGATTGTGCAAAGCCAGCACGGTAAACACCGACTCCAGGCCGCCAGCGCCACCCAGCAAATGGCCGGTCATCGACTTGGTCGAATTGACCACCAGTTTGTAAGCGTGATCGCCGAAAGCCGCCTTGATTGCTTCGGTTTCGTTCTTGTCGCCCAGCGGGGTCGAAGTACCGTGCGCATTCAGGTATTGCACCTGGTCGGAATTGATGCCGGCATCGCGCAAGGCATTGCCTACGCAGCGGCGCGGGCCATCCAGGCTAGGCGCAGTCATGTGGTAAGCATCGCCGCTCATGCCGAAGCCAAGCAGTTCCGCGTAAATCTTGGCGCCGCGCGCCTTGGCGTGTTCGTATTCTTCGAGCACCAGCACGCCGGCTCCCTCGCCCAATACGAAACCGTCGCGATCCTTGTCCCATGGACGCGAGGCGGTAGCAGGATCGTCGTTGCGCGCCGACAAGGCGCGCGCCGAGGCAAAACCGCCGACCCCCAGCGGGGACACGCTTGATTCCGCACCGCCGGCGATCATCACGTCGGCATCGCCGTACTGGATCATGCGGCCGGCTGCGCCGATGCAATGCAAGCCTGTGGTGCAGGCAGTCACGATCGCCAGATTCGGTCCTTTCAGACCGTATTTGATCGACAGGTTGCCGGAAATCATGTTGATGATCGATGCCGGGATGAAGAACGGACTGATCCGGCGCGGGCCGCGACTGGTCAGTTCGGCATGCGTTTCTTCGATCAAAGGCAGGCCGCCAATGCCGGAGCCGATGATGACGCCTATCCGCTCAGCATTAGTTTCAGTTACTTCCAGGCCACTGTCTTGCATCGCCTGCATCCCCGCCGCCATGCCATAGTGGATAAAAGTATCCATATGGCGTGCTTCTTTGGCAGGAATGTAATCTTCGATATTGAAGCCCTTCACTTCTCCCGCAAAACGCGTGGAAAAAGCGGTGGCATCAAACTTAGTGATGGCTGCGATCCCTGATTTGCCTGAGATAATCGCACTCCACGCATCGGCAATCGTATTGCCGACCGGTGAAATGCAACCCAGGCCAGTAATCACAACGCGACGTTCACGTGTGCGGCTCAAGCGGTTCTCCTGGATACATTCAAAGCTTGCTTAGGCCTTAACGTGAGCCGTAGCGTAATCGATAGCCTGTTGCACTGTAGTGATCTTTTCAGCTTGTTCGTCAGGAATTTCCATTTCGAACTCATCTTCCAGCGCCATCACCAGTTCAACTGTATCGAGCGAATCAGCACCCAGGTCGTTGACAAACGACGACTCGGTCTTGATGTCAGCTTCTGCGACGCCCAGTTGCTCAGCGACGATTTTTTTAACGCGTTGTTCGATATCGGACATGTGATGCCTCCATTAGGTTACAGAAAGTGCGCGCATTTTAGCAGGTTTGCGCATTGAAAATTTACTTTCGACATTAGTCTTTAAGATTTAACAAAACCATGCCAAAAGCTTCTAAATAGGTACTACTTACATTTAACTCTGAAATAAGCCCGGAACCGCAGGTTTACTTCAGCTCATGTACATGCCGCCGTTCACGTGCAAAGTGGTGCCCGTAATGTAGCCGGCTTGCGGGGACGCCAGGAAAACCACCGCCGCCGCCACATCGTCGGCTGCGCCCAGCCGTCCCAGCGGGATCTGCTGCAGCAATGAGGCGTGCTGCTGCTCGCCCAGGCCCTTGGTCATGTCGGTGTCGATAAAACCCGGCGCGACGCAATTGACCGTGATGTTGCGGCTGCCGATCTCACGCGCCAGCGCCCGGCTCATGCCGGATACGCCGGCCTTGGCGGCCGCATAGTTCATTTGCCCCGGATTGCCGGCCGAACCGACCACCGAAGTGATATTGATGATGCGGCCATGCTTGGCCTTCATCATGCCACGCAAGACGGCGCGCGACAAACGCGCCACGGCGGTCAGGTTGGTGGAAATGACTGCATCCCACTCCTCGTCCTTCATGCGCATCGCCAGCTGATCCTGGGTAATGCCTGCATTATTGACAAGAATCGACAAACTGCCAAACTCTTTCTGCGTCAGCTCGACCGCTGCGGCGCAGCCGGCGGCGTCATTCACATTCAGCACGATGCCGCGGCCGTTGCCCGGCTGGCTAGCCTCCAGGTATTCGGTGATCGCCGCAGCGCCCGCCTCGGAGGTTGCCGTACCGATCACCTTGGCGCCGCGCTGGAGCAATTGCAATGCGATCGCCCGGCCGATGCCGCGGGATGCGCCGGTGACCAAAGCCACCTGGCCGATTAAATCCTGTGAAACTGTATTTGGTAAAGTCACTTGAATGTCTCCAACATTTTATCCAGTGAGGCCTGGTCGATAATCATGTCGCTGATCAGGCTGTCGTCAATACGCTTGGTCAAGCCAGCAAGAACCTTGCCCGGACCGCATTCAACCACATGCGTGACGCCTTCGGCAGCAATTTTCTGCACCGTTTCCACCCAGCGCACCGGACTGGCCGCTTGCCGCACCAGCGCATCCTTGATGGCTTCCGGGTCATTGACGATGGCGACATCGACGTTATTGATCAGCGCAATCTGCGGCGCGCTGAAAGCCAGGCCTTGCATGTATTCGCGCAAACGATCCGACGCCGGCTTCAGCAACGAGGAATGAAATGGGGCCGATACCGGCAATGGCAAGGCGCGTTTCGCACCTTTTTCTTTGGCCGCGATACAAGCGCGCTCGATTGCACCTTTATGGCCGGCGATGACTACCTGCGCCGGCGCATTGAAATTCACCGCTTCGACGATTTCGCCCTGGGCCGCAGCCGCGCAAACCGCACGCACGTCTTCATCTGACAAACCGAGGATAACGGCCATGCCGCCCTGCCCGACCGGCACCGCTTGCTGCATCGCCTGCGCGCGAAACCGCACCAGCGGCACAGCATCCTTGAATGCGATCACGCCGGCGGCAACCAGGGCCGAGTACTCGCCCAGGCTGTGGCCGGCCACCAGCGCAGGCGCCTTGCCGCCGGCAGCCAGCCAGGCCCGGTAGCAGGCAACTGCGGCGGTCAGCATGACCGGCTGCGTATTGGTGGTCAGGTCCAGCTCTTCTTTCGGTCCTTCGGCAATCAGCTTGCCGAGATCGAATTGCAGCGCCTCGGAAGCTTCCGCGACAGTATCTTTTACTACCGGATTGTCGGCAAAACCGTTCAGCATGCCAACGGCTTGCGAACCTTGGCCTGGAAAAACAAAAGCGAATTTATTCATGCCTTACCTAATTGGGTATCAAATTTATCAAACACACGCTGGCATATGGCAGCGGTCTGGCGGCAACCTGCCGCCTGGACATGAGGCGCTTACATCCGCGCCAGGATGGCGCCCCAGGTAAAGCCGCCGCCAACACCTTCCATCATGACATTATGGCCAGGCTTGACGCGGCCGTCGCGCACGGCCTGGTCCAAGGCCAGCGGAATCGATGCCGCCGAAGTATTGCCATGCTGGTCCACCGTCACCACCATGCGATCGTTGTCCAGGCCCAGCTTGCGGGCGGTGCTTTGCATGATGCGGATATTGGCCTGGTGGGGAATCAGCCAATCGATCTCGGAAGCCGACATGCCGGCTATCTGCAAGGTCTCGTTGGCGACTTTTTCCAGCACCGAGACTGCCAGCTTGAATACCGCCTGGCCGTCCATGTACAAGAAAGCGCTGCCCTCGACCGCGCCGGAGCTTACCTTGCCCGGAACACACAGGATATCTTTGTGGCGGCCATCGGCGTGCAGCTTGGTGGCAAGGATGCCCGGCTCGGCAGAGGCGGTCATGACCACCGCGCCGGCGCCGTCGCCGAACAGCACGCAGGTGGTGCGGTCTTCAAAATTCAGGATCCGGGAAAAAACCTCGGTGCCGATCACCAGCACATTCTTGTGCGCGCCAGACTTGATGAAGCTGTCGGCGATCGACACGGCATACACAAACCCGCTGCACACAGCCTGCACATCAAACGCTGCGCCGCCGTTGGCGATGCCGAGTTTTTGCTGCACTACGCAGGCGGTGCTGGGGAAGCCGCCGAAATGATCCGGGGTCGAAGTGGCGACGATCACCAGGTCGATATCGTCAGGCTGCATGCGCGCCATGTCCAGCGCCTGCCTGGCTGCGGCTACCGCCAGATCGCTGGATTGCACATCGGCTTCAGCGTAGTGGCGCGCGGCGATGCCGCTGCGGGAAAAAATCCATTCATGCGATGTCTCTATGCCCTTTTCGGCAAGCTGCGCAGTGAGTTCTTGATTGCTTACCCGCTTCGGCGGCAAATAGCTGCCGGTACCGACAATTTTGCTATATGTAGTCATGCTGTCTTTTGTTGGGTTGATTCAGTATTAACGATATCGCCGGACGCGCCGTCCGCAGATGCGGCAGCGCTGTCGGCTTGCGGCATCAGCTCCGCAATCGTAGTCGCAATACGAGACAATACATCATATTTGGCTGCATCGAATGCACGCTGTATGGCCCACTCGTAGCCATAGGCGTCAGCGCCGCCATGGCTCTTGAAAACCAGCCCGCGCAAGCCCAGCAGGCTGGCGCCGTTATAGCGCGAAGGATTCAGGCGGCGCGAGATGGCCTTGATGGCGCCGCGGGCGATCACCGCGCCCAGCATGTTCAAGATGCCGCTCTTGAATTCGGTCGTCAATACGGTCTTGACGAAACGGCCCAGGCCTTCGGAAGCCTTGAGCGTGACATTGCCCACAAAACCGTCGCAGACGACGATATCCGTAGTACCTTCGAAGATATCGTTGCCTTCGACATTGCCATAGAAATTCAGGATACCTTTTTCGTGATCGGCGCGCAGCAGCTCCGCCGTCTGCTTGACCACTTCGTTGCCCTTGATCGCTTCTTCGCCGACGTTCAGCAAACCGATCGTCGGCCGCGGCTTGCCTTCCATGGCCGACACCAGGGCCGACCCCATCAAGGCAAACTGGTGCAGGTGCAAGGGTTCGCAATCGACGTTGGCGCCCAGGTCGAGCATGTAGGTCGGACCGTCTTTCTGGTTGGGGAGGATGGTGCAGATCGCCGGGCGGTCAACGCCGTGCAAGGTCTTCAGCAGATAGCGGGAAACGGCCATCAGGGCGCCGGTATTGCCCGCCGACACGCATGCCTGCACCTGCTGGTCTTTGACCAGGCGCAGGGCGACACGCATTGAGGAATCTTTTTTGCGGCGTAATGCAGTTTCGATGGAATCGTCCATCGTCACCACTTCGGATGCATGGTGCACCGATAAGCGAGGATGGGAGCTTGCCTTGTGCTTTTTCAGCTGCGCCCGGATTTCTTCTTCGAGGCCAACCAGCACCAATTCGGCCTCAGGCTCGCGATTGGCAAATGAAACAGCAGCAGGAACGGTAACCGACGGGCCGTGATCGCCACCCATGCAGTCGATAGAAATTTTGATTGTCATTGTTTTGATTCAGTGCCTACTCTAAGCCGTATTATGAGGCAGATTGGGCGCGATTCAAAATGACGCGATAGAGGGCGTGTTGACCTATTCTGCATACAAAAACGGCGCACTGAGAAACTCATCGCGCCGCCTTCAACCTGCATCGCAAGAACAAGTAGATATTACTCGTCGTTCTTGGTCTTCAACACTTTACGGCCACGGTAAAAGCCGTTAGGGCTGATGTGGTGGCGCAGATGTGTTTCACCAGTCGTTGGCTCGATAGCCAGCGGAGGCGCAACCAGAAAATCGTGGGCACGGTGCATGCCGCGCTTGGATGGGGTCTTTTTATTTTGTTGAACTGCCATGATAACTCCTGCTTTCTTAAGATCTTAAAGTTTAACATATCCAACCCTCAGAACAGGGAAAGGCTGGATATTCCTGCCGCGTTTGTGCGCGGATTTTACTACCTATTGCCACACCTTAGTCACACGGAATCACATTCATGTGAAAATCAGCGCGACAAATTTACCGCAATTCTGTGCATCTTTACTGCCGTCTTACTGCTGCTTCAGGTTCTTCAGCATCGCAAAAGGCGATTCTTTCTTGGCGCTTTTCAAGCCTTCAAGCGCAGACTGGTCCGGGCAAACCGGATGTTTCGGCGACAAGGGCAAGGCCAGCAGAGCCTCATCTTCAACCAGCTCAATGATATTCAGTGTTTTAGTGCCGACGATGACATCAATCTCGTCATTATCAAGCAGCGCATCGATCGCGTCGGCGCTTTCTTCGTCTTTTGCCAACACCAGCACGGATTCCGAATCGATATCGAAATCGAACGGCGTCAGGCAGCGCTGGCACATGATCTTGGTCGAACCGCTGACCGTCAGCGTCAGTTGCGGATGCCCCAACTGATCGGCGCCGCCAACCAGGACCCAATGCAAGCTGCCGGAGCGATCCGCAGTCTCAGCCGATAGGCGGCCCAGATCGGCCACCAGCGCATCGCCTTCACGGCGCTCTTTATGGCGGGCATACTCAAAGGCGTCAATGACAAAAGCACTCATAATAAAGCCTAACCCAGCCGAACCCGGAAAACCTGCGATAATAACAGCCTTTTCCCTTATTCGTCAAAGTGTTAGCGTGTTTTCCGCACTTTGCCCGTCATTTGCCGCTTCCGCAATCGCTCAAACAACAAAAACCATGGCTTCCTTACAACAAACCATCTCTTCCACAAGCCCTCTGCCGCGCCTGATCCTCGGTTCAAGCTCAATATATCGCAAGGAACTGCTTTCCCGGCTGCAAATTCCGTTTGAGGTGATCGTACCCGACGTCGACGAAACGCCCCGCCCCGGCGAGAGCCCGCAAGCCACAGCCTTGCGCCTGGCACTGGAAAAAGCGCGCGCGGTGGCGCTGGCGGCGCCAAATGCACTGGTAATCGGTTCCGACCAGGTGGCCACGCTCGACGGCGAGCAGATCGGCAAACCCGGCAATCACGAAAATGCCTTGGCTCAATTGCAGAAAATGCGCGGCCGCCGCGTCATTTTCCACACGGCGCTCTGCCTGTGGGACGGCAGGCAGAGCCAAGCCGAACACGCAGCCCAGATCGAAAACATCCAGACCTTCGTTACTTTCCGCGACCTGCCCGATGCCGAGCTGGATGCCTACTTGCGCATCGAACAACCCTACGATTGCGCCGGCAGCGCAAAAAATGAAGGATTGGGCATCGCCATCCTGGAAAAAATCGAAAGCACCGATCCGACCGCCCTGACCGGTTTGCCATTAATCGCGCTGACCGGTATGCTGCGCCGCGCCGCCTTCCCATTTTTCCGCCTTCCCATTTTCATTAAATAGACCGACATGCCAGGCACCCTGTATTTAATCCCCAACACATTAGGCCAAAGCGACGCTGTGTCGCCGGCTGCGGCGCTCGCATCCGTCATCCCGCAGGAAGTACAGGCGCTCACCGCCAGGCTGGATTACTTCATTGCAGAAAATGCAAAGACCACGCGCGCATTCCTGAAGCTGACAGATGCGGTCCAGCCGCTGGCCAAGCCGCTGCAGGAAATCCAGATCGCCGAGCTGAACGTCAATACAGCCAGCGCCGCATTGCCGGCCTTGCTGGCGCCGATCCTTGCCGGGCAGGACGCCGGCCTGATCTCCGACGCCGGCGTGCCGGCGGTCGCCGATCCCGGCGCCAACCTGGTGCGGCTTGCCCATGCGCACGGCATTCAAGTGCGGCCACTGGTAGGCCCGTCGTCATTGCTGCTGGCTGTCATGAGCAGCGGCTTGAACGGCCAGAGCTTCGCATTCAACGGCTACCTGCCGACCGACGCCGAGCAGCGCGGCAAACGCATCAAGGCACTGGAATTGCGTTCGCGCCAGGAACAGCAAACGCAATTATTCATAGAAACGCCGTATCGCAACAGCGCCTTCCTGGAAGCGTTAGCCAGCGCCTGCCAGCCCGGCACGCTGATTTGCGTAGCCACCGACCTGACGCTGCCTTCGGAAACCATCAGGACCCAGACCGCCGCGAAATGGAAAGCTGCCTTGGCTGCGGGCAAACATCCCGACTTTCATAAAAAGCCAACTGTATTCCTGTTCCTCGCGCAATAACTTCGTCGCGCATAACGCAAAACGGCGACGGTATTGCGCCGTCGCCGTACTTGCCTGTCTCGAAAGACATTTATGTTGAGAAGTCGAAAACTTCTCGGTGTCGCATCCGTGATGCGATGGTTTATCCGGTAGTCACCGCACTACTCCAAAACAAGGGGTTGTATTGCGATGGAGTGACTTTTTGCTACCGGAACAATCTGTATGGTAATGGATCGTGGTATTCCTATAATGGCCCCCTCCGTTCGCTATTCCCGAGTACCTTTAATATACGACAGGATCGCGAAGATACAAGGCGAATTAAGGTATTACCATATGCCGGTTTCTACTTTGACATTGCCGCAAGACCCGCTTGCCAGCAGGCCTTGCATGAAATTCAACGCAAGCTTGGCTTGACGTTATCCATCAGCGATTGCACCACGCCCGCCCCCATCGCCACGCCGAATTTTTTCAGCACGCGCTCAGGCAAACCTTCGCTCTTGGTGTAATCGACAATATCCTCCTGCTTCAAGACATCGCGCGCTACGCTGTCCACCGTTCCATAACCGTCGGCCAGGCCCATCTCGACCGCCTTGGAGCCGCTCCAGAACAGGCCTGAAAAAGTTTCCGGCGTTTCCTTCAGGCGCGCGCCGCGGCCTTTGCGCACCACGTCGATGAACTGCTGGTGGATTTCCGCCAGCATGGTTTGCGCATAACCCTTCTGGGTCGCGCTCATCGGGCTGAACGGATCGAGGAAACCTTTGTTCTCGCCGGCGGTCAGCAAGCGCCGTTCAACACCGACCTTGTCCATCAGGCCGGTGAAACCGAAGCCGTCCATCAGCACGCCGATGGAGCCGACGATGCTGGCCTTGTTGACATAAATCTTATCGGCTGCGGCGGCAATGTAATAACCGCCCGAAGCACACATCTCGTCAACCACCACATACAGCGGCTTGTTCGGATATTCCTTGCGCAGGCGCGTGATTTCATCGTTGATGATGCCGGCTTGCACCGGGCTGCCGCCAGGGCTGTTGATGCGCAAGATCACGCCGACCGAATCGTCCGCGGCGAAAGCGTTGTCAAGCGCCGGCACCACCACACCGGCCGAGCCGTTGCCTTCCGATTCGATCGCGCCGTTGATCTTGACCAGCGCGGTGTGCGCGCCGACGGTCTGGGTGTCAGAACCTTCGTAATTCATGCCGAGCCAAACCGCGGAGATGATCAGGCCGATCACGGCCAGCTTGAAAAAGATCCCCCAGCGGCGGCGCGCGCGCTGTTCGCGCAACGACGCGAACGCCAGCTTCTCCAGCACATCGCGCTCCCAACCTTCTTTTTTTTCCGGCATGGCAGTTCTCACATTGTCAAATTCGTTAGTGCTCATGGTGTTCACTCGCTTCGTTTATCCGAAATCGTTATTGAACAGGCCGGCCTGTCAGGCAATCACAGGCCGCACATATTCATCAGGGATCCAGAACACCTGATCATTGCTTTCTTCAACCAGAATCTTGTGCAAGCGTCCGCCGCGGCACGGGCCGCCGGCGCAGTTGCCGGTTTCCGGCTCATACACCGCGCCATGCGTGGCGCACATCAGGTACAAACCGCTGGATTCAAAAAATTCCCCCTCGTTCCAGTCCAGTTCCAGCGAAATGTGCGCGCACCGGTTCAGGTAGGCGTGGACGATATTGTGGTGGCGTATGGCAAACGCAACCGCATCCTCGCCCCAGGCGGTAACCGCAAAGCGCACGCCCTTGCCGCGCTCGGCCAGCGCAGAAGAAGCACACAGGGGGATACGGATAACATTCACGGCATGTGTCTCGTCGGATTCAGGGTCAGGCGTTGTCTTTAAGCCAGGCGTGCAGCTGCACCGTCGAGGTCGCGTTGAACAAAGGCTTCAGCACATCCAGCTCATGCGCCGGATGCGCGCCATACTGGACCGCAATCCCCGCGGCGCCGGCATTGATCGCCATCTGCAGGTCATGGGTGGTGTCGCCGATCATCACCGTGCGCTTCAAATCCTGGCCCAGCTCGCGCGTCAGTTCCTGCAGCATGGCCGGATGCGGCTTGGAGAAGGTCTCGTCGGCGCACCGGGTTGCATCAAACGCCGACAGCAGTTTGGTTTCATGCAAGGCGCGGTTCAGCCCGACCCGGCTCTTGCCGGTGGCGATCGCCAGGAAATATCCCTGCTGCGACAGGTCCGCCAGCATTTCGCGCACGCCGTCGAACAAGGTCAAGTCCTGGTCTTGCGCCAGGTAGTGATAACGATAGCGCTCCACTACCCGCGGATACTGGCTTGGCTCGAGGCCCGGCATCGCTACCTGCATGGCTTCCGCCAGGCCCAGCCCGATCACGTGTGCGGCGGCCTTGTTGTCCGGAACCGCCAGGCCCAGGTCCCTGGCTGCAGCCTGGATGCATTTCACGATGATGGCGGTACTGTCCATCAAGGTGCCATCCCAATCGAATACTATTAAATCAAATTTCTTTCGCGCCATATTGCCTGGCAACCTTGCCAGCTCCTGTTGTTAGGTTTGGCCTGCCGGTCGGGAAAAATCGGCAAACCGACAAAAATACTAACCGATATTCTAATCGTGCTCTGCTGCCGGCATTGCGGCAGGAATATCTTTCGGCAGGCTTTTCAGGAATTTTTCGCATTCCGGCGGCAGCGGCGCCTTGAGGGTGACCGGCTTGCCCGTTTCCGGATGGGCGAAGGTAATCTGATAGGCGTGCAAGAACATCCGTTTCAGCGCGACGCGCTGGCCATCGGCTTTCTGCAAAGTCCGGTTCAGCGCAAAATCGCCGTATTTGTCGTCGCCGGCGATGGCGAAGCCGCTGGACGACAGGTGGACCCGGATCTGATGGGTGCGGCCGGTCTTCAGCTCCGCCTCCAGCAACGCATAATCCCCGTAACGCCGGATCAGGTTGAAAATCGTGTGCGATGCCTGGCCGTCGGCCTGCACCCGCACCCGGCGCTCGCCGTCGGCCGCCGTGTACTTGTGCAACGGCAGCTTGACATGTTGCCGCTCGTTTTGCCAGTCGCCATGCACCAGCACCAGGTAGCGCTTGTCGGTATCGCCGTCGCGCATCTGTTCGTGCAGGTTGGTCAGCGCAGAACGTTTCTTTGCCAGCAACAAGATGCCGGAAGTATCGCGATCCAGCCGATGCACCAGCTCCAGGAACTTGGCTTGCGGCCGGGCGGCGCGCAACTGTTCGATGACACCGTAGCTGACGCCGGAGCCGCCATGCACGGCCACCCCCGCCGGTTTGTCGATCACCAGCAAATGGTTGTCTTCCAGCAAGATCTTGAATTCCGCCCCCGGCGCCACTGCCTGCGTTTGCTTTTCAGCAATCCGGATCGGCGGCACCCGGATCACGTCGCCCTCGACCAGGCGGTAGGTCTGGTCGATGCGGCCTTTGTTGACCCTGACCTCGCCGGAGCGCAGCACGCGGTAGATATGGCTCTTGGGAACTCCTTTACAAATACGCAATAAAAAATTGTCGATGCGCTGGCCTGCGTCATCTTCCGCAATAGTCAGCAGTTGCACGGCGAGGGGCGGCGGCGCAGGCGACGGCTGCACCTCTTGCTCCACGGCTACATTGCGGTCGGCCTTATGCTTGGGCGCGGCTTGTGCCCGCGCCTTGGGACGAGTCTCAGCTCGTCCTCCAGAAAATCTCGCTAAGTCCTTCATTTTGAATATATAATTGTTCCGCAATTGTTAGAAAACAGTTGCTGGTGTAAGAATAAAAAGACCATTCTACACAGGGGCGTCCCCATCAGCCTCGCCAATTTGCAAATTTGATGGGAAATGTGTACGCATCACCCCTGCGCGAGTCAAGGTCGCACCGTTGTTGTCATCGGATAACGCGCACGGATGCTGAACAAGAATGTCTGGATGATTAGGATAAAGTCCGGCGAGCCCGATGCGATCCAAACGATCGCGACGAGCTCGCCGGTTGATGTAGTGTTTTAAATTTGTCGCATACTTGCTGAAACCAATGCTCTATTTGGCTCTATCAAGCTGCTCACCGCCAAGCGTCGTGCTCGCGTTCCGCGAACCGCAAGATGCCGTACCGGCCGCGCTGGTAGTTTTTCAGTAAGAGGCGCCTGAAAACCGTCGCGAGCGGTTCGATGCCTGGTAGAGAAGCGCAGCTGTACGAAAGTACAGCGAGCATCGCAGACCAGAGATCGAGACGCGCAGCAGGTTTGCAGATGCCTCTGCCGGCAGCACTATATCCGCGCCTGTGCACTGCGCTCATATAGCGCATACACACCAAGGCAATTCTCTCCCCCCTGACACTCCGTTCTCGCGTACATCCTTGTACTTTTTGTCGCTGACAGAAATGCTGAAGAACAGCAATCTTTAAGCGCCATTGCATTGACCCAAGGGTCACGGAGCGAAAAATGAAACGCATGTTGTTTAATGCCACGCAGCAAGAAGAACTGCGCGTGGCTATTGTTGACGGGCAAAAGCTCATCGACATCGATATCGAAACCACCGGACGCGAACAACGCAAGTCCAATATCTACAAAGGTGTGATTACCCGTATCGAGCCGTCGCTGGAAGCCTGTTTCGTCAACTACGGTGAAGAGCGTCATGGCTTTTTGCCGTTCAAGGAAGTTGCCCGCACTTACTTCAAGGAAGGTGTAGACGTCCGCACCGCATCGATCAAGGATGCCCTGCGCGAAGGCCAGGAAATCATGGTGCAGGTCGAAAAGGAAGAGCGCGGCAATAAAGGCGCCGCCCTGACCTCCTTCGTGTCACTGGCTGGCCGCTACCTGGTCCTGATGCCGAACAACCCGCGCGGCGGTGGTGTCTCGCGCCGGGTCGAAGGCGAAGATCGCCAGGAACTGCGCGAAACCATGGACCAGCTGGACCTGCCAAGCGGCATGTCGGTGATTGCCCGCACAGCCGGCATCGGCCGCAATGTTGACGAATTGCAATGGGACTTGAATTACCTGATGCAACTCTGGCGCGCCATCGAAGGCGCCGGCCAGACCGGCAAGGGCGCCTTCCTGATTTACCAGGAATCGTCGCTGGTGATCCGTGCGATCCGCGATTATTTCCAGCCCGACATCGGCGAAATCCTGATCGACACCGACGAAATCCACGACCAGGCCCAGCAGTTCATGGCCCACGTCATGCCCGACATGGTGCACCGCGTTAAACGCTACCGCGACGACGTGCCGCTGTTCTCCCGCTTCCAGATCGAACACCAGATCGAAACCGCGTACTCGCGCACCGTGCCGCTGCCATCCGGCGGCGCCATCGTGATCGACCATACCGAAGCCCTGGTTTCGGTCGACGTCAACTCTGCCCGCGCCACCCGCGGCGGCGACATCGAAACCACCGCATTCAACACCAATTGCGAAGCAGCGGAAGAAGTTGCGCGCCAATTGCGTTTGCGCGACCTCGGCGGTTTGATCGTGATCGACTTCATCGACATGGAGAACTCCAAGAACCAGCGCGAAGTCGAAACCCGCCTGAAAGACGCCCTGCGCTACGACCGCGCCCGCGTCCAGATGGGCAAGATCTCGCGCTTCGGCCTGATGGAGCTGTCGCGCCAGCGCCTGCGTCCTTCGCTGTCGGAAGGCAGCCATGTGACTTGCCCGCGCTGCAACGGCACCGGCCATATCCGCGATACCGAATCGTCCGCCCTGCAAGTCCTGCGCATCATCCAGGAAGAGGCGATGAAAGAAAACTCGGCCGCGATCCACGTCCAGGCCCCGGTCGACGTCGCGGCTTTCCTGCTGAACGAAAAGCGCGGCGAGATCCTGAAGATCGAAACCCGTCACCGGGTCGGCATCATCCTGATTCCGAACAAGCACCTGGAAACCCCGCATTACAAGCTGGAACGCCTGAAGCACGACGATCCGCGCCTGGAAGAAACCCAGGCCAGCTATGCCATGGCAGAGCAGGCGGATACCGACATCGGCTACAGCAAGACCCAGAAAGAGGAAGGCAAACCGCGCCAGGAAGCCGTGGTCAAGGGCATTACGCCAGACCAGCCGGCGCCTATCGTCGAGCGCAAGCCGGTCGAAGCGCGTCCGACGGCAGTTGCCGCGGCTGCCAGCCCGGCGGAAACAGGTTTCCTCGGCAAGATCTTCGGCTTCTTCTTCAGCAAGCCGGCAGCGCCGGTAGCAACTCCTGCCGCTACTGCGGAAGCCAAGGACCAGCAACAACGCGGCGACCGCGCCGGCGACCGCAACAACCGCGGCCAGCGCGGCCGTAACCGTGGCGGCCGCAACCGCGATGGCAGCCACCGCGACGGCAGCGTGCAGGAAACACGCGACGACAACGCCAAGAAGCCGCTGGTGGAAGCGCTGGAAGCCAAGACCCAGCAGACACGTCCGCCGCGCCCTCCGCGCGAGCCTAAAGAGCAAAGAGAACCGCGTGAAACCAGCGAAAGCAAAGCGGAAACGCGCAACGAAGGCCGGCGCGAACGCAGCGAACGCCCACCGCGTGCGCCACGTGAAGAACGCAAGGAAAACCTGAGCGAAATCAAGGTTGATGAAACCTTGCTCAAGGGTGGCGTAGTCGCCGCTGCCGGCGTAGCCGTCAGCAGCATTACCGAAACTGCGGAACCGGCGCAAACCGATAGCGGACGCGTTGAAGCCAAGGCCGGTGAAGACGAAGAACCACGCCGCCGCCGCCGCCGCGGTGGCCGTAACCGCAATCGTCGCGACCGCGACGGCGCCGAAGGCACGACCGAAGGCAGCGGCGACGACATCGAAACCGGCGAAACCACGGCATCACCTGACGTGGCCGAAACCGGCAACGATGCAGTTGCTCCTGCAGCGGCGATTGTTCCAGTGCAAGCTGAAGCAGCCACCCCGGCCAGCGACAGCGTACCGATGATGGCGTCCGCAGTGCCGATGACGCAACCGACGGCGCACGAAACGGAAGCCCCGGCAGTTGAGGCGGCGCCAGCGCCGACCGTACTGTCGAACGCAATCGCAGCGCCGCTGGTGCCACAGGAAATCGCCCGGCAAGAGGAAACCGTCGCTGAAGCCGCGCCAGTAGCAGAACCGGTACCGGAGCCGGTAGTTGCCGCGCCAGTCGTCGCAGCACCGGCGGTTGCCGAGCCTACGCCGGCCGCACCTACGCCGGCCGCACCCGAGCCCGTCGCCATCCCGGCAGCGATCGTGCCGGAGCCTGTGGTACCTGAAGCAGCTCCAGCAATCGTCGCCAGCCAGCCAGCAGCAGAACCGCTGATCGAAACCCCTGCACCGCTAGCGCCAGCGGTGCCGGTAGCTGCTCCTGCGGTTGCCGAAACCGCGGCGCCGGCAGCAGAAGCGCCGGCGGTCGTCAAGACGGCCGTTTCGAGCGGATCGCCTAAGGTGGAAGACTTGCAGAGCGTACTGGCTGCAGCCGGCCTGACCCTGGCAGCGACCGATCCAGACAAGCTGCGTGCAGCACAGGAAGCCACGGCAAACATCGTCGCGGCGCCACGCGTGCCGCGCGAACGCAAGCCGTTGCCGGCGCAATCCAGCGAACCGCTGGTGCAGGTCGAAACCCAGCGCCCGCAGTAAGCTGCTCCGCCACCAGGCGGCAAGCTAGACAGTAAGACAACAAAGGGAGTCCCAGACTCCCTTTGTCACGTCTGGCGCAGGCGATATGTTTGAAATTGCGAGAATTGCCGCGCCTGCCGCTATTTGGCAAGCGCTGAAGCTAAAAAACGACGTCCATGGTATCTTGTAGAAGTTGCCACCCCATATATAGATGCAAGCCATTGCACATTTTTCCAGACACACGACACCATGACTAGAAAAGTCATCCCGCTGATCGATAGCCGCAGTTTCTTGCCGCCTTCCCTTCCCTCCATCCTTGAAACGCCGACCGGCCTGATCGCGGATGAATTGGGGCGGCCGCTGCATGACTTGCGCATCTCGGTCACCGACCGCTGCAATTTCCGCTGTGTCTACTGCATGCCGCGCGCGGTGTTCGACAAGGACTATGCATTCCTGCCGCACACCGCCTTGCTGTCGTTTGAAGAAATCACCCGCCTGGCAAGCCTGTTCGTCGCCCACGGCGTGCACAAGATCCGGCTGACCGGCGGCGAACCCTTGCTGCGCAAGCACATCGAAAAACTGATCGGCATGCTGAGCGCCCTGAAGACGCCGGATGGCGCGCCGCTCGACCTGACCCTGACCACCAACGGTTCGCTGCTGGCGAAAAAAGCCCAGGCGCTGAAAGACGCCGGCCTGAACCGCGTCACCGTATCGCTCGACGCGCTCGATGAAAACATCTTCCAGCGCATGAACGACGCCGACTTCCCGGTGGCCGACGTATTGCACGGCCTGGACGTGGCGCACCAGGTCGGGCTGGGCCCGATCAAGGTCAACATGGTGGTCAAGCGCGGCGTCAACGACCAGGAAATCCTGCCGATGGCGCGCCACTTCAAGAACACGCCTTACATCCTGCGCTTCATCGAATACATGGATGTGGGCGCCTCCAACGGCTGGAAGATGGATGAAGTAGTGCCGTCGGCCGAAGTCGCCCGGCTGATCCAGGGCGAACTGCCGATGCAGCCGCTGGCGGCCAACTACGTCGGCGAAACCGCGCAGCGCTGGCGCTACGACGACGGCGTCGGCGAAGTCGGCCTGATTTCCAGCGTCACCCAGGCGTTCTGCCACGACTGTTCGCGCGCCCGCCTGTCGACCGAAGGCAAGCTGTACACCTGCCTGTTTGCCAGCGCCGGCCACGACCTGCGCGCCTTGCTGCGCAACGAATGCAGCGACCAAGAAATCTCCAGCGTGATCGGCCAGCTGTGGCGCGCCCGCGATGACCGTTATTCTGAATTGCGCACGCAACGCACCGAGGGCTTGGCGCCGGCCCCGAAGAAAGTGGAAATGTCATACATAGGCGGCTGACCCGGCCCCGCCATGGAAACCTGTCCTCCGCCCTCTGCACCCGACATCACCGGCCTGATACTGGCAGGCGGCCGCGGCGCCCGCATGGGCGGCATCGACAAAGGCCTGGCCCTGCTCGACGGCAAACCGATGGTAGAGCACGTTGTCGCGCGCCTGGCCCCCCAGGTCGGCAGCCTGATCATCAACGCCAACCGCAACCAGGACAGCTACGCGGCGTTCGGAGCGCCGGTCTGGCCCGATGAACAGTCCGGCTTTGCAGGCCCGCTAGCAGGCCTGCAGGCTGGCCTGCGCCGCTGCGGCACGCCCTACCTGGCGACCGCTCCCTGCGACTCGCCCTACTTGCCGCATGACCTGGTGCAACGCCTGGCGCAAACCCTGGCCGGCGCCGACGCCGACCTGGCGGTAGCCTGCACACGGGACGCCAGTGACCAGGCCATCTGGCCGCAGCCGGTATTCATGCTGCTGAAAACCGGTTTATTGACCGACCTCAATGACTACCTGCAGGGTGGCGGACGTAAGATGGAAACATGGTACCGCCGCCTCAACTATTGCGAAACGCTGTTTACCGATGCCGACGCTTTCCGTAACATCAATACCCGAGAACAGTTACTACAGCGATAATGCAAACGCAATGAAGAACCTGAATACCCGTCCTGCCAAGCCATCCTTGTCCGAGCTGACCAGCTGCATGTCGGACTACGATCCGCACGCCATGCCGGTCAGGCAGGCGCAGGCCATCATCCGCGATTGCATCACGCCGGTCACCGCGATTGAAAAGGTAGCGCTGCGCAGCGCCCTCGACCGTGTGCTGGCAAGCGACATCATTTCGCCGATCGACGTCCCGGCGCATGACAACTCGGCCATGGACGGCTACGCCTTCAATTCGGCCGACCTGCGCGCCGACGCCGATACCGTGCTGGCGATAGCCGGCACCGCCCACGCCGGCCGCGCCTACCAGGGAGCGCTGGCCGGCGGCCAAGCGGTAAGGATCATGACCGGCGCCCTGATGCCGGATGGACTCGACACGGTCATCCCGCAAGAATTCGTCGGCCCCGGCAGTGCGGCTGGCTCAGTCACCGTCCCGGCAGGCGCCGTCAAGCCAGGCGCCAATCGCCGCCTGGCCGGCGAAGACCTGAAAGCCGGCAGCGCCGCCATCGTCCAGGGCCGCATCCTGCGCCCCGCCGACCTCGGCTTGCTGGCTTCGCTGGGGATCGCCGAAATACCGGTAAGGCGCCGCCTGCGCGTGGCGTTCTTCTCGACCGGCGATGAATTGCGCTCGGTGGGCGAAGTGCTGGATCCCGGCTGCGTCTACGATTCCAACCGCTACACCCTGTACGGCATGCTGCGGCGCCTGGGCTGCGACATCATCGACATGGGCGTGGTCGGCGACGATCCGCAGGCGCTGGAAAGCGCTTTCCGCAGCGCCTGCGAGAACGCCGACGCGATCATCACCTCGGGCGGCGTCTCGGTCGGCGACGCCGACCACACCAAGCAGATGATGGCGCAGCTGGGCGACGTCGCCTTCTGGAAAATCGGCATGCGTCCAGGCCGTCCGCTGGCCTTCGGCAGCATCACGTCGGGCGGCAGGCAAGCCTTGTTCTTCGGCCTGCCGGGCAATCCGGTGGCGGTCATGGTGTCGTTTTATTTTTTTGCGCGCGAAGCCTTGCTGCAGATGATGGGTGCGCAAGTGACGCCGTTGCCGCTGATGCGCGCCACCGCGGCCGTCGCCATCCGCAAGCGCCCGGGACGCACCGAATACCAGCGCGGCATCCTCGGCTTGAGCGACGGCCAGTGGAGCGTGCGTCCTACCGCCGCCCAGGGTTCCGGCATCTTGCGTTCGATGGCAGAGGCCAATTGCATGATCGTGCTGGCGCATGAACAGGGCGACGTCGCCGGCGGCGATGCGGTCGAGGTCATTCTGTTCGATGGTTTGATCTAGGAGCCGCGAATATGGACTTCCGCGCTGCCGGTACTGAAGATGCCGACGCCATAAGTGCGTTGATTCGCTGCTTTACACATGAATTCCTGGCCACGCCTGACGGCAAGGGTGCTGAACGTTTTTTCGAATCTGTCTCAGTCGCCGCCGAGAGCGAATATATTGCCAATCCGCGCTACCAATACCGCCTCGCTTTTGAAGATGGCGTGCTCGCCGGCTTTATAGCCGTCCGCGATCGCAGCCATGTGTTCCATCTGTTTGTCGCCCAAGAATTCCAGCGTCGCGGCTTAGCTACGCAGCTTTGGCAAACAGCGAAAACAGCAACCGCTGCGCTCGAAACCATCAACGCCTTTACAGTCAATTCCTCGCCTTTCGCACAGCCTGTCTACGAGCGCTTCGGCTTCGTCAAAACCGGCCCGCAAGTTGAAATGCATGGCATATGCTTCGTGCCGATGCGTTTGTCTCTCAGTCAAAGCGGCGAATAACGAAATACTCCGACGATCTCAAAACCCTGCTGCGTGTCGCCGCGGATGTTCACAATCGGGAGAGCGTGGCCTGATCACGCTCTCCTCCAAAATATTTTTGCAAACACTCATTGAACACCTGATTGTCGGATGTCGCTTGTGCGAACAAGGTCATTGAAGATTGAAATTTCATGTAGTCGGGAAAACCGAAAATATCTTCTATCGAGCGCCCGTCCACAATCGCAACCAGCCGGCAGCATTCGCGCAGGCGCGGTCCCAGCAGCGGGTGGTCCAGGTAGGCCCTGGCTTCCTCCAGCGACGAGATCGCATACCTGAGCGCCGTGGGGCTGCGCCCCAGTCCTTCAATTTGGGGAAAAATGAACCACATCCAATGGCTTCGTTTGCTGCCCCGGCCCAGCTCTTCGCGTACGATATCGAAGACCGGCTGCTGGGCGGCCACGAAACGCTGCAGGTTGTATTGATCGTTCACGTCATTTTCTACCAAAAGGAAAGCCCATGATCTCTCATGTTTTTATCGGCGTCACCGATTTCCAGCGCGCATACGGTTTCTATTCTGCTGTCATGGGAAAACTGGACCTGGAGCTCAAATTCTGCGATGCCGGCAGGCCGTGGGCGGCCTGGATGGCTAGCGGCAAGGCCCGGCCCCTGTTCATCATTGGCGCGCCTTACGACGGCAACATTGCCACTGTCGGCAACGGCCAGATGATCGCCCTGCTGGCGCCGACCCGGGCCGCGGTAGACAGCGCTTATGCCGCGGCCCTGGGAAACGGCGGATCGTGCGAAGGTGCGCCCGGTCTGCGCCTGGAATACCATCCCGACTATTACGGCGCCTACTTCCGCGATGCCGACGGCAACAAGCTTTGCGCGTGCTGCCACGACGCCGTGGCTTAAGGGCCGGGATTGCATGGCCTCCACGTCAAAGCAGGCCGTCAATTGGCGTATTGACGGCCTGCTGAAAACACTGCCTTGACTTACATCAAACTGCTGCCGTCAGAACGTATTGCACTGGAATAAACCAGGATGGCCAAAACAGGTTGTAGTCGCCGGATAGCGTTCGGTATTGTCTTTTGTGTCCAGCCGCAGCACGCAACTGCGCCATTCGTTGGTATTGCCTTTATATCCAAGCCGTTCGCAAGCCGGGCCATAAACGCGCATCATCTGGTCGACATCGCGCTGCGCCTGGGCGGCGCGTTCGGCATCCGTGGCGCAACCGGCCAGCATGGCGACTGCGGCCAAAATTATGAACGTACGCATGGTGAACTCCTTTTCTGTCGGTTCTGTTCAGTAAACTGCGGTGAACTCCGGTTTTTTCTATTTATTGCGGGGAAATGTGGGGTATTCCATCACCCGGCACCTGTTATGCCCACAGTATAGGCCAGCGCTTATTGCCCCACTATTTCCAATCATGCATAGTTGCTACCAGATGTAACTATGCTGGTCTCCGGCGATAAAAATCAGCAGCTTGTTTAGCGAATTTCACAAATAATAATAATTCTCATTTATAATTAAGCCCGCAAACAAGCTTTATCGCTTGTCCACCGCCACCTCCCTGTTTCAGCCAGCCGCATCACCAGCGTCGCCAGCCACTCAACAAGTTTGATTGTTTTGGAGTACGACGCTTTGCCCACTTTATACCCAACCCGCTTGCCGGGATTGCCTGCGGCCGCCAATTTTGCCGTGTTCGCCACGATCGCAGTTGCGCTGCCGGTTTTTGCGCAGAGCGCGCCGCAGCTGCTGGCCGGCAGCTATGCCGCCGGCCGCACGCTCGATGAAATATCGGTCACCGCTACCCGCACCGAAACCGCCGTGGCGCGCACGCCCAGCAGCATCTCGGTGATCAACGCCGAAACCATCGAAGAACAGCAACCAAGGGACGTCAAGGACCTGCTGCGCTACGAGCCCGGCGTCTCCGTCAGGCGCGGTCCTTACCGGCCGTCGTCAGCGGCTACCGCCGGCGGCCGCGGCGGCAACGAGGGCATCAATATCCGCGGCCTGGAAGGCAACCGCATACTGCTGATGGAAGACGGCATCCGCCTGCCCAGCTCGTTTTCGTTCGGACCGCTGGAGGCGGGGCGCGGCGACTACATGCAGATGGACATGTATAAACGTGTGGAAATCCTGCGCGGCCCGGCATCGGCCATGTACGGCAGCGACGGCCTGACCGGCGCGGTCAACTTCATCACCAAGGATCCCTCCGATTTCCTGAAGATTTTCAACAAGCCGACCTATTTCTCGATCAAGCCGGTTTACGATTCCATCGACGGCAGCACCTCAACCACCGCCGTCGCGGCTTTCGGCGGCGAACGCTTCGAAGGTTTGCTGATCGCCAACAAGCGTACCAGCCATGAGGTCGACACCAAAGGCACGCGCGATATCAACGGCCCCGGCCGCGACACCGCCAATCCGCAAAACGTCAACGGCAATGCACTGCTTGGAAAGCTGGTGTTCAAGGCCAGCGCCCAGGACACTTTCACTGCAGCCATCAATCACCAGGAACAGAAAACCGACTCCAACGTGCTGTCGGCGGTCACCGCCAGCACCCTGGCGCTGCGCGCCAACGACAAGCTGGAGCGCAACCGCTACAGCCTGGCCTATGACTTCAGGGACGCCGGCAATCCTTATTTCCAGAACGCCCACGCGCAGATCTACCACCAGGATGCGAAGAACCGCCAGTTTTCCTATGAAGACCGGTTTCCGGCGGTCGACCGCACCCGCGACAACACTTACCGGGAAAGCACCTACGGCGGTTCGGCCCAGGCAGAAAGCGGCTTCGCCACGGGCAACCTGCAGCACAAGCTGGTTTACGGCTTCGACCTCAGCACCGCGCGCATCAGCGGACTGCGCGACGGCGCCATTCCCGGCGTCGGCGAATCGCCGTTTCCCAACAAGGCATTCCCGAATACCGATTACTCGCTGTTCGGCGCTTTCATCCAGGATGAAATCCGCCTGTCGCAAACCAGTCCGTTCAGCATCATGCCCGGGCTGCGTTTCGACGGCTATCGCCTGACGCCGGACGAGAACGATCCGTCCTACACCGGCCAGGCCACCAAGTCGAGCGGCAATGCGGTCTCGCCGCGGCTGGCGCTGATGGTTGAGATCAGCCCGGCGCTGCTGCCCTATATCCAGTACGCGCGCGGCTTCCGCACGCCGACCCCGGACCAGGTCAACAACAGCTTCGGCAACCCGATCTACGGCTACGCCACCATCGGCAACCCGGACCTGAAACCAGAGACCAGCAACACCTTTGAAATCGGCTTGCGCGGCAAGCTGGGCGGCAGCAATGACACCTTGCGCTACAGCGTAGCCGCGTTCACCGGCCGCTACAGCAACTTCATCTCGCAGGAAATCGTGAAGGGCAGCGGCCGGCCGTTCGTCGATCCTTTCATCTACCAGTACGTCAACCGCGCCCGCGCCCGCATCAGCGGCGCCGAAGCAAGGATCGACTGGCAGCTGGCCAACGGCCTGGGAATCAAGGCCGGCATGGCGTACACCAAAGGCCATACCGAAGGCGCCGACGGCGGCAGCACGCCGCTCGACACCGTCAATCCTTTCATGGCGGTATTCGGCTTGCGCTACGAACCCAGCGAACTCTGGTACGGCCAGGCCGACGTCATCTATCAAAGCGCCAAACGCCGCAGCGACATGAGCAAGCAAAGCGATTTTGCGCCGCCGGCCGCTTTCGTGGTCGACCTGCGCGGCGGCTACAACATCAGCAAGAACGTCTCGCTGTTCGCCGGCATCCACAACCTGTTCAACCGCCAGTACTGGAACTGGTCGGACGTGCGCGGGCTGGCGGGCAACACGACTGTCGCCGACGCCTATACCGCACCCGGCCGCAACTTCAATGTCGGCCTCAAATTCCAGTATTGATTGCACCATCCATTCCATTTCCCGGACCAGGAGAAAACCATGTCTGCCACCAGCCACAACCACCAACGCAACCCGCAGCAACTGCGCGCGGATTTCTTGAACGCCAAACGCGAAAAAAAACTGCGTAATCGCGATGCAGCCGCAGCGATCGGCGTCTCCGAAGGCGAAGCCATCGCCGCCTGCGTCGGCGCCGAAGCCATCCGGCTGCTGCCGCGGTTTGTCGAACTGCTTGAAGAAGTGCCGCTGCTGGGGCCGGTCATGGCGCTGACCCGCAACGACTGCGCTGTGCATGAAAAAGACGGCGTCTACGAAAAGATGAGCCATAACGGACAAGTCGGCCTGGCGCTGGGCGACGCCATCGACTTGCGGATTTTCTACAAACAGTGGCGCTTCGCCTGCGCGGTGATTGAAGAAGTGACGCGCGGCGCCGAAAAGACCTGGCAAAAAAGCCTGCAGTTCTACGATCTGCATGGCGAAGCGGTGCACAAGGTGTTCTTGCGCGAGCACAGCAATCACGATGCCTTCGACGCCCTGGTGGCGCGCTGGTCCGATCCCGGACAGCTGCCTGGCATGGCAGTTGAACCGATGCCGCCGGCCGCCATAGACAAAGCCGACGCCGAGATCGACGGCGACGGCTTCCGCGCGGCCTGGAAAGGAATGACCGACACCCACCAGTTCTTCGGCCTGCTGCGCGATTTCGGCCTCAGCCGGACCCAGGCTTTGCGGCTGGCGCCGCCGCAGTTCGTGCGCCAGGTCGACAACAGCGCCACCCGCGCCATCCTGGAACAGGCAGCCGCCAGCGCCTTGCCCATCATGGTTTTTGTCGGCAACCGCGGCATGATCCAGATCCATTCCGGTGCTATCAGCAATGTCAAGGCCATGGGTCCCTGGCTGAACATTCTCGATCCCGGCTTCAACCTGCATTTGCGGGAAGACCTGATTGCGTCCAGCTGGGTGGTCAGCAAACCGACCAGCGACGGCGACGTCACCTCGCTCGAACTGTTCGACCATGAAGGCAATACCATCGCCATGCTGTTCGGCGTACGCAAGCCGGGCCAGCCCGAACTGGCGGCCTGGCGCAGCGCAGCCCTGGCCCTGCCGCTGGCGGCAAGCATGGCGGAGGTTCACGCGTGAAATCGCTTATCGATACGCAACGGCGTCTGCTGCTGGGCAGCGGCGCAGCCGGCTTGCTGCTGAGCGCCATGCCCGGCCTGGCGGCATCCCCGGCGGAATCCGGCAGACAGCCGCGCCGGGTGGCGGTGGCCGGCGGCGCGCTGACCGAAGTGGTGTATGCGCTGGATGCCGGTGCAGTGCTGATCGGCGCCGACACCACCAGCACCTATCCCGCCGCGGCGCAGGCGCTGCCCAAGATGGGTTACCAGCGTGCGCTGTCGGCCGAAGGCGTGCTGTCGCTGCATCCCGACCTGCTGCTGGCCTCGGCCGACGCCGGTCCGCCGGCGACGCTGCAGCAGATCGCCGCTGCCGGCGTGCGCGTGATACGACTGGGCGAACGGCATGACGTGAACACCGTGCGCGAAAAAATCACAGGAGTGGCGTCCGCGCTGGACCTGCCTGCGCGCGGCAAGGCACTGCTGCAGCGTTTCGACGGCGAATGGGAGGCCGCGCTGGCGACGGTCCAGAAACAGGCCAAGGCGCCGCGTGTGCTGTTCATCCTCAGCAATAGCGGTACGCAAGCCATGGTGGCCGGCCGGGATACCGCCGCCGACGCCATGATCCGCTATGCCGGCGCAATCAACGCCACTTCGGATGGCAACGGCTTCAAAGGCTACAAGCCGTTGACCGCGGAAAGCGCGGTCAACAGCGCTCCCGACATCCTGATGATTGCCAGCGAAAGCCTGGCGGCGATAGGCGGCATCGAGCGCCTGCTCGCCAGCCCGGGCCTGTCGCTGACGCCGGCCGCAAAAAACCGGCGCGTGGTGGCCGACATGGATTCGCTGTTGCTGCTCGGCTTCGGCCCGCGCCTGCCGCAAGCGCTGACCCGGCTGTCGACCCAGCTGCATACCTGAACCTTGATCACTGCCGCGATGCCGACTTCCTTTTCCCCTGCCCTGCCGGGCTGCGCGCCGGTTGTCCGTGTGCCTGACTTGCCGCGCAAAGGCCGGCAGCGCATGGTGCTGGCCGGCCTGTCGCTGCTGCTGGCCGTGACTACGCTGCTGTGCGCGGCGCTCGGCGCTTACCAGATCGATCCATGGCGCATCCCGCTACTGCTGTGGCAGGGCGCCCAACCGGGAGAGCTGAGCATGGCCGATGCGCAAACGCGCGCGGTGCTGCTCGATATCCGCCTGCCGCGGGTGCTGCTGGCGATCCTGGTCGGCTGCGGCTTCGGCGCCGCCGGCAGCGCCATGCAAGCCTTGTTCCGCAATCCGCTGGCAGATCCCGGCCTGATCGGCGTTTCCAGCGGCGCCGCGCTCGGCGCTGCGCTGACCATCGTATTGGGCGCCACGCTGTGGCCCGACGCATTGCGCATGGTCGGCATCTATGCCCCCATGCTGGCGGCCTTCATCGGCGCCCTGGCGGTGGCCATGCTGGTGTACCGCATCGCCGCTGCCCGCGGCCGCCTGGCGCTGCCCTTGCTGCTGCTGGCAGGGATCGCCATCAACGCCATCGTCGGCGCCGCCATCGGCTTGCTGATCTATGTCGCCAGCGACGACCAGCTGCGCACGCTCACCTTCTGGAACCTGGGCAGCCTGGCCGGCGCGCAGTGGTCCTTGCTGGCGGTGGCGACGCCGCTAGTCGTGTTCAGCATCGCCGCCCTGGCGCGCCATTCGGCGGCGCTCAACGCCATGCTGCTGGGGGAAGCGGAAGCCATGCACCTCGGCGTGCCGGTGCAAGCCATCAAGCGCCAGGTGCTGATCGCCAGCGCCTTGTGCGTCGGCGCGCTGGTGGCCTGCACCGGCGCCATCGGCTTCATCGGCCTGGTGGCGCCGCACTGCATCCGCCTGGTTTGCGGCCCCGACCAGCGCGTAGTGCTGCCCGGCGCCTTGCTGTTCGGCGCCATCCTGACCCTGGCTGCCGACCTGATCGCACGCACCGTGGCGGCGCCGGCCGAAATGCCGCTGGGAATCCTCACCGCGTTGCTGGGCGGACCGTTCTTCATGGTGCTGCTATGGCGCCGGCGCGGACAACTCGGCTTATGACAACCTCCCTGCTTGGAATCCGATCATGTTAATCGCCAGCGACCTGTCCCTGCGGCGCGGCAGCAAAACCATCCTGCGCAACCTCAGCCTGCATGTCCGGCCGGGCGAAATCGTCGCCCTGCTGGGCCGTAACGGCGCCGGCAAAAGCACTTTGCTGAAAGCCATGTCGGGCGAATTCCACGGCAAGCTGCAAAACAGCGACGCCCTGCTGGCCGGCGATATCTCGCTCAACGGCACGCCGCTGGAGCACATGACGCCGCAGCAGCTGGCGACCGCCCGCGCAGTGCTGCCGCAAAGCGTGCAGTTTTCGTTTCCGTTCACGGCGATGGAAATCGCCCTGCTGGGCCGCTATCCGCACGGCGGCGGCCGCAGCCGCGGCGATCGCCTGATCGCGATGGAAGTACTGGCTTTGGCCGGCGCCGCGGCGCTGGCGGAGCGCGACGTCACCACGCTCTCCGGCGGTGAACTGGCGCGGGTGCAGTTCGCCCGGGTGCTGGCGCAGTTGCGGCCGCCCCATGGCGACGAAGGCATGCCGCCCAGCCCGCGCTACCTGTTGCTGGACGAACCGACCGCAGCGCTGGACCTGGCGCACCAGCACCATTTGCTAGGCACCCTGCGGCAATTGGCGAAAGAATGGCATATCGGCGTGCTGGCGATCATGCATGATCCCAACCTGGCGGCGCGTTATGCCGACCAGCTGGCCTGGCTGGCGGACGGCGCCTTGCTGGTGCAGGACACGCCTGCGCTGACCATGACGCCGCATGTGGTCAAGGCTTGCCTGGGAATTGATGTCGAGGTGATCCGGCAAAGCGGCAAACCGCCGTTTGCGATGCCGGCCTGACGTCACTCACAATCGAGCCGGCGACAGAATTGCGCCGGCGATGTTGTTTCAGCTTTCGTCGTCCGGCGCCAGTTCCGGGTCCTTGCCCAGCAACAGCTGCGCGGCGTCGCTCGGCAAGGCTTCCACCGATTTCAGCTTGCGCGCCATCTGGCGGCTGCGCACTTCGGCCTGGTCGATGTTCTTGGCGGCGCGTTCCAGGGTCAGCTTGGTGGCCGCCAGGACGTCGCCGAACTTGCCGAACTCGGTCTTGACCGCACCCAGCACCTGCCATACTTCCGACGAACGTTTCTCCAGCGCCAGCGTCCTGAATCCCATCTGCAGGCTGTTCAGCAAGGCCGACAAGGTTGACGGGCCGGCGATGCTGATCCGGTGCACGCGCTGCAATTCGTCGGCCAGGCCGGGGCGGCGCATGACCTCTGCGTACAAGCCTTCGGTCGGCAGGAACAGGATGGCGAAATCGGTGGTCAGCGGCGGCGACAGGTATTTCTCGGCGATGGTCTTGGCTTCGCCGCGCACCGCCCGCTCCAGCTCGCGCGAGGCTTGCGCCACGCCTTCGGCATCGGCGCGGTCGGCAGCGTCGGCCAGGCGCTCGTATTGTTCCTTCGGGAACTTGGCGTCGATCGGCATCCACACCGGCGTGCCGCCGTCGTCGTTGCCGGGCAGCTTGATGGCGAACTCGACCCGTTCGCCGCTGCCGGGAACGGTTTCCACGTTCTTCGCATATTGCTCCGGCGTCAGCACCTGCTCCAGCAGCATTTCCAGCTGCACTTCGCCCCAGGTGCCGCGCGTCTTGACGTTGGTCAGCACCCGCTTGAGATCGCCGACGCCGATCGCCAGCTGCTGCATCTCGCCCAGGCCCTGATGGACTTTTTCCAGGCGGTCGGAGACGATCTTGAACGATTCTCCCAGGCGCTGCTCCAGCGTCGCGTGCAGTTTCTCATCCACGGTCTTGCGCATTTCTTCCAGCCGCAAGCCATTGTCGTTTTGCAGGTCCTTGATCTTGGCTTCCAGCGTGGCGCGCACTTCCGCCATGCGCTGCGCATTCGATTCGGTCAGCGCCGCCAGCGTCTGGTTCAGCGTATCGCCAAAGCGTTTCAGCGACTGCGCCTGTTCTTCGCGATTGGTCTGCGCCTGCTGGTTCATCGCCAGCCGCATGCTGTCGAGCTGCTGGGCGTTGGTTTCGTTGAGCTTGACCAGCTGCTGGGCGAAGGTATCGATCTGGTTGTTTTGCAAGGTGGCGACGCTGGTCATCTGCGCCGCCAGCGTCTGCTGCAGCTGGCCGAAATTGCTGCCCAGCTCCTGCCGCATGCCCTGGGCGCTGGTCTGCACCTCGCTGCGCAGTTCGCGCTGCTGGCGTTCGCCGATATCTTGTTGGTGGCGCTGCAGGTCGTTTTGCAGCTGCGCCAGCTGTTGCGCGGGATCGGCGCCGCGCGAGCTGCGCAGGATGGCGACGATCTGCAGCACGATGATGACCGCGGCGGCGAGCAGGATGAACAGTTCGGTTGATGTCATGTATTCTTCGATAAGCTAAAAATGGATTGCGGTGAAATCACGGCTGACTCTCGGCTTGACTCTGGGCCTGATTATCTGCCTTGTTGCGCATCCAGTCGGCAGTCTGGAAGAAGGAGGTCAGCAAATGTTCCTGCAGCCTTTCCTCCATGCCGACATCCTGCATCGCCAGCGCCATGCAGCGCAGCCACTGGTCGCGTTCCGGCGTCGCGATCGCATATGGCAGGTGGCGGGCGCGCAGGCGCGGATGGCCGAAGCGTTCTATGTACAGGTCGGGGCCGCCGCTCCAGCCGCTCAGGAACCAGTAGAACTTGTCGCGCGAGCCGTCGAGCGTGGTCGGATGCAGGGCCCGGATCACGGCGAACTGCGGCTCCAGGTCCATCAGGTCGTAGAAGCGGTCGACCAGCTCGCGCAGCTTGCCGGCGCCGCCTATCATGTCGTAGAGGCTGGCTTGTTCCTGGTCCGCCGGCTCGCTGGCGGGAGTATTGGGTTCTGTAGTCATGGGGAGATAGTGTTAGCGTAAGCCGGCATTATCCTCTAATTGACGTAATTCAGCGCCCCCGCCGCGCGGGGCATCAGGCTTCACGCAGGGTTTGCAGGGGCGGCTGGTTCAATACATGGCGCAGGCCGACCCAGCCGCCGGCAAACGTGCAGGCGGTGCCGATCGCCATCCCCGCCAGCCACACCAGCGGACTGAAGGTCCAGGTAAAGCTGAATACGTAGTGCGCCAGCGCCCAGCCGGTTGCCGCTGCGCCGCTGGCCGCCAGGAAGCCCGCCAGGCTGCCGATCAGGGCGAACTCGATCCATTGCGATTGCGACAGCTGCTTGCGGGTAGCGCCCAGCGCGCGCAGCAGGCCGGCTTCGCGGGTGCGCTCGTCTTGCGAGCCGACCAGGGCCGCGTACAGCACCAGCGCGCCGGACAGCAGGGTAAACAGGAAAAGGAATTCCACCGCCGCCACCACCTGGTCGATCACGCCCTGGATCTGCTTGATCACGCTGCCGATATCGACCACCGTCAGGTTGGGAAAATCGCGCGTCAGCTGGTTGCCGAAATTGATGCGGGCATCCGGCAGATTGAAAGCGGTGATCCAGGTTTGCGGCATCTCGGTCATCAGCTTGGGATTGAGGATGACAAAGAAGTTCACGCGCATCGAGCCCCATTCCAGCTTGCGCAGGCTGGTAACCGGCGCGGTCACCAGCTGGCCGGCGATGTCGAACTGCAGCTTGTCGCCCAGCTTCAGGTTCAAGGTCTTGGCCAGGCCCTCTTCCACCGATGCCTCGGGCCGGCTATCGTCGAACCAGCGGCCGGCGGTCACCGTGTTCTGCGCCGGCACCTGGTTCATGGTGGACAGGTTGAACTCGCGGTCGACCAGCCGCTTGGCGCGGTCGTCGGGATAGGTGTCGGCGGTGATCGGCTTATCGTTGACCTGGGTCAGGCGGCCGCGGATCATCGGGAACAGCTGCGGCTGGGCGATGCCGGCCGCTTGCAGGCGTTGCGTGATATCGGCGCGCTGGTCGTCCTGGATATTGATCACAAAGCGGTTGGGCGCGTCTGCCGGCGTAGCCTGGCGCCATGCGCCGACCAGGTCGCCGCGGATCACCGTCAGCAGCAGCAAGGCCATCAGCCCCAGCGACAAGGCGACGATCTGGACCACGGTGGCCACCGGCCGCCGCTGCAGCGCGGTCAGCGCAAAGCGCCAGCTCGGATGGCGCGACAGGCTACGCACATGGCGCGAACCTTTCAACGCCAGCCAGCCGAGCAAGGCGAACAAGCCGAAACCGCCCAAGAATCCGAGCGCCGTCAACAGGCCCAGTTTGATATCGCCTGCCTGCCACAGCAGCAAGCCGACAAATGTCAGCGTGCCGAGCAGGTAAGTCGCCAGCACCAGCGCTTGCGGCGCATCCTGCTCGCGCCGGATCACGCGGTTGTGCGGCACGTTGCGCAGTTGCAGGATAGGCGGCAAGGCAAATCCGACCAGCAGCAGCAAGCCGGTGACCAGGCCCTGCACCGCCGGCAACACGCTGGCGGGCGGCAAGTCGCTGGCGACAAACTTGCCCAGCAAATCGAGCAGCATGAAATGCGCGCCGAAACCCAGCACGACGCCGATCAGGCTGCCGGCCAGGCCGACCAGCAGGAATTCCAGCAAATACAGCTGCGTCACCTGGTTCTGCGTCAACCCCAGGCAACGCAGCATGGCGCAAGCGTCCAGGTGGCGCAGCATGAAACGACGCGCCGCCATCGCCACCGCCACCGCCGCCAGCAGGGCCGACAGCAAACCGACCAGCGACAGGAACTGCTGGCCGCGATCAAGCGTCGCGCGCATTTCAGGACGGCCGTTTTCCAGGCCCTCGATGCGTACGCCCTTGAGGTTTTCGCGGCTGATGTCGCTTTCCACCCATTGCTGGAAATCCTGCACCTGCTGCGGCGCGCCGGCCAGCAGCAGGCGGTAGGTCACGCGCGAACCGTCCTGCACCAGGTTGGTGGAAGCCAGGTCGGCCATGGACAGCATCACGCGCGGCGCAAAATTGATGAAGCCGCTGCCGCGGTCGGGTTCGACCACCAGCACTTTGGCTATCTTGAAAGTACGGTCGCCCAGCTTGAGCGGATCGCCCACCGCCAGGTTGAGCGCGCTCAGCATGTTAGCGTCCAGCCATACCGTGCCTTCAGCGGGAACCTGCCGGGTGACCGTATCGGCCCCGCCCAGCTTGTCGGCGACCACCAGGCTGCCGCGCAGCGGATAGCCGGCGCTGACGGCTTTGAGCGAAGCCAGCTGCGACCTGGCGCTGTCGCCCTCGCCGGCGATGGCCATGCTGGGGAATACCACCGTGTCGGCCAAGGTCAGCCGGCGCCGTTGCGCCTCGCTGCGCCAGCCGGGGCTGATGCGCTGGTCGCCGGAAATCAGCAGGTCGGCGCCCAGCAGCTGGTGCGCATCGCGGCTCAGGCCGGCGCGCATCCTGTCTACAAAAAAGCCGACTGCCGACAAAGAGGCAACGGCCACGATCAGTGCTATCAGCAAGAAGCGTAATTCGCCCGCGCGCCAGTCGCGGCGGGTCATGCGTAGGGACTGCAAAAAAATCATGTGGCGAGCCTTTGGAATACCCAGCGTAAGCCGCGCCACAATTTAGGCAGCAGCCAGATCGCAAACAGGAAAAACAGGAACAGGAAGGCAAACAGCAGCCAGGGATGGAAAAACGCTGCCCACAAGCCGCCCATCACGGTCGCGTCTTCAGCAAACGAGGCGGTCCAGTTGCTCAGCGGTTCGGGCGTGGTGTTGATCATGGCCCGGCTGCCGGCCTTGGTGGCATGGGCGCCCAGCGCAAACGTGCCGCCTACCAGCGCCGCGATCGTGGTCCAGGCCGGGTCCATGTGGCCCATGGCGGCCACCGCCAGGATGGCGCCGGCCGGAATCCGGATGAAGGTGTGGACCGCGTCCCAGACCGAATCGAGGCCGGGAATCTTGTCGACCAGGAATTCGATGGCGCCCAGCAGGCCGGTCACGCCGATCACCCATGGCGATTCCAGCACCTGCAGCGCCTGCGGCAGGTCGATCCAGCCCATGCGGCCGAACCAGCCGGCGATGAACAGCGCCATGTACAGGCGGAGGCCGCTGGCCCAGGACAAGCCGCCGGCAAGCGCAGCGCTAGATAGTGTGTCGATCATGATGTCCCCTCTCCGCGGTCTGGTTCCGTTTTAGCACGCTAGCGCCTAGCGTAACTTAAATCTACGCCAGCCGCGCAAGAATAGCCATCCCGCCGGCAAAATCTGCCACAGGATCACAGGAAAAGAGGGAAGAAAAGCCGCCGCCGGAACACGGCGGCGCGCTGACGGATTACCTGGAATCGACCAGCGGCGCGACCTGCACGTCGCCGCACTGGGCGCGGTGGCGCAAGGCATGGTCCATCAGCACCAGGGCCAGCATCGCCTCGGCGATGGGTGTGGCGCGGATGCCGACGCAAGGATCGTGGCGGCCGAAGGTTTCGACCGTGGCCGGGTTGCCCTGCTTGTCGATCGACTGGCGCGGGGTGCGGATGCTGGAAGTCGGCTTGATGGCGATCGACACGGTGATGTCCTGGCCGCTGGAAATGCCGCCCAGGATGCCGCCGGCGTTGTTGGTCAGGAAGCCGTGGCGGGTAATTTCATCGCCGTGCTGCGATCCCCGTTGCGCCACCGAGGCAAAACCGGCGCCGATTTCCACGCCCTTGACGGCGTTGATGCCCATCATGGCGTAGCCGATTTCGGCGTCCAGCTTGTCGTACAAAGGCTCGCCCAGGCCGACCGGCACCTTGGAAGCGACGATATCGATGCGCGCGCCGCAGGAATCGCCATCCTTGCGCAAGGCGTCCATATACGCCTCAAGTTCAGCGATCTGGCTGACGTTGGCGGCAAAAAACGGGTTGTTGGGGACATGGTCCCAGGACTCGAAAGCCACCGGGATTTCACCCAGCTGGCTCATGCAGCCCTTGAAGGTGGTCCCATACTGCTGCAGCAGCCACTTCTTGGCGATCGCCGCGGCGCCGACCATGGGCGCCGTCAGGCGCGCCGACGACCGGCCGCCGCCGCGCGGATCGCGGATGCCGTATTTCTGCCAGTAGGTGAAGTCGGCGTGGCCGGGACGGAAAGTATCGACGATATTGCCGTAATCCTTGCTGCGCTGGTCCTGGTTGCGGATCAGCAGCATGATCGGGGTGCCGGTGGTCTTGCCTTCGTAGACGCCGGACAGGATCTCGACCGTATCCGGCTCCTGGCGCTGCGTCACGTGGCGCGAAGTGCCGGGCTTGCGGCGGTCCAGGTCAGGCTGGATATCGGCTTCGGACAGCTCCAGGCCCGGCGGGCAGCCATCCACCACGCAGCCGATGGCCGGGCCGTGGGATTCGCCGAAATTGGTGACGCTAAACAGACTGCCGAAGGTATTGCCGGGCATGATGATCCAGATAAAAGGAGGCTGAAAGACATGATTTTACCAGCGCCGCCCCTCAGGGGCTACCCGGCTGGCAAAATCATTGCCTTTTCAATATCACCTGGTCAGGGCAGTTTCGCCAGCTGCAGCGTCAGCAGGTCGAAAAAGCCCTGGGCGTCGCCTTCCGTGATCCAGCGCGCATTCTCGGGACGCTTGGTCGAACGGTAATAGTCGACCACGGTGGCGCCGAACGTCAGCCCTTCCCGGGTATCGACCTCGACATTGGCCATCCGGCCCTTGAACAGCTCCGGCCGCAGCAGGTAGCCGATGGTGGTGGCGTCATGCACCGGGCCGCCCGGCAAGCCGTACTGCTTGATGTCGTGCTCGACATAGGCGTCGAGGATGTCGGCGGCGATCTTGCCGGCCTGGTTGCCGATCTTGCGCAGGCGGTCTATGCGCTCCGGGCTGGTCAGCATCTTGTGCGTCACGTCCAGCGGGATCACGGTGATCGGCAAGCCGCTTTTGAACACCACGTCGCTGGCGTGCGGATCGGCGAACACGTTGAATTCCGCCGCCGGCGTGATATTGCCGCCGTTGAAATGGGCGCCGCCCATCATCACGATTTCCTTGACGCCCTGCCTGATCCCGGGGTTTTCGATCAGCGCCATGGCCAGGTTGGTTTGCGGCCCGAGCGTCACGATCGTCATGCTTTGCGGTTGCGCGGCCAGCAGCGCATCGACCAGGTATTGCACCGCATTGCCTTTGGCCAGCGGCTGTTTCGGCTCGAACACCTTGACGCCGGTGACGCCTTCCGTGCCATGCACTTCGGCGGCATAGATCGGCGTCCTCAGCATCGGACGGGCGCAGCCGGCATATACCGGCACATCCGGGCGGTTGGTCCATTCGCGCACCATGCGTGCATTGCGCGAGGTGTAGTTCAGCTGCACGTTGCCGGCGACCGTGGTCAGCGCCCGCACGTCCAGCTTGTCGCGGGCCGACAAGGCCAGCAGCAAGGCGATCACGTCGTCGGCGCCGGGGTCGGTGTCGATGATCAACGGCACGGGACCAGCCGTCGCCGCCAGCGCCGAACCCATCGGCATGGCGCTTAGCAACAGGCCGCCGGTCAGCAGCCTGCTGCCCTGGGCCAGGAAATTACGGCGAGCCATGGCGGCATCCTCCAGTGAGTGTCTTGTCATTCTCGGTCCTTTCATCAAGCGTCCGTGACCAGGGTCCGCAGCCGCGGCTGCCGGACTTACAGCCAGGCGCCGCGCAGAGTCTGGACCTGCTGCTGCAGATATTCCGGGGTGGCCTGCTCCGGCGCGACCACATCGCCGACCGCCAGCTGCAAGGCCGACAACGGACCGCGCTTGAACGAGCGCTGGAAAGGATTGCCCGCACTCCGGGTCCACATGCTGCCCCACAAGCCGCTCAGGGCCATCGGGATCACCGGCACCGGCGTGCGCGCGACGATTTTACTGATGCCGCCGCGGAATTCGTTCATTTCGCCGGTGCTGGTCAGCTTGCCCTCGGGGAAAATGCAGACCAGGTCGCCGTCTTCCAGCGCTGCGGCGATCTGGTCGAAGGCGCGCTCCATCAGCTGCGGATTCTCCTTGGCCGGCGCAATCGGGATCGCCTTGGCGGTCTTGAACAGCCAGGCCAGCACCGGGATCTTGAAAATCCGGTGATCCATGACGAAGCGGATAGGCCGCGGGCTGGCCGCCATGATCACGATCGCATCGACATAGCTGACGTGGTTGCAGACCAGCACCGCGGCGCCCTCGTCCGGGATGCGGTCGCGGTTGACGGTATGCACGCGGTGGACGGTATGGATCAGTATCCAGGCCGCGAAACGCACCAGGTATTCCGGCACCACGGTGAAGATGTACAGCGCCACCAGTGCATTCAGGATCGCCGTCACCAGGAAAATCTGCGGGATGGTGAAGCCGGATTGCAGCAGCACCATCGCCACCAGCGCCGCCACCACCATGAACAAGGCGTTCATGATATTCATGCCGGCAATGGTGCGCGACAGGTGCCGGCGGTCGCAGCGGGTCTGGATCACAGCGAACAGCGGCACGATGTACAGGCCGCCGAACAGGCCGATCATCACGCAGTCGAACAGGATGCGCCAGCTGCCGTGCTGCTGCACGAAACCGGCCATGTCGACCGCCGTCGTGTTGGCATAGCCGACGCTGGCAAGGAACAGGTCGAGGCCGAACACCGACAGGCCGATCGCGCCAAACGGCACCAGGCCGATTTCCACCTTGTGGCCCGACAGGCGTTCGCACAGCAGCGAACCGGCGCCGACGCCGAGCGAGAACACCGTCAGCAGCAGCACAAAAACGCTATGGTCGCCGTGCAGGTAGTTTTTCGCGTACAAGGGAAACTGCGCCAGCATGATGGCGCCGTAGAACCAGAACCAGGAATTGGCCAGCATGGCCAGGAACACCGGCCGGTTCTTGCGGGAAAAGCCCAGGTTGCGCACGGTTTCGGTGATCGGATTCCAGTTGATCTTCAGCTCGGGTTCGGCGGCCGGCGTCAGCGGGATGCCGCGGCTGAACAGCCAGCCGATAACCGCGATCGCCACCGTGCCGCCCGCCACCAGCTCAATGCCCCACGGCTTGTGGACCACCAGCACCGCGCCCAGCACTTCGCCCAGCAGGATGCCGACGAAGGTTCCCATTTCGATGATGCCGTTGCCGCCGACCAGCTCATCCTGGCGCAGCTGCTGCGGCAGGTAGGCGTACTTGACCGGCCCGAAGATGGTCGAATGGATGCCCATGCCGACCACCGCCAGGACCAGCAGCCACAAGGTATGCGTCATCCAGCCGGCGGCGGCGACCGCCATGATGATGATTTCCAGCACCTTGACGTAGCGCGCCAGGCGCGATTTCTCGAACTTGTCGGCGAGCTGGCCGGCGGTCGCCGAAAACACCACGAACGGCAGGATGAACAGGCCCGGGATCAGGTTGTTGAGCAGGTTGACGTCCATGCTGGTCCAGCTCAGCGCTTCGTAGGTCAGGATCGTCAGCAAGGCGGTCTTGAACACGTTGTCGTTGAAGGCGCCGAAAAACTGGGTCCAGAAGAAAGGAGCGAAACGGCGCTGGCGCAGCAGGGAAAATTGACTGGATTTGGACATAGGTAAGCTAACGAGATGGATCCGTGTTATGGCAAGTGATTATTGTTTTAATATTTTTCGGGCAGCTTACACAAAAAAACCGCTTGCGGCATCATTCTGCCGCAAACGGTTCCTGGCAATCTATAACTAAATCCTATTCGTCGACGTTGGACGGCCAGTCGCGGATATACGCTTTCAGCATCTTGTTTTCAAAACCCTGGGCGTCCAGCACTGCTTTCGCCACGTCGTAGAACGACATCACGCCCAGCAAGGTGCGGGCATCCATGATCGGCACGTAACGCGCGTGGCGCTCCAGCATGATGCGGCGCACCTCGTTGACTTCGGTATCGGGCGTGACGGTGATCGGGCTGTCGTCCATGTGCTTGCGCACCGTGTTGCTGCCGACCGCGCCGCCGTTCTGGTGGATCGCATTCATCACTTCGCGGAAGGTCAGCATTCCCACCAGCGTCCCGAATTCCATCACCACCAGCGAACCGATATCTTTTTCCGCCATCGTGTTGACAGCCTCGATCAACGGCGTTTCCGGCGTCACGGTGTAAAGAATATTGCCTTTGACTTTGAGGATTTCAGAAACTTTCATGGGGCCATCCTGCCTTTGCTTGGGTTATGCTTGCTCGTATCTCATCTCTTGCATCGCTTGTATCCAGAATGTAGCTTAAGCGGAGCCAAAAATCTACCGCGCAGCGCAGCATGAATAGAGTGAGTTCTCATATTTCAAGAATCAAAGGAGACAGCCAGCACCATGAGCATCCCCCATTATCCCGGCTTCGACACCTTGTCGCTGCATGCCGGCAGCGTACCCGACCCCGCCACCGGCGCACGCGCCACGCCGATTTACCTGACCTCCGCGTTTGTCTTCAAGGATTCCGACCACGCCGCCTCGCTGTTCAACATGGAGCGCGCCGGCCACGTGTATTCGCGCATTTCCAATCCTACCAACGCGGTGCTGGAAGAACGCATCGCCGCGCTGGAAGGCGGCGTCGCCGGGATTGCCGTCGCCAGCGGCCAGGCCGCCATGCACCTGGGGCTGGCCACCATCGCCGGCGCCGGTTCGCATATCGTGGCGTCGCGCGCGCTGTACGGCGGTTCGCACAACTTGCTGTCGTACACCATGAAGCGCTTCGGCATCGAAACCACCTTCGTCGACCCGAGCGACCTCGACGCCTGGCGCGCCGCAATCCGGCCCAACACCAAAGCCCTGTTCGGCGAAACCCTCGGCAATCCAGGGCTGGATGTGCTGGACATCCCGCGCATCTCGGCCCTGGCCCACGAGCACTACCTGCCGCTGATGGTCGACGCCACGTTCACCACGCCGTACCTGCTGAAACCTTTCGAGCACGGCGCCGACCTGGTGTTCCATTCCGCCACCAAATTCCTGTGCGGCCACGGCACCGCGGTCGGCGGCCTGCTGGTGGACGGCGGCACTTTCGACTGGCAGCAGGCGTATGACAAAACCGGCCGCTTCGGCGAATTGTGCGAACCGTACGAGGGTTTCCACGGCATGGTGTTTTCCGAAGAATCGACGGTGGCGCCGTTTTCCTTGCGCGCGCGACGCGAAGGATTGCGCGATTTCGGCGCGGTGATGAGTCCGCACAATGCCTTCGCCATCCTGCAAGGGATAGAGACGCTGGCGCTGCGCATGGAAAAACATGTCGCCAACACCCGCAAGGTGGTCGAATTCCTGGCGGCGCATGCCGCGGTCGAATCGGTGGCGTACCCTGAACTGCCTTCGCATCCCGGCCACGCATTGAGCAAGACGCTGCTGCCCAAAGGCTGCGGCGCCGTATTCTCGTTCAACCTCAAGGGCGACCGCGCCGCCGGCCAGCGCATGGTGGAATCGCTCAAGATATTTTCCCACCTGGCCAATGTCGGCGACGCCAAGTCGCTAGTCATCCATCCGGCCTCGACCACCCATTTCCGGGTGCCGAGCGAGCAGCTGGCAGCCTCTGGCATCACCGAAGGCACGCTGCGGCTGTCGGTTGGCCTGGAAAATGTGGAAGACCTGATCGAAGACCTGGCTTACGGCCTGAAGATGTCGCAGCGCGCTGAGCGCAAGGGGAAATGAGATGCTGCTGAAAACACAGGGCGCAAATTGCGACAGCTATTGTTATACCGGCGGCAAAACCTTCAATCCGGAACTGCCGACCGCGGTATTCATCCACGGCGGCCAGAACGATCACTCGGTCTGGATCCTGCAAACCCGCTACTTCGCCCACCACGGTTTCGGCGTGCTGGCGCCGGACTTGCCGGGGCACGGCCGCAGCCAGGGGCCGGCCCTGGCCAGCATCGAGGAATTGTCGGACTGGCTGGATGCCTTGCTGGATGCCGCCGGCGTCGCCAAAGCCATCCTGATCGGCCACAGCATGGGTTCGCTGGTCGCACTGGAAAGCGCCGGCCGCGCCGCCGGTTCGACGCGTATCGCCGGCATCGCGCTGGTCGGCACCGCCTATCCGATGAAAGTCGCCGATGCGCTGCTCGACGCCGCCAACAATGCACAGCAAAGCGCGATCGACATGGTGAACATCTGGTCGCATTCGACCATCTCGCCCAAACCTTCGGCGCCGGGCCCGGGCTTCTACGTGCAAGGCGCCAGCCAGCGCCTGATGCAGCGCATCGCGCGGCAGTCGGACAGCAAGCCGACCGTGTTCTATACCGACTTCGCCGCCTGCAACAGCTATGCAAACGGCGAACAGGCGGCGCAGGCGGTGGCTTGCCCTACCCTGTTCCTGCTCGGCCAGCGCGACGTCATGACGCCGCCCAAGGCCGCCGCCGGCCTGGTTGCCGCGATCAAGCACGCCAAGGTGGTGCAGGTTGAAGCCAGCGGCCACGCCTTGATGGCGGAGCAGCCGGATGCGGTGCTGGACCATCTGTACAAGTTTGCAACTGAAGCGCTGCGCTCCAGGGCGGTTGCGCCTGCCGCCGCCGGGGATTAAGCTTAAAGGACAGCAACAGCAAGGAGACGCCATGCCTACCGTGCTTGAAAAGAAATACGAGACCTTCGCCGAGTTCTATCCGAGCTACCTGAGCCAGCACAGCAACCGCACCTGCCGCCAACTGCACTTCGTCGGCTCGACCCTGGCCTTGCTGGCGCTGGTCGCGCTGGTGCTGACCGGCGCCCTGTACTGGCTGCCGGTGGCGCTGGCGTGCGGCTACGGTTTTGCCTGGATCGGCCATTTCGCGTTCGAGAAAAACCGCCCCGCCACCTTCAGGCAGCCGCTTTATTCCCTGCTCGGCGACTGGGTCATGTACTGGCAGATGCTGACCGGCCAGGTTTCTTTTTAATTAACTATGTAAAAAACGGTTCACGGCAATGTGAACCGTTTGTCCCTTAGAATAACGTCTACTTTACATTTAGACATGGCGGCAACCGTCGACCGGAAGCCCGGTGCGGCTGGCCGCCAGTTAGGAAACGGGAAATTCATGCACACAAGGGATGCCGCGCTGACGCAGAAGGAACCGGGCCAGGCCGCGGGGCAGGACACGCCCGCCGCCACGGCAAAACGGCCATTGTTCCTGATGAACTATACAAGGCCGACCTATAACGGCACGGTGCAGGTCAGCTATTTCTGGACCCCGGGATTACTGCGCGGCGGCGGCCTCAAGTTCCGGATGTACTAGTCCTTCGGCAAAATACGCTGCCAGCGTCTGTTCCAGGCCGCGTTCGATAGCCGCTTCCACCTGCCACGCCAGCGCCTCGTCAGCCACCTTGCCCGCCACCAGGTTGCACACGAACAGACGATAGATGTCGCTCAGTTTCAGCCGTTCCGGATTGGCCAGCAAAATCCAGCCGTCGACGCTGATGCGCGCTTTGCGCCCCCACTGTGTCCTGACCAGCTTGTCGGCCTGCACCGAACCGACCCAGCCGATCTCCTGCATTTGTTGCAACAAGCTTTCCGATTCGTCAAAACCGAGCCTGGTTGCGCGCCGTATCTGGTCCGCATCCACCGCGGCCGAACTGGCCCCGGTCCTGGCCTGGTGCAGCACACCCAACACCGCCATCGCATCGACAAAAGCGCTGCCCGGAGCCGGCACATGCCACCAGCGTTCGTATTTCACCACCGGCAAGGCGGCCACCAGCAAGGCGCCGACCAGCGTGATCATCCACAGCATGTAGATCCACAGCAGGAAAATCGGCAAGGCCGCCAGCGCACCGTAGACCATGGTGTAGGTCGGGAACTTGATCACGTAGGCGGCAAAAAAGCGTTTGGCGATTTCAAACACGATGCCCGCCAGCAGGCCGCCCCAGACGGCGTCGCGCCAATCCACCCGCTGGTTCGGCACCGCCACGTACAGCAGGGTGAAGGCGCCGGTAGTCAGCGCAACCGACAGCAGCGTATAGAACCATCTGCCGGCCCAGCTCACCACCAGGCCGTTGGCGGCATCCGACAAATAGGAAGTGACGGTGATCGAGATGCCGATCAGCAAAGGTCCCAGCGTAATGATGGCCCAGTACACCAGCACCCGGTGGATCCACGGCCGCTGCTTCTTGACGCGCCAGATGCGGTTGAACACATGGTCCACCGTCGACATCGTCAGCACGGACGTGACGATCAGCGCCACCCCGCCGACTGCCGACAGGCGCGCCGACTTGGTGGCGAACTGGTTGAGGTAATCGAGGATGACGTTGGCGACGCCCCTGGGCATCAGGTTTTGCACAAAGTAGTGTTCCAGCGAAGCGCGGAAGGTGCTGAACAGCGGGAATACGGTGAAAATCGCCAAGGCGATAGTCAGCATCGGCACCAGCGCCAGGATGGTGGTGAAGGTCAGGCTGCCGGCCACTTGCGGCAAGCGTTCTTCATCCAGGCGGCGCGCCGCAAAACGAAACAGATCGCGCAGTTGCGGCCAGGACAGGCCGCGCAGCCTGGAAAATTTCAATGACTTCATGCTTTCCCTGATTTTGCCTTCCGGAGCGGGTGATTAAAGGCGCGTTTTGCACCATGAACCAGCGCTAAAGCGCCCTATAATACCAAAATGAGCTCATCCAATATTACTGTTAACACACCACTCCTGGTCCTGTACTACTCGCGCCATGGGTCGACGCGCAAGCTGGCCGAACTGATCGGCCAGGGCATCGACTCCGTCGCCGGCTGCGAAGCGCGCTTGCGCACGGTGCCGGCGGTATCGACCGTGGTCGAAGCCAGCGCGCCGGATATCCCGGCCGAAGGCGCGCCTTACGTCGAACTGGCCGACCTGCAGGAATGCTCCGGCCTGGCGCTGGGATCGCCGACCCGCTTCGGCAACATGGCAGCGGCCATGAAATATTTCTGGGACGGCACCAGCACCGACTGGCTGGCCGGCACCCTGGCCGGCAAGCCGGCTTGCGTATTCACCTCTACCGGCAGCCTGCACGGCGGCCAGGAATCGACCCTGATGTCGATGATGACGCCTTTATTGCACCATGGCATGCTGGTGATGGGCTTACCCTACACGTTGCCGGAACTGATGACAACCGCCAGCGGCGGCACGCCGTATGGCGCCAGCCACTGGTCCGGCATGAACGGCACGCATCCGATTTCGGCCGAGAGCCGCACCTTGGCGATCGCCCAAGGCCGGCGGCTGGCGGAAACCGCCTTGAAGTTGAAAACAAGACTCGACATCGCGGGGACATGATGACCACCAAACTGAAACCGGGCGTATCGACCCATCCGCTGCCGCATGCGGCGCGCCAGCCGCGCTTCTTCTATTTCGGCGCGGTCGGCAGCCTGCTCGGCCTGATCGCGCTGGGCCTGGCCTGGGAACTGGCGCTGGCGCCGCTGCGCCCGGGCGGCTCCTGGATGGTGCTGAAGGTGCTGCCGCTGCTGTTCCCGTTGCGCGGCGTGCTCAAGCGCGACGTGTATACGATGCAGTGGGCGTCCATGCTGATCCTGCTCTATTTCACGGAAGGCATCGTGCGCGCCACCAGCGACAGCAGTTTCCTGTCCAGCAGGCTGGGCTGGGTGGAAGTTGCGCTCAGCGTCATCTTTTTCTTTTGCACTATCCTTTATCTGCGGCCTTATAAAAAGGCGGCCAAGGAAGTAGCTAAGCAGGCTATCAAGAAGGCGTCGCAGTAGCATCGCAACAATGCAACGGTATGTACTCCGTGGGCCGTTAAATGGGGTCAGAGTAATTTTCGCAAAGGGCGCGAAAAAAAACTCTGACCCCATTTAACTATTTTTGTCGAAACCTGGACATGAAAAATACTGAATTCCTTGATGCTTGCCGCAGCGCTATCGGCGTTGCCCATGTGCTGACCGATGACGCCGACAAAGCCGGTTACCTGACTGACCAGCGCCAGCGCTTTACCGGCGCGGCGTTGGCTGTCGTCAAACCGGCTGACACCGACGAAGTGGCTGCCGTCGTGAAACTCTGCGCGCAATTCCAGGTTCCGATCGTGCCCCAGGGCGGCAACACCGGCCTGGTGCTGGGCAGCGTGCCCGACCAGAGCGGCCAGGCCATCGTGCTGTCGCTCAAGCGCCTGAACCGCATCCGCGCGGTCGATGCCGTCAACCACACCATCACCGTCGAAGCCGGCTGCATCCTGCAGCACATCCAGGAAGCCGCCGCCGCCGGACAAAGCCTGTTTCCGCTGTCGCTAGCGGCCGAAGGCAGCTGCACCATCGGCGGCAACCTGTCGACCAACGCCGGCGGCACCGCGGTGCTCCGCTACGGCAACACACGCGAACTCTGCCTCGGGCTGGAAGTCGTGACCGCCCAGGGCGACATCCTGCACGGACTGCGCGGCCTGCGCAAAGACAATACCGGCTACGATTTGCGCGACCTGTTCATCGGCGCTGAAGGTACGCTGGGCATCATTACAGCTGCCGTGCTGAAGCTATTCCCGCAGCCCAAAGCCCAGCTCACCGCGCTGGCGGCAGTACAGACGCCGGCTGCCGCGCTGCGCCTGCTGAGCCTGGCGCAAGGCCGCTGCGGCGCCACCCTGACCGGCTTCGAACTGATGTCCGACCTGTGCCTGCAGCTGGTGGCCAAGCACTTCCCGCAACTGCAGTTCCCTTTCAGCCAGCGCCATCCGCATTATGTGCTGCTGGAGCTGTCCGACAGCGAATCCGCGGACCATGCCAGCGCTTTGCTGGAAGCCGTCATCGGCGATGCGCTGGAACAGGACACCTGCCAGGATGCGGTGCTGGCCAGCTCGAGCACCCAGTCGCGCGCCCTGTGGCAGCTGCGCGAAAGCATCTCCTCGGCGCAAGCCATGGAAGGCAAGAACATCAAGCACGACATCTCGCTGCCGATTTCCCGCATCGCCGAATTCATCAGCGTCACCGACGCCCTGCTGCAACAGCATTTCCCCGGTTGCCGCAATGTCACCTTCGGCCACCTGGGCGACGGCAACCTGCACTACAACGTCTCGCCGCCGATCGGCTTCTCTGCCGAACAGTTCATAGAACGGCAGGCCGACATCAACCGCGTCGTGCACGACAGCGTCGACCGCATGCAGGGCTCGATCTCGGCCGAGCACGGCCTGGGCGCCCTCAAGCGCGAAGAAATCCTGCGCTACAAATCTCCGGTGGAAATTGCGCTGATGAAAACCATCAAACAGGCGCTGGATCCCCTGGGCCTGATGAATCCGGGCAAAGTCGTTTAGCGCAAGAAGCGGATTCCCGGCCAATGTTGCCGCCTTACAATCTGTTACACCGGTCTTGTATGCGCATGCCGCCGGCGGCGCGTTAATCGGGGGTGTAAGCCGAAAAACTACATAAGGTGGAACATGCCGACCCTTCCTCGTTACCTGTCGACCGCATTGCTGCTGGGTTCGCTGGCCGCGCTCAATGCCGGCGCCCAGACCGCCCAGCCGCCCCTGAACGATTCGGAAAAAGCGCTGCATGTGCTGAACCGGCTGGCCTACGGTCCGCGTCCCGGCGACGTCGACGCCGTCAGGCGCCTCGGCGTCAAGCGCTACATCGAGCAGCAGCTCAATCCCGACAGCCTGCCGCTGCCGCCCGAGCTGGCAGGCAAGCTGTCCTCCTTGACGACTTATCAACTAAGCGCAACCCAGCTCTACCAGCAGTACGGTCCACCCTCCTTCCCCCCCAATACCGCCACTCCCGAAGAAAAGAACATGGCGCGCCAGCGCGCCAACAAGGACATCACGCCGCAGACCCATTTTTCCCGGCTGTGGCTGGCCACCGAGAGCCCGCGCCAGCTGCAGGAAGTGATGACCGAATTCTGGTTCAACCATTTCAACGTCTTCGAGGGCAAGGAATGGGTGCGCTACTGGAACGGCGAATATGAAAAAGACGTGCTGCGGCCCAACGCGCTCGGCAATTTCCGCCAGCTGCTGGGCGCGGTGGCCCATCATCCGGCCATGCTGTATTACCTCGACAACTGGCTCAGCAGCGGCGTCAACACGCCAGAAGCCAAAGGCCGCTTCAAAGGACTCAACGAAAATTACGGCCGCGAGCTGCTGGAACTGCACACCATGGGCGTCGACAGCGGCTATACCCAGGCCGACGTGATTTCCCTGGCGCGCATCCTCAGCGGCTGGACCATCGATGAAAAAGGCATGAAGGATGGCCAGCCGGCTTTCAGCTTCAACCCGCGCCGCCACGATGCCGGCGACAAGGTTTTCCTCGGCCAGACCATCAAGGGCAGCGGCTACCAGGAAGGCGAACAGGCGCTCGATATCCTGGCGCGCCATCCGGCCACGGCCCACTTCGTGGCGACCAAGCTGGTCCAGTATTTCGTTTCCGACAAACCCGAACCGGCGCTGACGGAAAAACTGGCGCGCCGCTTCCTGAGCAGCAACGGCGACATCAAGGCGGTGCTCCATGCCTTGTTCGAGAGCCCCGAATTCTGGGACCGCGGCAATTACCAGGCCCAGTTCAAGACGCCCTATCAATACGTAGTATCGTCGCTGCGCGCAACCGCGACGCCGGTGCTCAATGTCAGGCCGATCGACGGCGTGCTCAACCAGCTGGGCCAGCCGCTGTACGGCTGGCTGACGCCGGAGGGCTACAAGTTTTCGGAAGAAGCCTGGCTCAACCCTGACGCCCTGCTCCGCCGCATCAATTTCGTCAACGGCCTCAGCAACGGCAAATCGCCGATCGCCCGCAGCGACCCGCCGCCCGCTACGCCCGGATCGCCGCCGGTGGCTGCTGCACCGAATACCGCCGTCCCCATCGATCCGCAACAACTGCTGCAAACCCTGGCGCCGGCGCTGACGCCGCACAGCCTCGGCACCATCGGCGCCGCGCCTGCCAACCTGCAGGTCGGCCTGATACTCGGCAGTCCTGATTTCATGAAAAGATAATCCACGGGAGCCATGCCATGAAGCGTCGTGATTTCATCCGCCAGCTGGGCTTGACCGCCGGCGGCGCCATCCTGATCCCGGTCGGCCTGTCCGGCTGCGTGGTGGCGCCTGCCAGCAAGCCGCAGGCCAAGGCAAAACCTGTCCCGGCAGCCCCGGTCGCCATGGTGGACAGCCCGCTGTCGTACGGCAATCCCTTGCAGCGTCCGCATGCCGCAGGCGACGGCACGCCGCGCATGATCGTGGTATTCCTGCGCGGCGCCGTGGACGGCTTGAATGTCGTGGTGCCGCATGGCGACCACAATTACTACAAGGCGCGGCCAGGCATAGCGGTATCGCGCCCCGGTACCCAGAACGGCGCGATCGACCTGACCGGCTACTTCGGCCTGCACCCGGCGCTGCAAGCGCTGCAGCCGTACTGGGACGATGGCCGGCTGGCGTTCGTGCACGCCTCAGGTTCGCCGGACATGTCGCGCTCGCATTTCGAAGCACAGGATTACATGGAGACCGGCACGCCGGGCCAGCACAACACCCGCGACGGCTGGATGAACCGCATGCTGGGCGTGATGCCCGCATCGTCGTCGCCTATGCAAGCCCTGACGCTGGGTGAATCGGTGCCGCGCATCCTGACCGGACGCGCGGTAGTCGCCAACATGCCGACCGGGCGCGACGCTACCCGGCCGACCCTGATCGACCGCGCCGATGTCAGCCAGGCGTACGCCGAGCTTTATGCGCAAGACGCCGTGCTTGGCAAAAGCTACCGCGACGGCATTTCGGCGCGCAAGGAACTGATGGCCGACGCCAGCAGCTCCGAACAAAAGATGGCGAACAACGGCGCACCCTTGCCGAACGGCCTGTCGATCGACACCGCTCGCCTGGGACGGCTGATGCGCAGCAATCCCGACATCCGGCTCGGTTTCGTCGCCGTCGGCGGCTGGGACACCCATACCAACCAGGGCAACGGCAACGGCCAGCTGGCCAACCGCCTGCGGCCGCTGGCCGACGGCTTGACCACGCTGGCGCGCGAGCTGGGACCGGCGTTCAACGATACGGTGATTGTGGTGATGTCGGAATTCGGCCGCACCTTCCGCGAAAACGGCAACGGCGGCACCGACCACGGCCACGGCAACGTCATGTGGCTGCTGGGCGGCAACGTCCGCGGCCGCACCATCCACGGCGCATGGCCGGGCATCGACGACAAGTCGCTCAACGAAGGGCGCGACCTGGCCATCACCACCGATTTCCGCTCGGTGCTGGCGACGCTGGCGGAAAAACACATGCGGATCGGCGACCCGGCCATGCAGAAACTGTTTCCGCAATATGGCGCCGGCAATCCGCATGCCCTGAACCTGCTGGTGTAACCTAGGGCCTGTTCACACTTGATTTGGGAGTGCGAACAGGCCCTAGCTCAGGTATCGCAGATACTGCAGCTATGTCCTTTGCAATTGTGCAGCACGCTGCTCCTGCCGGCGCGCGCTTGCGTGCCGGGACCGGCGGCGCCGCGGCCGGCCAGCTGTTCGGCGCCATTGCGCGCCTGCCAGCGTTCCGCCACGCGCAGCTTGACGTGGCCGCCGGTAAATAAAGGAACGGCAAGGGTCGCCTCGGCGCAGTAGGGACAGGCCAACGGTTTTTCCAGTGCTTGCAGCGGCAACAGCTTTTCAAAAATGCCATCGCAATGGCTGCAGCGGATGTCGTACAGCGGCATCGTTTTATCCTTTGCTTGAATTGGACGGGGCACCAGGCAGGGCCAGGCCCTGCCGCCGCCGGAACTAAGGTTTCCTGCCCCAGTGCGCGTTATCGTTCAGCATCCCCTTGGGCGTGATGTCCTGGTCGAAAATCGAGGTCGGCAAGGACACCGTGCACGCGCAGTTCGGAATATCGACAATGCCGCCGATGCGCCCTTCCACCGGCGCCGCGGTCAGCAGCATGTAGGCCTGGCTGCCGGTATAGCCGAAGTGGGTCAGGTAATCGATGGCTTTCAGGCAGGCCTGGCGGTAAGCCACGGTAGCGTCCAGGTAATAGTTGACGCCGTTCTCGACGCTGATGCCTTCAAAGGTCAGCCATTGCTCGTAATGCGGCTTGACGATGCTGGGCATGAAGATCGGCGAACTGATGTTGTATTTCGCCATGCCGCCCTTGATCAGGTCGAAACCGACGTGGCTGACGCCGTCCATTTCGATGGCGCCGCAAAAGCCGATTTCGCCGTCGCCCTGGGAAAAATGCAGGTCGCCCATGGAAAAGCCGGCGCCCTTCACATACACCGGGAAAAAAATCCGGGTGCCAGCGGACAGGTCCTTGATATCGGTGTTGCCGCCGTGTTCGCGCGGCGGCACGGTGCGCGCCGCTTCCTTCGCCATGCTGTCGAACTTGGCCCCGCTCAGGCCGCGCAGCACCGCCGTGCTCGGATCGGGCGGCTTGGCCAGTCCTTTGGCCGCCAGCGGCGCCTCGCGCCGGTTCCACTCCGCCAGCAAGTCGTGCGACGGCAGGCAACCCATCAGGCCCGGATGGGTCAGGCCGGCGATGCGCACGCCGGGAATATGGCGCGAGGTAGCGTACAAGCCTTTCAAGTCCCAGATCGCCTTGTCGGCATCGGGAAACGTATCGGCCAGGAAACCGCCGCCGTTCTCCTTCGAAAACACGCCGGAAAAACCGACCGGCGTCACCGGCTTGATGTCGAGCAGGTCGATCACCAGCAGGTCGCCCGGTTCCGCGCCTTCCACATGGAACGGCCCGGTCAGCGGATGGGCGCGGGTCAGGTCGACGTTCCTGACATCGGAAACGTCATCGTTGTCCTGGATTTGCGCATCCAGGAAATCCAGCGATTCGATCAGGATCGCCTCGCCCGGCTTGACCGACGACAGGAACGGCAGGTCCGGATGCCAGCGGTTATGTCCCAGCTCGGCTTGCTGCGCCAGCGGCACACCGGGTTTGATCTTGAAATGTTGCATGCGACTCTCCTCTTGGGTGGCTCAATCAGGGTGGTTCATTCAGAAGGAATGCCGGGCATCGGACATTCCGGGGCGCCGGCCGTGCTGCGCGTCAGCGCTTCTACCTGGCGCCGCGCCTGCTGCGGATCGTTGACCCAGGTCTTGTAAAAATCGAAGGGGCAGTCGGCCACGCCGGCGGCACTTTCGCCGGAATTGATCTTGCCGGTATACCCGCGGTGCAGCAGCTTGTAGAGATGGTTCTGCGATTGCCAGTTGCGGCGCGCGTCGCGGATCATGCCGAGCGACAGCTCGGCATACTGGATGCCCATTTCCTCGGTTCCGCATTCGCCCAGGGTGCGGCCGTCGAAACCGACGATGGCCGAGTGGCCGAAATAGGAATACACGCCGTCGAAGCCGCTGGCGTTGGCCACCGCCACATAGACGTTGTTCATCCACGCCATCGCCTTCGATACCAGCACCTGCTGCTCCTTGGCCGGGTACATGTAGCCCTGGCAGCGCACGATCAGCTCGGCGCCTTTCATCGCGCAGTCGCGCCAGATTTCCGGGTAGTTGCCGTCGTCGCAGATGATCAGGCTGATCTTCAAGCCTTTCGGGCCGTCCGAGACATAGGTAGCATCGCCCGGATACCAGCCTTCGATCGGCGTCCACGGCATGATCTTGCGGTATTTCTGGACGATCTCGCCTTGGTTGTTCATCAGGATCAACGTGTTGTAAGGCACCTTGTGCGGATGTTCTTCGTGCCGCTCGCCGGTCAGCGAGAACACGCCCCAGACATTGGCCTGGCGGCAGGCCTCGGCGAAAACCGCGGTTTCTTCGCCGGGGATGGCGGCGGCGGTATCGAACATCTCTTCGCGGTCGTACATGATGCCGTGGGTCGAATACTCCGGGAAAACCACCAGGTCCAGTCCCGGCAAGCCCTGCTTCATCCCCACCACCATCGCCGCGATGTTGCGGACGTTGGCCATCACTTCCGCCTTGTTGTGCAGGCGTGGCATCTTGTAGTTGACGACCGCAACCCCGACTGCATCCTTGCTGCTGGAAATATCTCCGTGCCTCATGTATCGCTCCTGTAGTCTGGCTGAATCGAATAAGCTGCCCGCTATACGGACAGGTAACGGCTGATGGTTGCGGCGTCGACCTTGTCGCTGGTGTCTTCGTAGACGAAACGGCCCTTGTCGATCACCAGGAAACGGTCGGCGATTTCCAGCGTAAAGCTGAGCACCTGTTCCGAGACGATGATGGTCAGCTGCCGGATCTTGCGGATCTCTTTCAGGCTGCGCGCGATGTCCTTGATGATCGACGGCTGGATGCCTTCGGTCGGCTCGTCCAGCAGCAGCACCTTGGGGTTGGTGGCCAGCGCGCGCGCAATCGCCAGCTGCTGCTGCTGGCCGCCGGACAGGTTGCCGCCCTTGCGGCCGCGCATTTCGTGCAGCACCGGAAACAAGGCGTACAGCTCGTCCGGCACCTTGCCGAGCGCGCCGGCTGGCAAGCCGGTCTGGATGTTTTCCAGCACGGTCATGCCGGGGAAGATCATCCTTCCCTGCGGCACATAGGCAACGCCGCTGGCGACCCGCTGGTAGCTTTCGAGATGGCCCAGCTCCTGGCCGTCGATCTGGATGCTGCCCTCGCGCAGCGGCAGTATTCCCATCAAGGTCTTGAACAAGGTGGTTTTGCCCATGCCGTTGCGGCCCATGACGGCGACGATTTCCTGTTTGCCGACGGCCAGGCTGACATCGTGGATGACCTGGCTCTGGCCATAGCCCGAGGCAAGATGCGAAACATTGAACATAAGCGCTCCGAATGGATTAATGACCCAGGTAGACTTCGATCACCTTGGGATTGGCTTGCACCGATTCCATGCTGCCTTCGGCCAGTATCTTTCCCTGGTGCAGCACGGTGACCTTGTGGGCGATGCTTTTGACAAACTCCATGTCATGCTCGATCACCAGCACCGAACGGCCCTTGCTGATGCGTCCCAGCAGCTCGGCGGTTTTCTCGCGTTCGGAAACGCTCATGCCGGCCACCGGCTCGTCCAGCATCAGCAGCTCCGGCTCCTGCATCAGCAGCATGCCGATCTCCAGCCACTGCTTCTGGCCGTGCGACAGCAGGTCGGCTTGCTGGTACAGCTGCGCATCGAGGAAAATTTCCCTGGCCACCGCTTCGACCCGCTCCACCACTTCCGCCGTGCGCTTGAACACCAGCGCGCCGAACACCTTGCGGCCGCGCGGAAACGACATTTCCAGGTTCTCGAACACGCTCAGGTTTTCGTAGATGGACGGCGTCTGGAACTTGCGGCCGACCCCGGCCTGGACAATTTCGTGCTCGCGCATCTTGGTCAGCTCGCGGTTCTTGAACTGGATGCTGCCGGCGGTGGCCTGGGTCTTGCCGCAAATCAGGTCTAGCACCGTGGTCTTGCCGGCGCCGTTGGGGCCGATCACCACCCGCACTTCATTGCGTTCGACGTAGAAATTCAAGCCGTCCACCGCCTTGAAGCCATCGAAAGACACAGTCAGGTCTTCGATCGCCAGCACTGGCCGGTCGCTCGATTCGAAACCGATAGGATTGCCGCTCATTTCGATGCCTCCAGGCTGCCGTGCGGCAGTTCGATATTCGTCTCGGCCGCCGCCACTGTCGCAGGCGGTTTGGCGCCGGCCGGCGGCGCAGCGTTGCGCACCGGGCCGCGCTTGCGCCCGGCCAGTTTCGACAGCAACAGCTTGCCGTGGCTCTGGTACAGGCCGGCCAGGCCGTTCGGGAAATACATGACCACCGCGATGAACAGGCCGCCCATCAGGAACAGCCAGAGTTCAGGAAACGATTCGGAAAAATAGGTCTTGCCGAAATTCACCAGCAAGGTGCCGTACACCGCGCCCAGCAGGGACATGCGGCCGCCGACCGCGGCATAGATCACCATTTCGATGGAGGGCACGATGCCGACGAACGACGGCGACATGAAGCCGACCTGCAAGGTGAACATGGCGCCGCCGATCGCCGAAAACACGGCGGCGACGCAGAACACGAAGACCTTGAAGCTGGCGACGTCGTAGCCGGAGAAACGCACCCGCTCCTCCTTGTCGCGCATCGCCACCAGCAAGCGTCCCAGTTTCGAGCCGAGGATGAAGCGCCCGGCCAGGATGCAGCCGATCAGCAGGCCGGCGTTGACGAAATACAGGACCAGTTTGGCCGAATCGGTGCGGATGTCCCAGCCCATCAGGGTTTTCAGGTCGGTGATGCCGTTGACGCCGCCGGTCAGCCCTTGCTGGCCGATGATCAGGATCGACAGGATGGCGGCAATCGCCTGGGTGACGATGGAAAAATACACGTCGCCGACGCGCCGCTTGAACATCGCCGCGCCGATCACCAGCGCCAGCACGGTCGGCACCAGCAGCACCGCCAGCAGGGTAAATCCGAAAGAATGGAACGGCTGCCACAGCAGCGGCAATTCGGTGATCTGGTTCCAGTCCATGAAATCGGGAATGCCGGGGGTCGACTGGATCTTGGTGCTGACCGGATCGGATGCCTCCAGCTTGAGGAACATCGCCATGCAATAACCGCCCAGGCCGAAGAACACGCCTTGCCCGAGGCTGAGGATGCCGCCGTAACCCCAGCACAGCACCAGGCCGACGGCGACAAAGGCGTATGCCAGGTATTTGCCGACCAGGTTCAGGCGGAAGATATCGAAAGCCAGCGGAAACACCACCAGCAGCAGGCCGGCCAGGATCAGCAGGCCGAGCAGGCCAGACTTTCCGCCCAGGATTTTTTCGTATGCAGCATTCATGAAGCGCCTTTCGATGGCAGCGGTTATTTACGGATCTTTGCGGCAAACAAGCCTTGCGGCCGCATCAGCAAAATCAGGATCACCGCCGACAGCGTCAGCACCTTGGCCATCGATCCGGTCAGGAAGAATTCCGCCGTGGACTGGGTCTGGGCGATGGAGAACGCCGAGGCGATGGTGCCCAGCAAGCTTTGCGCGCCGCCGAACACCACCACCAGGAAGGTATCGACGATATACAGCGAGCCGCTGGTCGGTCCGGTGGAGCCGATGGTGGTGAACGCCGCCCCGGCGATGCCGGCAACGCCGCAGCCGAGTGCAAAGGTGCTGCGGTCGACCTTGCGGGTATTGATGCCGACCGCACCGCTCATCAGGCGGTTCTGCATGGTGGCGCGCACCTGCAAGCCCCAGCGCGAGCGGAACAGCAGCAGGAAAATGACGCCGGTCAGCACCGCCGTCAGCCCCATCATGAACAGGCCGTTGATGGGAATGTCGATGCTGTCGGTAGGCTTGAACGAACCCATCAGCCAGTCCGGCAAGGTGGCGCTGACTTCCTTGGCGCCGAAGATCGAGCGGAATGTCTGCTGCATGGCCAGGCTCAGGCCCCAGGTGGCCAGCAAGGTATCCAGCGGCCGCTTGTAGAGGCGGCTGATCATCAGCCACTCGGTGATATAGCCGACGATGTAGGCCGTCACGAAAGACAGCGCGATCGCGGCAAAGAAATAATAAGGCTGCAGGCTGGGCGCATACAGCGTGGTCAGCTTGGACAGCAGGTAGGTAATGTAGGCGCCGATGGTGAGGAACTCGCCATGCGCCATGTTGATCACGCCCATCTGGCCGAAGATGATGGCCAGGCCCAGCGCCATCAGCAGCAGGACGCAGAAGACCGACAGGCCGTTGAAGCCCTGCATGGCGAAAATGGCGCCGAATTCGGAGAGTGAAGGCACGGTGGCTCCTTGCAATGTTGCAGCTGGTTTGCTGGGCTGAACGGTCCGGCACAGGGGCTGCCGGACCGTGGCTGAAAAACTTACTGGTAACCCTTGGGGAAAGGATTCGGTTCGATCAGGTCGGATTCATAGATCACCTTGAACTGGCCGTCTTTCTGCGCTTCGCCGATGCGGGTCTTGCTCCACAAGTGATGATTGGCGTGGACCTTGACGTAACCTTCCGGCGCGCTCTTCAATTCAAACCCAGGCGATGCCGCTACCACCTTGTCGACATCGAAACTGCCTGCCTTCTCGACTGCGGCCTTCCACAGCCATGGCCCCAGGTAAGCTGCCTGGGTAACGTCGCCGATGACCGCATTGGGGCCGAACTTGGCCTTGAATTCGGCCACGAATTTCTTGTTGTTCGGATTGTCCAGGCTCTGGAAATATTTCATCGACGAATAGAAGCCTTCAACGTTCTCGCCGCCGATGCCCAGCATTTCATCTTCCGTCACCGAGATCGTCAGCAGGTTCTGGGTCTTGGCGGTGACGCCGGCGGCCTTGAGCTGCTTATAGAAAGCGACATTGCTGCCGCCCACCACATCGGCGAAAATCACGTCCGGCTTTTTCAGCTTGATCTTGTTGATCAGGGAGCCGAACTGGGTATTGCCGAGCGGGTAGTACTCTTCGCCGACCACCGAACCTTTCAAGACATTCTCGATGTGCTTGCGGGCGATCTTGTTGGAGGTGCGCGGCCAGATGTAATCGGAACCGACCAGGAAAAAGGTCTTGGCTTTCTTTTCCTTGGCGACCCAGTTGAGTCCGGCCAGCACTTGCTGGGTGGCTTCCTGGCCGGTGTAGAAAACGTTCTTGGACTGCTCCAGGCCTTCATAGAAGGTCGGGTAATACAGCAAGCCGTTATCTTTCTCGAACACCGGCAGCACCGCCTTGCGCGAAGCCGAGGTCCAGCAGCCGAACACCGCGGCGACGTGATCGCTCTCCAGCAGTTTCCTGGCTTTTTCGGCAAACGTCGGCCAATCGCTGGCGCCGTCTTCCTGGATGATCTTGATCTTGCGTCCGAGGATGCCGCCCATCGAATTGATCTGGTCGATCGCCAGCCGCTCGGCCTGGATCGAACCGGTTTCGCTGATCGCCATGGTGCCGGTGGCCGAGTGCAGCTGGCCGACGGTGACTTCGGTATCGGTGACGGCCAGCTTGGTGGTATTGATTTTCGCGGTGGCCGGCGACTGGGCGAAACCCATGGCCGGCAAAGCCAGCGCGGCGCTGGCGGCCAGGCCCAGCAGCACCTTGCGGCGCTGGAACGATGGCTTATCGGATACAGAACGATGCGACATGCAGTACTCCTTTCGGGGCGGTTATGTGACGAACGAAAACGAGGGATAAGGTCAACGTCCAGGACCTCGCAGCCCGGTAAAACCGGCGTCTGGATCTGTGCGCTCCGGGAAGCAGATTAGGATTCGCGGTGCGGTGCAGCAATACGTCGTTTGACGTAAGCCCTGCGGCAGGCGACCGGGCGGCGGCGCGCACGGCCTTGCAGCGCCGGCGCATCAGCTTGGTGCGCCGGCCGGAGCAGCGGCCATGCGCGGCGCGGCGCCGATGTCGGATCGGCAACCTGGCGCGCCCTGCTTTGGCACAAAGTTGCCCTTTGGAATTTTTTATATACGTCAAATGACGTATCCAACACAGCCCGGATTGGTTCGAAAATTGCTTAAGCTGAATTGCCCGCTGTTTTATCCTCCACGCCCAAGGTCGCCCGTCTAACGTGAAAATCACCGCCACCCAACGCATCGTCAAGGTCCGCCGCGACTACAACACCTGGGTCGGCAACGAGACGCTGGAAGACTACGCCCTGCGCTTTACGCCGCGCTCGTTCCGCAAATGGTCGGAATTCCGCCTGGCCAACACCGCGCTCGGCGCCATCTCGTTCCTGGCGCTGGAAGCCATCAGCGGCACGATCACGCTCAGCTACGGCTTCACCAATGCATTCTGGGCAATTGTCTGCGTCAGCATCCTGTTCTTCCTGACCGGCCTGCCGATCAGCTACTATGCCGCCAAATACGGCGTCGACATGGACCTGCTGACGCGCGGCGCCGGCTTCGGCTATATCGGCTCGACCATCACTTCGCTGATCTACGCCACCTTCACCTTCATCTTTTTTGCGGTAGAAGCGTCGATCATGGCGCAAGCGATCGAGCTTTATTTCGGCTTGCCGCTGGCGCTCGGCTATATCATCTGCGCCCTGGTGGTCATCCCGCTGGTGACCTACGGCATCACGCTGATCAACCGCCTGCAGATGTGGACCCAGCCGCTGTGGCTGGTGCTGCTGGTGCTGCCGTATGTCTGCGTGCTGCACAAGGAACCCGATGCGCTAGCCAGCCTGATGACGTTCGCCGGCCGCGCCGAAAACGGCAACAGCTTCGACCTGGTGCTGTTCGGCTCGGCCGCCACGGTCGCCTTTTCATTGATTGCGCAGATCGGCGAGCAAGTCGATTTCCTGCGCTTCCTGCCTGAAAAAACCGCCGCCAACCGCTACCGCTGGTGGAGCGCGCTGCTGCTGGCCGGGCCGGGCTGGATCTTGCTGGGCGCGGCAAAAATGCTGGGCGGCGCACTGCTGGCGTTCCTGGCGATCCAGCACGAGGTGCCGATCGGCAAGGCGGTCGAGCCGACCCAGATGTACCTGGTCGCTTACCGTTATGTGTTTTCCGATCCGGCCTGGGTGCTGGCGGCAGTCACCTTGCTGGTGGTGGTGTCGCAGATCAAGATCAACGTCACCAACGCCTATGCCGGTTCGCTGGCCTGGTCGAATTTCTTTGCGCGCCTGACCCACAGCCATCCGGGCCGCGTGGTGTGGCTGGTGTTCAATGTACTGATCGCCTTGCTGCTGATGGAGATCGGCGTCTTCAACGCGCTCGAACATGTGCTGGCCCTGTACGCGCTGGTGGCGATTTCCTGGATCGGCGCAGTGGTCTCGGACCTGGTCATCAACAAGCCGCTCGGCCTGAGCCCGCCGCATATCGAATTCAAGCGCGCCCACCTGTACGACATCAATCCGGTCGGGGTCGGCGCCATGCTGATCGCCTCGGCGCTGTCGGCGCTCGCCTTGTCCGGCATGTTCGGCAGCGTGGCGCGCGCGCTGGCGCCCTTCATCGCCCTCGGCAGCGCGCTGCTGACCGCGCCGGTGATCGCCTATGCGACCAAGGGAAAATACTATATCGCCCGCCACGACCAGCTGGCCGACAGCCACCGCGGCCAGCTGGAATGCGTCATCTGCGGCAACCATTTCGAGACGCCCGACATGGCGCATTGCCCGGCTTACCAAGGCGCCATCTGTTCCTTGTGCTGTTCGCTGGATGCCCGCTGCAACGACCGCTGCAAGGAATCCTCGCGCATGCCGGACCAGATCTTCAACACCCTGCGCGGTTTCCTGCCGGAGCGTTTCACGCTCAAGCTCAACACCCGCATCGGCCACTACCTGATCGTGTTCGGCCTGGTCTCGGGCGGCCTGGCGGTGGTGCTGTGGCTGCTGTATTACCAGCAGCTGGCCGGCATGTCCGGCCTTTCCGGCAGCGGCCCCGATTCGATGGCGGGCATTTTCATCAAGCTGTTTGCGTCGCTGCTGGTGTTCATCGGCGTCGGCTCCTGGTGGCTGGTGCTGACCAGCGAGAGCCGCAGCGTCGCCCATGAAGAATCGGAGCGGCAGACCAACCTGCTGCTGCAGGAAATCGACGCCCATAACCAGACCGACGCCGCCTTGCAGCGCGCCAAGGAAGCGGCAGAGGCCGCCAACCTGGCCAAGAGCCGCTTCGTCACCGGCATGAGCCACGAATTGCGCACGCCGCTCAACAGCATCCTCGGCTACGCCCAGATCCTGCAGGTCGACCACGCCATACCGCAAGGCCGCAGGGACGCCATCGGCGTCATCCGCCGCAGCGGCGAGCACCTGCTGAGCCTGATCGACGGCTTGCTGGATATCGCCAAGATCGAGGCCGGCAAGATGCGTCTGGCGGCGGACGAACTGCCGCTGCACGAGTTCCTCGACCAGATCGTGCAGATGTTCGCGCCGCAGGCCGAGCAAAAGGGCCTGGCGTTCCGCTTTGAAAAGCTGGGCCGGATTCCCGAAGTGGTCCAGGTCGACCAGAAACGGCTGCGCCAGATACTCATCAACCTGCTCGGCAACGCAGTCAAGTTCACCGATACCGGCCATGTCACGCTGCGGGTCCGGCACGCGCGCGAGATCACTTATTTCGAAGTCGAGGACAGCGGCATCGGCATCGCCGCGGAAGACATCGCGCGCGTGTTCCTGCCATTCGAACGCAGCAACGCCGCCAACCTGCGCGAAGACATCGGCACCGGGCTCGGCCTGGCCATCAGCAGCATGCTGACCCACATCATGGGTGGCGCGCTGTCGGTCAGCAGCAATATCGGCATGGGCAGCACTTTCCAGCTGAAGATCTACCTGTCGGAGGTGCGCGCGCCGCGCCGCCGCATCAAGCTGGAAGACCAGATGTCGGGTTATCTCGGGCCCAGGAAGCGGATACTGGTAGTGGACGACCAGGCCTCGCAGCGCGCCGTGCTGAGCGCCATGCTGGCGCCGTTGGGATTCGACATCAGCGAGGTGGCCAGCGGCGCCGCCTGCCTGGCGGAAATCGCCCGCGCCATGCCGGACCTGGTGCTGCTCGACATCGCCATGCCGGCCATGGACGGCGGCGCCGTGTGCCGCGCGATACGGGCCCAGGGCCATGCCAGCCTGCCGATCATCATCGTCTCCGCCAATGCCTTCGAGAGCACGCCGCAACAGATCGATCCGCTCAGCTATAACGATTTCGTGGTCAAGCCGGTGTCTTTCAACGACCTGCTGTCGAAAATCCGGCTGCACCTGAAAGTCGACTGGATTTCCGATCCGGCGCCGCAGGCGGCAAGCGACAGTGCGGCGTGCAGCGCCGTCATGGTGATCCCGTCCCGCGAAAAACTGCAGGCGCTGCTGGAACTGGGCGCTATCGGCTATATCAAGGGCATCGGTGCCAAGCTCGATGAAATAGAACAGCAGGACCAGCTCTACCTGCCGTTTACCGGCGAACTGCGCGAACTGGTGAAGCGCTTTCGCCTGAACGACTACAGCGCACGCCTGCAGGCGCTGCTGCATCACGCCGGCGAGCAGCCTGCGCAGCGCATCGACAGCGCATAGCGAATAACGAGGAATACCTTGGACGATCACCTCACCCTCTCAGCCGATCCGCCGCCAAGGCCGCTGGCCAGCCGCCCGGTGGTGCTGATCGTCGACGACATGCCGGACAACCTGGCGCTGCTGTCGGATGCGCTGGACGAAAGCGGCCATATCGTGCTGGTGGCGACCGACGGCGCCAGCGCCATCCAGCGGCTGAGCTACATCACGCCCGACCTGATCCTGCTGGATGCGGTCATGCCGGGGCTGGACGGTTTTGAAACCTGCCGCCGCATCAAGCTGCTGGCCAGCGCCGCCCATGTGCCGGTGGTGTTCATGACCGGCCTCACCGAAACCGAACATGTGGTGCGCGGCTTCCAGGTGGGCGGCATAGACTACGTCACCAAGCCGATCCAGCCGCTGGAAATCGTCGCCCGCGTCGCCGCCCATATCAAGACGGCGCGCATGATGTCGCAAGCCAGGGACGTGATCGACGCCGCCGCCCATGCGGTGATCGTGCTCGGCACCGACGGCGCGCCCTTGTGGCAAACCGGCAAGGCTTCGTTCTGGCTGGAAAAATATTTCCCGCGCAGCGAACAGCGCAAGCTGCCGCCGCAGCTGCAGTTCTGGCTGAATGAAAACCTGGTGCTGCTGCGGCAGACGCAGCAGCCGCTGCAGCCGCTGGTGGTGAACGGCGACGACGGCGAGCTGACCATCCATCTTTCCAAAAACGCCCAGAGCGCCGAACTGACCTTGCTGCTGGAGGAAAAATCCCTGTCGCTGCCGAATCCGGCCCAGCTCGAAGCCTATCGCCTGACGCCGCGCGAAACCGACGTCCTGGCCTGGGTCTCGAAAGGCAAGACCAACCGCGACATCGCCGATATCCTCGGCATGAGTCCGCGCACGGTCAACAAGCACCTGGAGCACATCTATATCAAGCTGGGAGTGGAGACGCGCGCCGCTGCGGCGGCGCTGGCGATCAGCCGGTTATACGATCCCGGCCATACCTTGCAGTAGAGCCGGCGGCTTAGCGCACCAGCGCTTTGATCTCTGCCAGCTGGCGCCGTGAAATCGGCAGGCGGTGATCGATGTCGCGCAGGATGACTTGCCAGATTTCCTGCGGCTTGTCGCCATCGCCGTCGCCGTCCGCTGCCTGCATGACGCGTTCGACGCCGCTGATGGCGTTGCGCGCCACCAGCGCATTGCGGTGCACGCGCACGAAGTGGAGCGCCAGTTCTTCCTCGATCGAGACCAGCGAATCTTCGATCAAATATTCTTTGGTTTTGGTGCGCAACGTCACGTATTTCAGTTCCGCCTTCAGGTACAGCACCTCGGCCATCGGCACCAGCGACATGCGGCCGCGCTCCTGCACCGCGAAATGCTGGCGCGGCAAGCCGGTGGCAGTAACCGGCCCGGCCGCCGAAGCCGCTTGTGCATGCTGCCGCACGCGGCTGGCGCGGGCGATGGCTTGCGCCAGCCGCGTGGCGCGCACCGGCTTGACCAGGTAGTCGAAAGCCTGGACGTCGAATGCGCTCAGCGCATAGTCGTCATAGGCAGTCACGAAAATGATCAAGGGCGGTTCGGCCGCGCCGGTGTTGTGCAACAGCTGCTCGGCCAGCTGCAGGCCGCTCATGCCCGGCATCTGCACATCCAGCAAGACCAGGTCCGGCGCCGTGGCCCGGATGCCTTCCAGCGCCGCCTGCGCATGGCCGGCTTCGCCCACCAGGTAATGCGGGCATTCGGCCACGATGTCGGACAGCAGCGTGCTCAGCCTGGCGCGCGCCGGCGCTTCATCGTCAACGATATAGATACGAGGGATCATGAAATAAGATGTTGTAGGTTTTTATCTGCTTCCCTGCGGCTTGGCCAAGGCCGCCTTGACATACGGAAAACTGGCGCGCACTTCAAACTGGCCGAGGCTGGTGGCGGTCGTCAATTGTCCTTCGACATCGTACAGCAGCGCCAGCCGTTCGCGGATATTCTCCAGCGCCATCTGGTTACCTTCCGGCAGCGCGGCCACGCCCTTGCCGCTGTACGGATTGTAAGGATTGGTGATGACGATTTCAATCCGTTCCAGCGTATGGCTCAGCTGGATCCGGATCAGGGCCGGCTCGGTGCTCGGCTCGACACCGTAGTGGACCGCGTTTTCTATCAGGGGCTGCAGCAGCAAGGTCGGGATCTGCGCCCGGAAAATCACCTCGTCGCTGATGCCGGTCCGCTCCCATTGCACTTTCAGGCGTTCGCCCAGGCGGATTTTTTCTATCGACAGGTATTGCCGGCACAGGCGGATTTCCTTTTCCAGCGTGGTCATGGCGCGGCCGTCGCGCATCAGCACCCGGATCAGGTCGGCCAGGTCTTCCAGCGCAGCTTCGGCGCGGCGCGGCTCGTTGCGGATCAGCGACAGCACGGCGTTCAGGCTGTTGAACAGGAAATGCGGCCGGATCCGCGCCTGCAAGGCTTGCAGCCGGGCTTCCACCAGCACCGGGGAAAAAGCGCGGGCGCGCAGTTCGAAATAGTGCTGCAGGGCGCCGCCGAACAGCGCCGCCACCAATGCCGCAAGCGGCATGCCGCCGCTGGCGCTGAGATGGGAAAAGCCGCTGAAGAACCAGTCGAAACCGGACAGCAGCCGGATCACTCCCACAGTCACCAGCACCGGCACCAGCACGCAGGCCAGGCGCTGGGCCAACGAAGGCAAGCGGTGGGCGACCCGGTGCAAACCGCACAATATGACCAATGACAGGAAACAGGCCGGCTCGATCAGCATCGCCGACTCGACAAAGCTGTTGAGTGCCGCCATCAGGCCATCGCTGTGCAGCAGCAGCGCTGCCATCACCGCCAGGTTGACCGCGATCAGGGTGCGAAACACGACGCCCAGGTTGCAGCCGTCGGGAATCAGCACCGCATTCGGCTGTTGCGCTAGGGTGCTGTCTGCGATCTGGTCAGATGCCATGAAGGTGAAGTTAGTTAATTGAAGAGCAATTTAATGGTTGTTGCCGGGCGGCCCGGAGATGCTGCCGGCGCCCGGCGCGGCATGGCCGGTACGCATCGCGCTGCAAGCATAAAGCCGGTTTCCGGGGGCAGTGATTTATAATCGCATAATTCATTGCCATTCCCTACGCACGGTTCAATATACAATTATGACAGCACAACTCTCCAAAAAAGGCGAAGCCTGGTCGGCTCGTTTCTCCGAACCGGTCTCCGACCTGGTCAAACGCTACACCGCCTCGGTATTTTTCGACAAGCGCCTGGCGCAAGTCGACATCCAGGGTTCGCTGGCCCATGCCGAGATGCTGGCATATCAAAAAATCATCAGCGCCGACGACTACGCCGCGATCCAGAAGGGCATGGCCCAGATCCAGGGTGAAATCGCCGCCGGCAAGTTCGAATGGCTGCTGGACCTGGAAGATGTCCACCTGAATATTGAAAAGCGCCTGACCGAACTGGTCGGCGACGCCGGCAAGCGCCTGCACACCGGCCGTTCGCGCAACGACCAGGTAGCGACCGACATCCGCCTCTACCTGCGCGGCGCCATCGACGACATCAGCGGCTTGCTGCGCGACCTGCGCCTGGCCTTGCTGGACCTGGCGGAACAGCACGCCGACACCATCCTGCCTGGCTTCACCCACATGCAGGTTGCGCAGCCGATCACCTTCGGCCACCACGTGCTGGCTTACATCGAAATGTTCGGGCGCGACGCCGAGCGCATGCTCGATTGCCGCAAGCGCGTCAACCGCCTGCCGCTGGGCGCCGCCGCGCTGGCCGGCACCACCTTCCCGATCGACCGCGAACGCGTGGCGAAAACGCTCGGCTTCGACGATGTCTGCCGCAATTCGCTGGATGCCGTCTCGGACCGCGACTTCGCCATCGAATTCTGCGCCGCCGCGGCGCTGGTGATGACACACGTCTCGCGCATGTCGGAAGAGCTGGTGATCTGGATGAGCCCGCGCATCGGCTTCATCGACATCGCCGACCGTTTCTGCACCGGCTCCTCGATCATGCCGCAAAAGAAAAACCCCGACGTGCCGGAACTGGCGCGCGGCAAGACCGGCCGCGTCAACGGCCACCTGATCGCCCTGCTGACCCTGATGAAAGGCCAGCCGCTGGCCTACAACAAGGATAACCAGGAAGACAAGGAACCGCTGTTCGACACCGTCGACACGCTCACCGACACCCTGCGCATCTTCGCCGACATGGCGCGCGGCATCACGGTCAAGCCGGAAGCGATGCGCGCCGCTGCATTGCAAGGCTACGCCACCGCAACCGACCTGGCCGACTACCTGGTCAAGAAAGGCCTGCCTTTCCGCGACGCCCACGAAGCCGTGGCGCATGCGGTGCGCAGCTGCGTCGACCAGGCTTGCGACCTGAGCGACCTGTCGCTGGAGCAGCTGCGGGCGTTCTCGCCTTTGATCGACGACGACATTTTCCAGGTGTTGACCCTGGAAGGTTCAGTCGCCGCACGCGACCACATCGGCGGCACCGCGCCGCGCCAGGTGCGCCTGGCGATCCAGCATTTGCGCCAGCAGTTGGGCTGATGCAGCAGCCGGCATGGCGGGAAGCGCAATGCTTTCCCGTCATGCCGATTTGGCATGAGTGCGGCCGGCACGAATTTCCAGCGCCGGGTATAATTGCCAAAAACCACGCAATATCTCTCCAAAACCGACCAAAAGTCGCTGCATCCCCGCGTAAAACACCCATTTTTTACCTGGCTCGCGAGTAGTAGGCGTAGTGTTTCGCAAACGCTGAAACCCCACGATGCGTGCCAGGAATTTCTGACCGAAAATCCCTTATACTTTGTTCACCTTTGGCGCGCCTGCGTGCGCGCCAAAATAAAAACGCTGGCCGACCTCTTGCCATGGAGCGACGCCGCCTAAAAAAACGGTCTCTTGGAGGACATCGAAATGCAATTCAAAACCATGTTGAAAACACTGCCGTTGCTGATGCTCGCCACCGGCCTGGCCAGCGCGGCGCATGCCGCTGACGTCAAGCTCGGCCTGGCTGCGGCGCTGACCGGCCCGGCCGCCAAGTACGGCGTCGCCATCAAGAACGGCTTTTCGCTGGCCGCCGATGAAGTCAACGCCGCCGGCGGCGTCAACGGCAACAAGCTGCTGCTGGTGATCGAAGACGAGCAGGGCAAAAAAGAAGAAGCGATCAACGTCTTCAAGAAACTGATCTTCAAGGACAAGGCGCTGCTGGTGTTCGGCCCTACCCTGTCCAACTCGGCTTTCGCCGCCGACCCGATCGCCAACGCCGCCAAGGTGGTCGCCTTCGGCACCAGCAACACCGCCGACGGCATCACCGCCATGGGCCCGTTCACCTTCCGCAACTCCGTGATGGAAGCCGACGTGCTGCCAGTCACCACACGCGCCGCGGTCAAGCATTTCGGCATCAAGAAGGTCGCCATCATCTACGGCAACGACGACGCGTTCACCAAGAGCGGCTACGACGTCTTCAAGGGCACATTGGCCGACCAGAAGATCCCGGTCACCACTACCGAGGCGTATGCCAAGGGCGACGTCGACTTCAAGGCGCAGCTGACCAAGATCAAGGCCTCCAGTCCGGACGCCATCGTCTGCTCCTGCCTGACGGAAGAAGCCGCCAACATCATCCTGCAAACCCGCGCGCTCGGCATGAAGCAGCCGTTCATCGGCGGCAACGGCCTGAATTCGCCGAAGCTGTTCGACATCGCCAAGGGCGCCGGCGACGACACCATCATGGGAAGCCCATGGTCGTCGGAAAACCTGACGCCGGCCAACAAGGCTTTCATCGCCGCCTACAAGGCCAAGTTCGGCAGCGATCCCGACCAGTTCGCCGCGCAAGCCTACGACGCCCTGCACATCGTCGCCGCCGCCCTGAAGAATATCAAGCTCAGCGGTGCGCTCGACAAAGACCGCATCGCCCTGCAGCAGGCCCTGCCGGCAGTCACCATCGACGGCGCCACCGGCAAATTCGCCTTCCGCAAAGCGCCGCCGGTAACCGGCAAGGAAGTCGGCTACGACGCGCAGCAAGAAGCGATCGTCAACATCGCCAAGGGCGGCAAGTTCATCTTGCTGAAATAAGCCAAACCCGCCGTCGCATATTAATTAGGGTCAGAGTCGAATATTCCCACACGAAAATATTCGACTCTGACCCTAATTGAATTTAAGAAAATCTTCCATGTTTGAACAACAACTCATCAACGCCCTTTCGCTGGGCAGCGTGTATGCGCTGTTTGCGCTGGGCTTCACGCTGGTTTTCGGCGTGCTGGGCGTGATCAATTTATCTCACGGCGCGATTTTCATGCTGGGCAGCTATGCTGCGCTGCTGCTGGTGGAGCACCTGGCGCTGCCGTTGTGGCTGGCCATGCTGGCGGCGATGCTGGCGTCCGGGCTGATCGGGCTGCTGGTCGACTACCTGGTGCTGAAGCCGCTGCGGGCGCGCAATGCGCCGCACCTGGCGCCCATGATCGCTACCATCGGCGTCGCCACCATCCTTACCAGTTTGGCGCAAGGCTTGTTCGGCGCCGAGAACAAGCGCTTCCCGGTGGGCACCATTCCCGAGGACAGCTACAACTGGGGCCACCTGCATGTCACCGCGGTGCAGATCGGCATCGTCGTGATTTCCTTCATCCTGATGCTGGTGCTGCTGGCGGTCATGCGCCGTACCCAGCTGGGACGCGCCTTGCGCGCGATCGCCGAGTCGCCGAAAGCGGCTTACCTGCTCGGCATCAATGTCGAAGGCCTGTTCTACCTGACTTCATTCGCCGCGGCCGCACTAGGCGGCGCCGCCGGCGTGCTGGTGGGACTGTCGTTCAACGCCATCACGCCGTTCATGGGACAGCCGATGCTGCACAAGGGCATCGCCGTCATCATCCTGGGCGGCATGGGCGATATCCGCGGCGCCATGATTGCGGGACTGTTCCTCGGCTTCGCCGAAGTGTTGACGGTAGCTTACATTTCCAGCGATTTCCGCGACGCGGTCGGCTTCGGCCTGCTGTTCCTGATCCTGCTGGTGAAACCTTCCGGCATGTTCGGCAAAGTGCTGGAAAGGAAGGCCTGACATGACTGAATTGTTTACAACCATAGGTTTCATGGATTGGTGGGACGGTTTCTGGTCGACCTACAACACCGTGATTTTCGGCCTCGGCGTCAACGCCATGCTGGCGCTGTCGATCTATGTCACCCTGTCCTGCGGCCTGCTGTCGCTGGCCAACGCCGCGTTCATGGGCATCGGCGCCTACGCCGCCTCGCTGGTCAGCATGCAGACCGGCTTGCCGTTCCCGGCGGCGCTGGCGATCGGCGGCGCGCTGCCGGCGCTGGTGGCGCTGGTGATCGGCATCCCGACCTTGCGCCTGTCAGGCGTGTACCTGGCGATGGCGACCCTGGGCTTCGGCGAGGTGGTGCGGGTGATCGTGCTCAACATGGACATCACCGGCGGCCCGCTCGGCCTGAACGGCATCCCGCTGAAGACCGAGTGGTGGCACATCGTCCTGCTGCTGGCGGCCACGCTGTATATCCTGGCGCGCATCCGCCGCTCGAAAATCGGCCGCGCCTTCGAAGCCATCAAGGAAGATGAAGTGGCGGCGCGCCTGATGGGCGTCAACGTCGCCGGCTACAAGCTGCTGGCGTTTGTCATCGGCGCCGCCATCGCCGGCGTGGCCGGCGGCCTCAACGCCCACTACACGTTCACCATCGGCCCCGGCAACTATGCCTTCGAAAACGCCGTCGAAATCCTGACCATGGCGGTGTTCGGCGGCACCAGCACCCTGGTCGGCCCGACCATCGGCGGCATGGTGCTGACGCTGCTGCCGGAAGCGCTGCGCGACTTCAACAGCTACCGCGCGGTAGTCAACGGCCTGATCCTGGTGCTGGTGATCCTGTACCTGCCGAAAGGCATCTGGGACCCGCGCCGGATCCGCGCCTTTTTCCAGCGTAAAGCTCCAGCTGGAGGAAACAACTGATGCTGCAACTCAAGAATATCAGCAAGAACTTCGGCGGCCTGCAGGTACTGCAGGACGTCAACTTCAACGTCCCGCAGGGCGGCATCTTCGGCCTGATCGGGCCTAACGGCGCCGGCAAGACCACCGTCTTCAACCTGATCACCGGCCTGCTGCGCGCATCCGGCGGCGCCATCGAATTCGACGGCGCCGACATCGGCAAGGTCGCGCCGCACAAGATCACCGAACGCGGCATCGCCCGCACTTTCCAGAACATCCGCGTGTTCAAGGAAATGACCTTGCTGGAAAACGTCGTGGTCGGCATGCACGATCACATGCACTATGGTTTCGGCGGCCTGCTGTTCAACCTCGGCAGCTTCAGGAAGATCGAAGCCCAGGCGCGCGAGCGGGCGCTGGAACTGCTGTCCTGGGTGCGCCTGGACCACAAGGCGGAAATGCTGGCCGACAGCCTGTCCTACGGCGAGCAGCGCAAGCTGGAATTCGCCCGGGCGCTGGCGACCAAGCCGAAACTGCTGCTGCTGGACGAGCCGGTAGCCGGCATGAATCCCGCCGAAAAAACCGAGCTGATGACGGAAATCCTGAACATCAAGCAGCGCGGCTTCAGCATTTTCATGATCGAACACGACATGCGTTTCGTGATGGGCCTGTGCGACCGCATCGCGGTGCTCAACTTCGGCCGCATCATCGCCGAAGGCAGCCCCGGCCAGATCAAGAACAACCCGGAAGTGATCGAAGCCTACCTGGGCAAGGAAGACGCGGAATGACAAGCAACGCTACACCGATCCTGCAAGTGCGGGACCTGGCGGTTTCATACGGCCATATCGAAGCGGTCAAAGGCATCGACCTGGCGCTCAACGAAGGTGAAATCACCGCGCTGGTGGGCGCCAACGGCGCCGGCAAAAGCACCGCCCTGCTTGCCATCTCCGGCCTGCTCAAGCCGGCCCGCGGACAGGTGCTGTTCAATCAGCAAGACCGCCAGCAAGACCTGACCCGGCTGCCGCCGCACAAGATCGTCCAGAGCGGCGTGGTGCAGGTGGCGGAAGGCCGCGCCACGCTAACCACCCTGAGCATCGCCGAGAACCTGGCGCTGGGCGCCTACACCCGCAAGGACAAGGCGCAGGTCGCGCAGGACCTGGACTGGGTGTATGCCCTGTTCCCGGTGCTGCAGCGGCGCAGGGACGGCCTGGCCGGCAACCTGTCCGGCGGCGAACAGCAGATGCTGGCGATCGCCCGCGCGCTGATGGCCAAGCCGCGCGTGCTGCTGCTGGACGAACCGTCGATGGGACTGGCGCCGCTGCTGGTGCAGGAAATTTTCCGCATCGTCCAGGAAATCAACCGCACCGGCCTGACCATCCTGCTGGTGGAGCAAAACGTCCGCCAGGCGCTGCGGATCGCCCAGCGCGGCTACGTGCTGGAAACCGGCAAGATCGTGCTGGCCGACAGCGGCAGCAACCTGCTGCACAATCCCAAGGTGCTGGAAGCGTACCTCGGCGGCTGACGCGCCGGGCATTAAACCCATCCAGCATCCGAATTCAAGGCCGATATGCATATTGGCCTTATTCATTTCCGGCATACCTTCAAACCGGCGAAACGCGTATCTTCTCTGCAAGCCCGGATAGTCCGACAACGCTATCGGCAGTTTTGCAGAAGGAATTACATCATGTTGGGCATCGCTCTACTGTTCATCGGCGCCGTGCTGGTCGTCAACGGCGTCGGCCTGACCGGCCGCATCGAGGCGCGTGAAAACGCCGTCTTCAATTTCCTGGTCGGCGCCCTCGCGCTATCCATCAGCTTGATTGGAATGGTGCGCAGCATCGACAATGCCGGCTATCTCAGCGTCGCGGCAGGCTTGCTGTTTGCCTTCACTTACCTGTACCTGGCGGTGGTGCAATGGAAAGGCATGAACGGCAAGGGACTGGGATGGTATTGCCTGTTCGTCGCCATCAACACCTTGCCGATGGCGTGGCTGGCGGTCGAGCAGGACATGCGTTCGACCATGATGTGGCTGACCTGGGGATTGCTCTGGTTCCTGTTCTTCCTGGCATTGGCGCTGCAGAAAACCATCCGTTCCCTGGGCCACATTACTGCATTCATCGGCATCGTTTCCTGCTGGATCCCGGGTTTCCTGATGCTGGCCGGCCGCTGGTAAAACTACTGCAGGCTGCCCCAGCGTTCCACCGCGGGCTCCGCCGCCGCCCATTTCCATACATCGTCGCTGCGGCAGGCGCTGGCGGTATACCAGGCGCGTTTCAACTCGGCGCCTGTGCCGCTGTCGACCGATAGCAGCACTTCCTTGCATAAGGCCAGCGGCGTATCGATCAGGCGCGTGACACGCACTTCTCCGTGTTCGTTGCCGTAGGCGATCTGGTGGACGATGGCCCACTTGCGCGCCTGGCCCACATCCAGCTGGCCGACGATAGCGGCGATTTCATCCTGTTCGGCTTTTTGCCAGTTGCGGAATACGTATTTGGTGGTGGCGTCGGTGGCGGCTTGCACGCCTATGCCGATGGCATAGCCGACTGCCGGATTGGAAGTGACAGCACCGCTGGCGACGCCGGCCGCGGCGCCGGCAAAACCGCCGATGCTGTTGCAGCCGCTCAATGCTGCCGCGGCCGCCAGCAAACAGGCGCCACCGGCGGCGCCGCGCAAAAAACCGCAGCGCAGCATCACTGCAAAGCTCCCCAGCGCTCGGTCGCGGGTTCGGCCGACGCCCACTTCCAGGCTGGTCCTGCCTGGCAGATGGTCGCTACATAAAATTCGCTGGTCGGCTTGCTCGCCTTGTCCACCAGGCCGTCGACGGAAAACACGATTTCCTTGCAGCTCATGCCCTGGCTGGCGATGACGCGGCTGACGGTGACCCGGCCGCGCTCGTTGTCTTCGATCGGCAGCGAGTGCCGGATCTGCCAGTTGGCGACCGCTCCGACAGCCAGGCCGCCGGCAGCCTTGGCAATCGCATCCTGCTCTTCGCCATGCACCTGGCGCTGCTCGTATTGCACGCCGGCGCGCGCCGCAGCCTGCACGCCCAGGCCGATGCCGGTGGCGACCGCGGCGTTATTGGTCACCTTGCCCGCCAGCGCGGTGCCGGCAACCCCGGCCGCGGCCGAACTGCCCTCGGTCACCACCGAACTGCAAGCACTCAACCCCAGCACACTGCCCACCACCAGCAAACCACTTATCTGCTTTAACCGCATTACCGCATCCAATATATAAAGCGCCGGCCGCAGCCGCATCGGCAGAGGCCAGCCAGAGTTCCAGCAAACTCGCTATGAACATTTTAGAGGACGGGAGTTCGGTTCAGTTCGAATGAAAAGCTGGTAATTTGCAAACCATTGTTAAATCGCGGCGGAACGGAAAACCATCGCGGAAAACTACTGCATGCCGCCGCCATTCGCGCCGCCCATGCCGCCCATGCCTTTGCCGCCGTGCCCTCCTTTACCGGACGGCTTGTCCTTGCCGACCACGGAGCTGCGTTCGCAAGAAGCCTGGTCCACACGCTGCAGCCGGTCCGCCAGGAACAGCCGCACTGCCTGCCGCTGCTGGTCGTCGAGCGCATCGTTCATGGTCAGCCACAGTTCGCGCAGCTGGCGTCCGTCCTGGGCCGACAATCCGGATTCGGCGTCGATCGCCGCCGACAGCTGGCGCAAGTCGATAGCCGGATCCTTGAGGCCGTTCGCCATGTTTGCCTGCAGGTCGCGCTGCCGTTTTTCCCGCTCGCCCAGGATGCCGCGCGTCTTGGTTTCGATCTGGCGCCACAAGGTCTGCTGGTTCTGGTTCAGGTGCAGTTCGTCTTTCACGCCGTCCGCTACCGACAGCACGTCTTCGCTACGGAAATCCATCACCGGCGCCGCCAGCACCGAGGCCGCCAGGCTTAGGCAGACTAGCGCCGAGCCCCACTTCAAGGCGGACCGCAACTGGTTAACATGCATGGCAATCTCCTGTAAATAAATTGACTATTTAACCGGAGTTGCGCGCCCTGCGAGGCAGGTGAATCATTTGGTAACAGCTGGCCGGTTATTGATACACGCTGTTGCCGGGCGCAATTTAGCGCGCATTCCTCTATGCGTTGCTTTATTATTAGCAACTTATCGCCTGCGCCCCTTCACCGGAAGACCGACCTTCATGATAAAAATCTCTGGCCTTACCTTCGATTATCCCGGCCATCGCGCCTTGCACCAGGTCAGCCTGCAAGTCGAGGCCGGCAGCGTGACCGCGCTGGTCGGCTCCAACGGCGCCGGTAAAACCACCCTGATGCGTTGCATCGCCGGCCTGGAAACGCCCCTCGCCGGCTCGATCAGCGTGGCCGGCATGGATGTGCTGGAACGGCCGCGCGAAGTGCACCGGATCATGGGCTACCTGTCCGATTTCTACGGCCTGTACCAGTCGCTGACGGTGGCGCAGTGTTTTGAATATGCCGCCGCCGCCCAGGGCTTGCCGGCGCCGGCGATCCCGCAGGCGATACAGACCACGGCGCAGCAGCTGGGACTGACGGAGCGCCTGCAGCAGACATGCGACAAGCTGTCGCGCGGCCTGCGCCAGCGGGTCGCGATCGGCCAGGCCATCATCCACGGGCCGCAGATCCTGCTGCTGGACGAACCGGCATCCGGCCTCGATCCGGAAGCGCGCGCCAGCCTGGCCGGCCTGTTCCGCCTGTTGCAGGCGCAGGGCATGACCTTGCTGGTGTCGTCGCACATCCTGGCCGAGCTGGACGAATACTCCACCCACATGCTGGCCCTGCGCGACGGCAAGGTGCTGGAATATCGTGCGCTGGACCACGGCAGCACCGCGCAGGCGCCGCGCAAGTCGCTGCGGATCACGCTGGCGCAAGCCAATCCCGGCCTGCACGCGCAGCTGGCAGCCGAACCGGCATTGCAGGTCAGCGCCAGCGACGAGCGCAGCGCCGATTTCATGTTCAGCGGCGACGAACACGCCCAGGCGGCATTGCTGGCGCGCCTGGTCGCCGCCGGCCTGCAGGTCTCCAGCTTCGCCGACCAGAAGGAAAACCTGCAGCAGTCCTACCTGCGCTCAGTGGCCAGCTATGAACAAAACGGACAAAACATTGCCAGCGGGAGCGCATCATGATCAATCCTGAATTCAAACGCAACCTGTGGCTGCAGTTTTCCCTGCATCGCCTGATTGCCATGCCGGCCATCCTGGGACTGGTTTTTTTCACGCTCAGCCTCGCCAACGACAACTGGCCGGGCGGCGTGCCGCTCGACAGCGTGGCGCTGGTCCTGTTCGGCGGCATCGTCTGCCTGTGGGGCACCCGCAACGCCAGCAACGCCGTGATCGAAGAAATCCGCGACAAGACCTGGGACCAGCAGCGCATGAGCGCACTCGATCCCTGGACCATGACCTGGGGCAAGCTGTTCGGCGCCACCGCCTTCAACTGGTATGGCGGCCTGCTGTGCCTGCTGGTTTTCGCGATTGCCGCCTTGGTGCGCGAACACAGCATGCCCTTGAGCAGCGGCCTGACCCTGGCCGCGCTGGGCATCCTGATGCATGCCGCGACGATTGCCTTGAACCTGCACCTGATGCGCAGCGACATACGCGCCGTGCAGCGCGGCGGCATCGCCTGGGCGGTGGTGCTGATCGCTGTCATGTTCGCGCCGCCGTTCCGCTCCGCGACCGACGCTGCCATTTCCTGGTGGGGCCAGCCGTTCGCCTACAGTTCTTTCCTGCTGGCCAGCGTCGCATTCTTCGCTGCCATCGCCGTGTTCGCCGCCTGGCGCAGCATGAACAGCGCCTTGCAGATCACCACCGCTCCCTGGGCCTGGCCGCTAGCCTGCTGCCTGCTGGCGGCCTATGTCGGCGGCTTTAGCGGCGGCGCCGGGCTGCTGTGGATAGGATTGCTGTTCGCGCTAGCCATGACCTATGCTGCGCTGTTCACCGAAGAAAACGATATCGCGCTGTGGCAGCGGGTTGTCGCCAGGGCCAAGGCAGGCAACTTGCATGGCCTGTTCCAGAACCTGCCGATCTGGCCGACCACGCTGCTCCTGAGTTTCTGCCTGGCGCTGCTGCTGCAATTCAGCAGCGCCCAGGAACTGCCGTTCAAATTGCAGATAACCGCAGCCGGCCTGTCGTTCCTGGCCCCGGCGCTGGCCCTGCTGCTGCTGCGCGACTGCTGCGTCTACCTGTTCTTCGCCTTTTCCGGCAAGAGCAAGCGGGTCGGCGCCACCACCATCCTGTACCTGGCGCTCATCAACGGCTTGCTGCCGTTCCTGAGCAACATGATGGGCTTGAAGGCGCTCGCCATATTTTTCATGCCGCTGCACATCGGCAACGGCTGGCAGATGCTTGGCATCGCGGTGCTGCATGCCGCGCTGGCCTTGGCGCTGCTGGGCTGGCGCTGGCGCCGGCAAGCCTTGAAGGACGACTTGCCGCAGCCTGCTTAAGCCCGCGCCGACGCCAGCAAGCCTTCGATGATGCGGTCAAGCTTGAAGGCGTCGGCGGCAAAGCCGCGCATTCCTTCCGCCAGTTTTTCGGTAGCCATGGCGTCGTCGTTGAGCGCATAGCGGAAGCCGGCTTCGTCGTAGCTGATTTCGCGCAGGTCGGCAGCGGCGGCGGCATCCTTGTCCAGCGCGCGCGACAAGGGAGCGTCGCTGGCTTGCAGCTGCGCCAGCAGGTCCGGACTGATCGTCAGCAGGTCGCACCCTGCCAGCGCGGCGATCTGGCCGACGTTGCGGAAACTGGCTCCCATCACTTCAGTATCGATCCCAAAGCGCTTGTAATAACTGTAGATCTGCACCACCGATTTCACGCCAGGATCGTTGCCAAGCGTATTCGCTGACTCATCCCAGGCGCTGCCTGCGGATTTCTTGTACCAGTCATAGATGCGGCCGACGAACGGCGAGATCAGGCGTACCTTGGCGGCGCCGCAGGCAACCGCCTGGCAAAAGGAAAACAGCAGGGTCAGGTTGCAGCGTATGCCTTCGCGCTCCAGGATGGCCGCGGCCTGGATCCCTTCCCAGGTTGAAGCGATCTTGATCAGCACCCGCTCGCGGCCGATGCCGGCGGCTTCATACAAGGCCATGATGCGGCGCGCCCGGGCCACCGTGGCGGCGGTGTCGAAACTGAGCCTGGCGTCGACTTCGGTCGAGACCCGGCCCGGCACCACTTGCAATATCTCCAGGCCGAAACGCACCAGTACCTGGTCGACGATCTGGTCCAGCGCGCTATCGGCGTGGGCGGCGACCGTCTCGGCCAGCAGCGGCGCATAATCGGCTTGCTGCACGGCCTTCAGGATCAGCGATGGATTGGTGGTGGCGTCGCGCGGCTTGAATTGCGCCAGCTGCTTGAAATTGCCTGTGTCTGCTACGACGGTCGTATATTGCTTGAGCTGGTCCAGCTGGTTCATGTCTATCCTTGTGGCTAGGGAATGCAGTAAGAAGTCAAAAATTCGTCAAAGTTCAGTCGTGCAGAGCCTGCGCAGCGGAAAACAATCCGCGGAATTTGCGGTAGCGCTCTTGCAACATTTCCTGCTGGCCGGCCGCCGGCACGAAGCGCGCCTTGACCGGCATGCCCAGGCCCGGCAAGTCTCGGCCGCAACCATACGCCAGGAAACCCAGCTTGGCGGCGCCGATGCAGGCGCTGAGCTCGCTGCCCGACAAGGTGCGGATTTCGCGGTCGAGGATGTTCGATAGCAGCTGCGCCCAATAGTCGCTGCGGGCGCCGCCGCCGACCAGCGAACAGGTAGTTACTTCCGCGCCCGCCGACTGCACCGCGGCCATCGCATCGCGCAAGCCGAAACCGACGCCTTCCAGCACCGCATAACCGAGCATCGCCGGCGTCGTCTCATACGCAAGGTTCATGAAGCCGCCGCGCAGCAGCGGATCGTTGTGCGGGGTGCGCTCGCCAGCCAGGTAAGGCAGGAACAACGGCGTCGCCGCGGGAGCCGGCTGGTCCAGCGGCAAATGCTCTTGCACCTGTTGCAGCAAGGCCTGCTCGCTGGCCTGCCCCAGCAGCTGGGTGGCCCAGCGCAGGCAGCTGGCGCCGGCCAGCATCGCGCCCATGGTGTACCAGCGCTGCGGCAGCGCGTGGCAAAAGCTGTGCACCGCGCTGGCCGGATTGCCGGCCACATGGTCGGTAATCGCGACCATGGCGGCGCTGGTGCCGAGCGTGACGAAAGCCTGGCCGGCCTCGATCGCGCCGATGCCGACCGCCGATACTGGATTGTCGCCGCCGCCGCCGGCCACCAGCACCGGCGGCTGCAGCGCCAGCTGCGATGCCGCGGCCGCGCTCAGGTCGGCTGACGCCGCCGAACCTTCCACCAGCCGCGGCATGTGATGCAGCTCCAGCCCGGTGGCTTGCAGCATGGGTTCAAACCAGTCGCGCTTGTGCACGTCCAGCCACAGCGTGCCGGCGGCGTCGGAAACGTCGCTGATGCGCTCGCCGGTCAGGCGCAGGCGCAGGTAATCCTTGGGCGACAGCACGCAGGAAATCCGGTTGAACAGCTGCGGCTCATGCTCGCGCAGCCACAACAACTTGGGCGCGGTCAGGCCCGCCATCGGCAGGCTGCCGGTGATGCCGGCGAAAGCGGGATGCGCGCGCTGCAGCCATTGCGCCTGCGCCAGCGCGCGCGAATCGTCCCACAGGATCGCCGGGCGCAGCACATGGTCGTCCCGGTCCAGCAGCACCGCGCCATGCATCTGTCCTGACAGACCGATGCAGCGCACCCTGGCATACGCGCCCGGCTGCTGCTGCCGCAACTGATGCAGGCCCGCCAGGCAGGCTTGCCACCAGTCTTCCGGATCCTGCTCGGACCAGCCGGCCTGCGGCCGCGAGATAGCCAGGCGGGCCCCGGCATGCGCTAGCACCGTGCCGCTTTCGTCCAGCAATGCCGCTTTCAGTTCCGACGTGCCGAGATCTATCCCTAGCGAAATGGGACTACCCATAGATATCCGTTTCCAGTAAAAAGTATCAAAGACAGCCGCAGGAGTTGCGGATGCGCAGCGTCGGCGCCAGCCGCACCGTTTGTTTTTTGCCGTCCGGCGCTTCGATCCGCTTCAGCAGCAGCTTGACTGCCCGCATTCCCAGTTCCTTGACCGGCTGCGCCATCACGGTCAGGCGCGGAATGAAAAAATCGGCCCAGTCGAAATCGTCGAAACCGACCAGGGCGATCTGCTCCGGCACATCGACCTTGGCGTCGCGCAAGGCATGCATGGCGCCGATGGTCATCAGGTTGTTGGCGGCCATGATGGCGGTCGGCGGCGCTGCCAGCGTCAGCAGCTGGCGGGTGGCCCGCCTTGCCGGCTCGCTGCTGGATTCGCCGCTGACCAGCAGCGCCGGGTCGAAGTCCAGGCCGGCGGCGTCCAGCGCCGCGCGGTAGCCTTCAATCCGCTCGTCGGTCGTGGTCAGGCCCGGACTGCCGGAAATCAATGCGATGCGTTTATGGCCATGCTCGACCAGGTGGCTGACCAGCTCCTGCGAGGATTTCTTGTTTTCCACACCGACCTGGTCGAAACCTTGCGCCACCAGGCGGTCCACCAGCACCGCCGGGATCTCGTTGGCGCGCAGGTATTCCAGCGCCAGGTGCTGCGGATCGGCGGACGGCGCCAGCAGGATGCCGTCGACCCGCCGGTGGTGCAGCGCCTTGACCGCGCGCAGCTCCTGCTCCGGATCGTCGCGGGTGTCGACATACAGCATCATGATGCCGTGCCTGGCGCATTCGGTCTCGATGGCGTGCACGGTTTCGCTGAAATAATGGTTGGAAAGCGCGGAAATCGCCACGCCGATCGTGTTCGATGTCGAGCGCGCCAGCGAGCGCGCCAGGGTGTTGGGGATGTAGCCGAGCGCCTCGATCGCCGCCTCTACCGCACGCACGGTAGCCGGACTCACCTTGCGCGTACCGTTCAAGACATGCGAGACCGTCGAAGTCGATACCTTCGCGATTCTTGCGACATCATCCATCGTAGCCAATTGTTCTCCCCTTGCTTTAGGCCGGCGGCTGCCGGCAACCCGGTTCCGGCAGCCGCCTTTTCACGTCAGCGCTGGCTGGACCAGCCTTTATAGGTAGCGACATTATCATGAGTAATCAGCACCGGCGCCAGCAAAACCACCGGCTTGGCGGGACGCTTGCCGTTCAGGATGTCGTAGCCGATGGCCACCGCATCCTGGGCCTGGGCCCAAGGGTCCTGGCTGGACGATGCCTGGATCGACGTGCCCGATTTCAACGCCGCTTCGATATCCGGCGCGCCGTCGACCGAAGTGATGATGATGCCGCTGCGCTTGAGCTGCTTGGCGGCGAGGTCGCTGCCGATCGCCTGCGGATCGTTGATGGTGAACAGGCCGTCGATTTTCGGGAAACGCGTCAGGTAGCCTTGCATGGCGTTCAGGCCGCCTTCGCGCGAACCCTTGCCGTCCTGGTCGTCGGACAACAGCTTGATGCCGGGCGCGGCGGCAAACACGGCTTTGCAGCCTTTGACGCGGTCGGTGACGGCAGTCACCTGCGGCCCGTTCTGGATGATCACGTTACCCTTGCCGCCCAGCTTGTCGACCAGATATTTGCAGGCCAGCTTGCCGGCCAGTTCGTTGTCGGTCTGCACCGTGGCATCGACGCCCTTGGCGCCGACATCCACCGCCACCACCACGATCCCGGCCTTTTGCGCTTTCTTGATGGCCGGCTCGATGGCGACCGGATCGGTGGCATTGAGCAGGATCAGGTCGACCCCGGCTGAAATGAAATTGTCGATCTGCGTGAACTGCTTGCTCAGGTCATAGTCGGCCGATACTGCGGTGACCTTGACGTTGGGATTGATCTGCTGGGCCTTGGCCTTGGCGCCGTTGGCCAGCGTCACGAAATAAGGATTGCCGAGCGAACCGACGGTGATGCCGACTGCCTTCAGCTCACGCGCCTGCACCACGCCCGACATGGTCAAGGCCAGCGTCAGCGGAAGTATTGCGGCCATAGCGATTTTTTTCATCATGCTTGATCTCCTGTTGCCGGTCATATGAAAATCCAGGGACAACGACCAGCTTGTCGCACCCGGTGGTCGAGAAATCTTTTGATCAGGCTCAGGTACGCGCGCCAGACTGGCGGTAACGGTCCAGCGCCACCGCGCCGATGATCACGATGCCCTTGATGATGTATTGCCAGATGTCCGACACGCCCAGCAGCACCAGGCCGTTGGTCAGCACTGCGATGATCAGCGCACCGACCAGGGTGCCGCCGATGGAGCCGACGCCGCCGGTAAAGCTGGTGCCGCCCAGGATCACCGCCGCGATCGCATCCAGCTCGTAGGATTGCCCCAGCTGCAAGCCGTTGGCGGCGGACAGGCGCGATGCAGTCATGACCGCGCCCAGGCCGGCCAGCAAGCCCGACACCGCATACACGAACAGCAGCACCTTCCACACCTTGATGCCGGACAGGCGCGCCGCTTCATGGTTGCCGCCCACCGCGTAGATCTGCACGCCGATCACGGTACGGCGCAGGATGAACCAGGAAACCGCCACCACCAGCAAGGCGATGATCACCAGCCAGGGCACGCCCAGCACTGAATCGTTGCCGATGAAGGCAAACGGCAGTTCCGCGTTGAATACTGTCTTGTCGTCCGCCAGCAGCCGCGCCAGGCCGCGCATCGCGGTCAGCGCGCCCAGCGTGACGATGAACGGCGGCAAGCGCATGAAAGCGATCAGGACGCCGTTGGCCAGGCCCAACAGCAGGCCGAAGCCGATGCCGGCGGCGATACCCAGCATGCCGAACTGCGGCGACAGCGAAGCCAGCATCGCCACCACTGCCGACGCCGCCAGGATCGCGCCGACCGAGAGGTCGATGCCGGCGGTCAGGATGACGAAGGTCATGCCGGCCGCCAGCACGATATTCACCGACGCCTGCTGGGTGATGATCGACAGGTTCTGCACCGTGAAGAAATTTTCGCTCATCAGGGCGAAACCCAGCACCAGCAACAGCAGCACCGGCAGCATGCCGACCGTACGCAACAAATCGCGCAGCTGTTCGCGCTTGCCGATGGTCTCGGCCGTGATCTTGCTACTTGCTTCCATGATATTTGTCTCCATGCTGTTCTGATTCATGATTGCCGCCTTGCGTGCTCAAGCCGCCTGCCGGTCATGCCGCCTGCGGCTCCACCTGCTGCGCGCCGGTCGCCAGCTCGATAATGTTTTCCTGGGTGATTTCACGTCCCGAACGGCCGCCCAGTTCGGCCACCAGCTCGCCTTCGCGCATCACCAGCACCCGGTCCGAGGTGCCGACGATTTCCGGCAGCTCGCTGGAAATCACCACCACGCCGATGCCGGCCTGGGCCAGTTCGTTGATGATGCGGTAGATCTCCGACTTGGCGCCGATGTCGACCCCGCGCGTCGGTTCGTCCAGGATCAGCACATGCGGCTTGATTTCCAGCAGGCGCGCCAGCAGCACCTTCTGCTGGTTGCCGCCCGACAGCGCGCCGACATTGATGTTGGGCGAAGCCACCCGGATCGCCAGCGCCTTGATGGCGGCGCCGGCGCGCTGCGCGCCGCGGCTGCGGTCCAGCACGCCGCCATGGCTGGCGTCCGGCACGCAGGCGCAGACGTTGATGTTGTCGCGCACGCTCATGTCCAGGAACAGGCCTTGCGATTTGCGGTCTTCGGTCAGGTAAGCGACGCCGGCGCGGATCGCATCGACCGGGCCGCGCAGCGACGTCACGGCCTTGCCGGCCACTTCCAGCGTGCCGGAAATGCGCGGATCGGCGCCAAAGATCAGGCGCGCCAGCTCCGTGCGGCCGGCGCCGACCAGGCCGGCGATGCCCAGCACCTCGCCCGCGTGCAGGTCGAAACTGCAGCCGCGGACCCGTTTGCCGTCGGCCATGTCGCGCACCCGCATGACGACATTGCCGGGATCGTAGGGCGCATGTTCCTTCTTGTAGAAACCGGAAAGATCGCGCCCCACCATCATTTTCACCAGCGCTTCGGCCGACAGCTCTGCGCGCGCCAGCATGCCGACGTGCTTGCCGTCGCGCAATACCGAGACCTTGTCCGACAATTCGTAGATTTCAGCCATGCGATGGCTGATGTAGACGATCGCCAAGCCCTCTTGGCGCAGCTGGCGGATCAGTGCGAACAAACGGTCAGTCTCGCGCGAAGACAGCGGCGTCGTGGGTTCGTCCATCACCAGGATCCGCGCATGGGCATGGATCGCACGCGCAATCTCCACCAGCTGGCGTTCGGCGATCGACAGCATGCTGACCTTGGTCTGCGGTTTGAATTCCGCGCCCAGGCGCTTCAAGACGTCGACGCAGCCGGCCTCCATCGCCTTGCGGTCGACGCTCCAGCCGCGCTTCAGTTCGCGCCCGAGATAGATGTTCTCGGCCACGCTCAGGTTGGGGCACAGGCTCAGCTCCTGGTAGATGACCGCCACGCCATGTTCCTTGGCGGCGCCCGGGCCGTAGCTGGCGACGCGCCGGCCGTCGATGCGGATCTCGCCGCCGGCGTCGGCCTGGTGGGCGCCGGACAGCACTTTCATCAGGGTCGACTTGCCGGCGCCGTTCTCGCCCATCAAGGCATGGACTTCGCCGGCGTACACGGTCAGGTCGACCTCTTTCAGCACCCGCAAGCCGCTGAAGGTCTTGGAGATGCCGCGCATCTCGAGGATTGGCGTCGCGCCTGCTTCAGGTTTCATGGACAACCCCTTGTTTTGACTGATCGATCAGTTTTTTTTCAAAAGCCGTCGAATCGATAAACGGTTTGTATGACAGGACAGATATTTTCCAGAAAATCAATAGGCTGCCGCAGCCAGCAATGGCTTTAGCGTGAGCGATCGCTCAATCATTGATATCGGTTCAGATGCTGGTCGGAGGCTCGCTGCCTCGCCTGGATGCGGGATTTTCATTTGTCTCCTTGCGTCTTTTATCTTTGCCTGGGCCGCGCCGACATACTGTGCGCGACCTGATTTGCGATCAATCTTAGTGGAAAGCAAGCGCTTGCGCAAGCGCTTGCTTTTTTTGATGTTTTTGACAATGCAAACACCAATGCAAGCAATAGGGGCAAAAAATGGAGACAAAAAAACACCTCCGCAAGGGAGGTGTCAAGTACTGGTTAAAGCCGCCTCGACAAGGCGCCGGAGCCCGCGGTCAGTTGCCTGCCACGGTCATGCTTTCGATCAATACCGAGCCGGTCTGCTTGGTGCCGCGGATCAGCGAATCGGCGCCGATGGCGACGATCTGCGCCAGCATGTCTTTCATGTTGCCGGCAATCGTGATTTCCTCCACCGGGTACTGGATCACGCCCTTTTCCACCCAGTAGCCGGAAGCGCCGCGCGAATAGTCGCCGGTGACGTAGTTGACGCCCTGCCCCATCAGCTCGGTCACCAGCAGGCCGGTATCGAGCTTTTTCAGCATCGCCTTGAAGTTGTCCGAGGATTTGGTCAGCGACGAAGTCATGCTCAGGTTATGCGAACCGCCGGAATTGCCGGTGGTTTTCATGCCCAGCTTGCGCGCCGAATAGGTCGACAGGAAGTAGCCTTGCACCACGCCGTCCTTGACCACATCGCGCCTCTGCGTCTTGACGCCCTCCTCGTCAAAAGGCGCCGAACCGACCGCGCCGATCACGTGCGGGTCTTCCACGATCTGGATATGCGGCGCAAACACCGGTTTGCCCAGGGTATCCAGCAAGAAGGTCGATTTGCGGTACAGCGCGCCGCCCGATACCGCCTGCACGAAAGCCCCCAGCAGGCCGGCCGCCAGCGGCGCCTCGAACAGCACCGGGCATTTGCGGGTATCCAGCTGGCGCGCGTTCAGCCGCGCCAGCGCGCGCTCCGCGGCGTAACGGCCGATCGCTTCCGGCTTGGCCAGCTGCCGCGGATCGCGCATCGACGAGTACCAGTCGTCGCGCTGCATGTTGCCGCCCTTGCCGGCGATAGGCGCCACCGAAATGGTGTGCCGCGAAAACGGGTAACCGCCCATGAAACCGCGCGAATTGGCGCTGACGAAGTGCGATTGCTGGGCGTAGACGCCGGCGCCTTCGCTGTTGGTGATGCGCTTGTCGACGGCAAATGCTGCCGCTTCGCAACGTTTTGCCAGTTCGACAGCTTCTTCCGCCGAAATCAGCCACGGCGAGCACAGCTTCAGGTCCAGCGGATTCATTTCCAAAGTATCAACATCGGGCAAGCCGGCGCAATCGTCCTCAGCGGTAAAGCGGGCGATGTTGTAGGCCGCTTCCACCGTGTCTTGCAGGGCCTTGGCCGAAAAATCGGAGGTGCTGGCATTGCCGCGCCGGGTATGGCCTTCCTCGCCCAGGTAGACGGTGACGCCCATGCCCTTGTCCTTGTTTTGCTCGATCGTTTCGACGCTGCCCTTGCGCACGCCCACCGACAAGCCGCTGCCTTCGCTGATTTCGACGGCGGCGCCGGAAGCGCCTTTTTCCCGCGCATAACGCAAGACATCCTGCGCCAACTGTTGCAATTGCTCTTGACTATGGATAAATACGGAGTCGCTCATGGGTCGGTTTTCTTTGGAAAAGGTATAAAACGGTTATCATAGCAGTCGTCTACAGTATGGAAGTACCCTTAACATCATGCCAAATCCCAACCGGGGCTCCTGCGGCTTTCAGTCCAGCGAGTTCGAACAAGAATACGACCGTCCCTCCAAGTCCCAGCTCAAGCGCGAGATGACTGCCCTGCAGAAGCTCGGCGAAGAGCTGATCGCCGAGTCGCGCGACCGCGTCAAGCGGGTGCCGATGCCGGAAGATGTGCGCGACGCCATCCTCGAATGCCAGCAGATCAAGGACCACGAAGGACGCCGCCGCCAGACCCAGTACGTAGGCAAGAAAATGCGTACGCTGGAGCCGCACGAAATCGCCGAAATCCAGAAAACCCTGGACAGCTGGAGAGGCCTGTCGAAAGCCGACACCGCCGCCATGCACGCGCTGGAGCGCCATCGCGACCGCCTGCTGAAGGACGACGGCGCGCTGACCGAACTGCTGGCGCAGCATCCTGAGCTGGACGTGCAGCACATCCGCACCCTGATCCGCAACGGCCGCAAGGAACAGGCTGAGAACAAGCCGCCCAAGGCTTACCGCGAAATCTTCCAGCTGCTGAAACAGCTGCAGAAACCCGGCGCCGGAGCGGACGACGGGGAACAGGACGACGAAGACCAACAAGATGAGCACAACTAGTCCTGGGCCAAGCCTGAAGATCGGCCTGGTGTCGATTTCCGATCGCGCCAGCACCGGCGTCTACCAGGACCAGGGCATCCCTGCCCTGCAAGACTGGCTGGCGGCTGCGCTCAGCACTCCCTGGCAAGCCGAAACCCGCCTGATCGCCGACGAACGCGCACTGATCGAACAAACCCTGGTCGAGCTGGTGGACCAGCAGCGTTGCGACCTGGTGCTGACTACCGGCGGCACCGGCCCGGCGCGGCGCGACGTGACGCCGGAAGCGACCCTGGCTGTCGCCACCAAGGAAATGCCCGGCTTCGGCGAGCAGATGCGGCAGATCAGCCTGCAGTTCGTGCCTACCGCGATCCTGTCGCGGCAAGTCGCGGTGATCCGCGAAAGCGCCGACCATGCGGCATTGATCCTGAACCTGCCCGGCCAGCCGAAGGCGATCAAGGAAACCCTGGAGGGCTTGAAAGACGCTGACGGCAAACAAAAGGTATCCGGCATTTTCGCCGCCGTGCCCTACTGCATCGACCTGATCGGCGGTCCGTACATCGAGACCAACGAGGCGCTGTGCAAGGCATTTCGGCCCAAATCCGCAATTCGCCCGACAGTTGCGGCAAACCCGCTACCGTGATTTCTAAGGCTGGCAAGCCGCAGCATCTTCGCAAACGCTCATTCGCATAATCGATTTGATATATTTCTCGGCGTTTTCCGGTGTAATCCGCCAGGCATAATCTTTCAGATCAGTATCGCTGGCGGGACGCCAGCCATACTGGATAGTGAAAAAATTAGCCTTCGCTTCGACAACGGCAACGATACTGCCTTCGCCGTATGGGGCTGCGCTGCCATATTTGCCGCAAAAACCGCCGCTTACCGAAAAATATAAATCATTGTATGTATTGTCGCGGTGACTCATGGCTTCAAACTTTCCTTGGCATCCTTGCTTTGCATCTTGCTGCAACTGTGCCACCACCAACGCCGGCAAATGCAGTTTTTTGGCCTTGATCTGATCCATGATATTTTCAGAAGGTAAGGATTTACGGCGTATCGAAAGATAACCGGTCCGCCAGGACGCCAGATTTTCGCCATCAGGAAGGTATTCAATCACATAATCGCCGTCCGGTGTCCCTTCCATATATGCGATTTTCCAGCCCTGAGGCGGCTGGTATTGCAGACGCTCTCCCTGAATTGCAAAAACTTTGACCTCAGCTTCTTCTGCGAGAGCCTGGCCCGTAAGGAGTATATAAAGGACCGCCACCATCAATGATTTCATCTTGCCTCTCAAGCTATAGCAGTCGGTGAAACTCTGGTTGGAAATATTGCTCCCCAGGAGCCTGGCAACTATAACCCGCAAAAAACACGATTGAATCGAAAATCTGGATTCCTCGACTCTTGATTCAACGCTGAACGTAAATTCGTAGCGGAGAACCTTTCCAAATAGCTTCGAATGCGCGTATCCGGTATATTGTTGCTCCTATCGGCAGGGGCACGCTCCGCCATCTTTAAGCAAGCTTCGATGTCCTCCAACCATTTTTCAGCGAACAGCATCATGTTGCCAACCGCCGTCGCCAAATCTCGCATTATCACAGCCTTGCTCCTGCCGATACTGACATTGGCGCTTAACCCACCTTTATTGGCGCAAACCCAGGCCCTGCGCCTGATCAACGAATATCCGGCGACCTCCGTCACCGCCGCGGCCGACTTGCAGTTTGCGGCCAGCGTCAAGCAGCTGGCCGGCGGCACGCTCGCCATCGATACCCTGCAGGAAACCCAGAACCCGTTCAAGGGCAGCGCCCAGGTCGGCGCCGTCAGCGATGGCAAGGTCGAAATGGCCACGCTGTTTGCCGGCATCGTCGGCGCCAGCGATCCGTTCTTCCTCCTGTCCTCGCTGCCATTCACGGTCAGCAGCTTCGACCAGGCCAGGGCGCTCGCCAGCTGCGCCCAGCCGGCAGCCGAGCAGCACCTGCGCAAGCTCAACGCACACCTGCTGTACGTCACGCCGTGGCCGCCGTCGGGCATCTGGTCGGCCACGCCGCTGACCGACCTGGTGGCCTTGCGGGCGCTGCGGATCCGCACCTACGATGAAAACAGCCGGGCTGTATTTGAACAGGTCGGCGCGCAAAGCGTGAACCTGCCGTTTTCCGCGGTCCCGGCCAAGCTGGCCGCCGGTGAGCTGAATGCGGTGCTGTCGTCGGGCGACGGCGGCGCCGGCAACCGCTTGTGGGACCAGCTGGGCAATTTCAGCGCGATCAGCTACTCGATCCCGCTGAGCTACACCGTCATCAACCAGGACGTCTGGCAGCAGCTGAAACCGGAACAGCAGGCGATACTGACAGAAGCGGCCCAGCGCACCGCCGCCGGCTCCTGGAGCAGCGTCAAGGATCGCATCGCCGGCAACTACAGCCGCATGCGCGACCATAAAATGACGCTGGACCTTGCGCCGGCCCAGGAGATACAAGACAGCCTACGCAATGCCGCAAAAAACCAGGTCTCGGCCTGGCAGCAAAAAGCTAACGCCGCCGATATCGTCGGACTGTGCCTGAAGGGAAAAACAGACAATGAATGAGCCTCGCTCCCGCGCTTCGCGCCGTGATTTCATGCGGCTCGCGCTGGCCGCGGGCAGTGCCGCCGCCTTGCCCTGGCTACCGGCGGTGCAAGCGCAGACGACTGCCTCCAACAAGGGCACGCAACTGATCCTGCTGGGCACCAAGGGCGGACCGACGCCGTCGGCCTTGCGCGCGGCGCCGGCCAATGTGCTGCTGGTAGACGGGCAGCCATATGTCGTCGACTGCGGCAATGGCGTCGCCCTGCAATTGACCAAGGCCGGCATCAAGCTGCCGCAGATACGCGACATTTTCCTGACCCACCAGCATTCCGACCACAACGCCGACCTCGGCAACCTGGTGTTCCTGGCCTGGGCCACCGGCCTGGCAAGGCCTGTGCATCTGTACGGGCCGCCGGGAATGCGCCAGATGATGAATGATTTTGTCCACATGAACGCCATCGACATCGCCACCCGCATGCACGAAGAAGGCCGGCCGCCATTGCGCCCCTTGATCAACACCCACGAATTCGACGGCCCACGCGTGGTCATGGAAAACGACCAGGTCAAGGTGACCGCCGCGCTGGTCGACCACTACACGCTCAAGCCCGCCTTCGCCTATCGTTTCGACACCAAGGACCGCTCAGTCGTGTTCTCCGGCGATACCGCCTACAGCGAGAACCTGATCAAGCTGGCCAAGGGCGCCGACGTGCTGGTGCATGAAGTGATGTACCTGCCGGCGCTGGAGAAGCTGATGAAAACCGTCGACAACGCGCCGACCCTGCTCGACCACCTGGTCAAGAGCCATACCAGCACCGTCCAGGTCGGCCAGGTAGCGGCGCGCGCCGGCGTCAAGACGCTGGTGCTGAGCCATTTCGTGCCCGGTGGCGACCCGGCCATCAGCGACGACATGTGGTCGGCCGAGGCACGCAAGCAATTCAGCGGTGAAATCATTGTCGGCCAAGACCTGATGGTGATCTGACGCCATCGCTTCCCCAATTTCCAACCATCTTTCTATCCGGACCACCCCATGCCAAGCACCCTCGAAACCCTGGAAATCGCTACTTCTGAAACGCCAACCGCGGCGGTCATCTGGATGCACGGCCTCGGCGCCGACGGCTCCGACTTCGTTCCTATCGTGAAAGAACTGGACCTGGACGGCTGCCCCGGCATCCGCTTCGTGTTCCCGAGCGCGCCGGCCATCCCGGTGACCATCAACAACGGCTACGTGATGCCGGCCTGGTACGACATCCTGACCACCGACCTGATCCGGCGCGAAGATGAAGCCGGCCTGCGCAAATCGCAAATCGAAATCGAAGCCTTGATCGCGCAACAGATCGCGCTCGGCATCGCTGCCGACAAGATCGTGATCGCCGGCTTCTCGCAAGGCTGCGCGATGGCGCTGCAGACCGGTTTGCGTTATCCGCACAAACTGGCCGGCCTGATGTGCCTGTCCGGCTACCTGCCGCTGAGCGACAAGACCGCCGCCGAACGCCATGCCGCCAACCAGCACACGCCGATTTTCCAGGCCCATGGCCGCGGCGATCCGGTAGTGCTGATCGACCGCGCGGAAAAATCGCGCGACTTGCTGGCACAGCTGGGTTACCAGGTCGAATGGCATGAATACATGATGCCGCATTCGGTGTGCGCGGAAGAAGTTGCCGACATCGGCAACTGGCTGCGCCGCGTGCTGGCCTGAACCCGGCGCCTGGCCAATCCATGAGAAAAGCCGAGGGGCTAGCTCGCTGTGCGGGCTAGCCCCTCGGCTTTTTCCATGGAGGGAAAATATCAGGCCACTTGCGGCGTGTATCCCGCATCGCGGATTGCTTCGGCCAGTTCGGCTGCGCTCGCCTTGCTGTCAACCAACACCGTCCGCCCTTCTATCTTGATCTCCACCTTGGCGTCTGCATCGACGCCGTTGATGGCTTTGGTGATGCGGCCGGCGCAGTGGCCGCAGGTCATGTCCTGCACATTGAATTCGATCATTTCCGTTTGCTCCGTTGGTTACCTGATTCAACTATAAACCTTCCCATCGTAGCAAGGTCAAGCACCAGCCGACAATAAATGACCGAGATCCCCGGCAGCCGCCGCAAACCGCTTAGTTCAAGCCGTTCTTGCCTTCGATTTCACTGGCTTTCAAGCCGCCCAGCCGCGCATGCAGGCGGCCGCGGGTCGCCACGGCGAACGCCACCACGACTTCATCGGCGTTCGGCGCATCGAAGAACTGGGTGGTGACGGTGTCGTAATGCGACGGCACGTACAAAGCATGCTTGTGCGCCAGCGGGATATCGAGCTCGGCGCCCGGCACGCCGCGCTTGCCGGAAGACGGGATCCAGGCCTTGCCGCCGCCGATGGCTGCGCGGATCGGCATCACCATGGCCGGCGTCAGGAAGGCGTTGCCGTGCTCGTATTCGCCGCCGATGCCGACGATGCACGCCTTGCCGTAGCTTTCCACCTGGTCCTGGCCCAGCGCGGCGACGATGCGGCGGCCGAACTCATGGCCCAGCGCCGGCGAATCGGCCAGGATCAGCTCCAGGCTGTCGCTGAAACGGCCGGCATAGGGATTGTGGATGGCGGCGGCGATCACGATCTTGCGCAGCGGGCTGCCGTCGGCCAGCACGCCGCTTTCGTTGGCCAGGGTGTCGTCGATCTGGGTGTACCACTTGCGGATATGGTAATTCTCGAAATTGGCTGGTTTGGTCATGGTGCTTTCCTGGCAAGTTGTTGAAGAAAATCGAGCGGACAGGAATCCTAGCTTGCCGCAGCCCCTTGCCGCATAGCGCATTGCGTATATGCGGTAGAGCTTTTGGCAGCGCAAAAGACAGGCTGTTAAAATTGTGCTTGACCTTCCCATCATGGGAAGGTGGATCATGCAGTCATCGCCACCATGCAAACCGAGCCCGCCATGAGCAGCACCAGCGCAGTCCCAGCGACAGAATTCCAGTTACCGATAGACGGCATGAGCTGCGCGTCGTGCGTGTCCCATGTCGAAAAGGCGCTGCGCAAGGTGGCCGGCGTGCGCGAGGTCAGCGTCAACCTGGCGACTGAACTGGCCACCGTGCAGGCCGACGGTTCAAGCACCATCGGTCCCTTGGTGGCCGCGGTGGAAAAAGCCGGCTACCAGGTCAGGCAGCAGGAAATCACGCTGGATATCGAAGGCATGAACTGCGCTTCCTGCGTCGGCAGGGTCGAGAAAGCCTTGCTCAAGGTGGCCGGCGTGCAGACCGTGGCGGTCAACCTGGCCAGCGAAAAAGCCACCTTGGGCACCGCCGGCGTAGTGCCGGTCGACAAACTGATCGCGGCGGTCAAGGCGGCGGGCTATGAAGCTTCGCTGCCCAAATCGACGCCAGAAGCATCGGCCGCCAAGAGCGTATTGCCGAGCTGGTGGCCAGTCGCCGTTGCGGCATTGTTTACCCTGCCGCTGGTGCTGCCGATGCTGCTGATGCCGTTCGGCGCCGGCTGGGCCCTGCCCGGCTGGTGGCAGCTGGCGCTGGCGACGCCGGTGCAGTTCTGGCTCGGCGCCCGTTTCTACCGGGCCGGCTGGCGCGCGCTCAAGGCCGGCAGCGGCAACATGGACCTGCTGGTGGCGCTCGGCACCAGCGCCGCCTACGGCTTGTCGCTGTACCTGTTGCTGGCGGCCGGGCACGGCGCCATGGCGCACCTGTATTTTGAAGCGTCGGCGGCGGTCATCACCCTGGTGCTGCTCGGCAAATGGCTGGAAACCCGCGCCAAGCGCCAGACTGCCGACGCCATCCGGGCGCTCAATGCATTGCGGCCGGAACGCGCCACTGTGCGGCGCGACGGCTTCGACCGCGACATTGCCATCGCTGCCCTGCAACTCGGCGATGTCGTGGTGGTGCGCGCCGGCGAACGCATCGCCGTCGACGGCGTAGTCCTGGAAGGCAGCAGCCAGGTCGACGAATCCCTACTGACCGGCGAGAGCCTGCCGGTGGAAAAACAGCAGCACGACCGGGTGACCGCGGGCGCCATCAACGGCGCCGGCTTGCTGCTGGTAAACACCACTGCGATCGGCGCCGAAACCACGCTGGCGCGCATCATCCGCATGGTGGAACACGCGCAGGCCGCCAAGGCGCCGATCCAGCGCCTGGTCGACCAGGTCAGCGCGGTGTTCGTGCCGGTGGTGCTGCTGATCGCCGCCCTCACCTTGCTGGGCTGGGGCCTGGGCAGCGGCGACTGGCAGCAAGCCTTGCTCAACGCGGTAGCCGTGCTGGTGATCGCCTGCCCTTGCGCGCTGGGGCTGGCGACGCCGACCGCGATCATGGCCGGCACCGGCATCGCAGCCCGCTTCGGGATCCTGATCAAGGATGCCGAAGCGCTGGAAATCGCCCATCGCATCAGCGTGGTGGCTTTTGATAAGACAGGAACCCTGACGATCGGCCATCCGGCGCTGCTGGCCTTGCTGCCGAGCGCGCCGGATGCAAGCGATGATTTGCTGGCGCTGGCCGCGGCGGTGCAACGCGGCAGCGAACATCCGCTGGCGCGCGCCGTGATCGCCGCCGCCGAGCAAAAAGGGTTGCCGGCCGTGCTCAGCGCCAGCAAGGTGCAGGCCGTCGCCGGGCGCGGGATACAAGCCAGCGTCGGCGCCCGCCAGTGCTACCTGGGCAGTTCGCGCTGGATGCAGGAACTGGGCGTCGACCTCGCCCCTCTGGCGAGCCAGGCCGCGCAGCTGGAAGCCGAGGGCCGCACCGTATCCTGGCTCGCCGCAGGAACCGATGGATCGCCCGCGCTGGCCGGCCTGCTGGCTTTTGGCGATGAAATCAAGCCAACCGCCAAGGCCGCGGTCCGGCAGCTGCAGCACCTGTCGCTGCGGGTCGCCATGGTGAGCGGCGATAACCACGGCAGCGCCAATAGCGTCGGCCGCCAGCTGGGCATCAGCGAAATCCACGCGGAAATCCTGCCGGCCGAGAAAGCCAGGGTGATCACCGACCTCAAGGCCGGCGGCGCCGTGGTCGCCATGGTCGGCGACGGCATCAACGATGCGCCGGCGCTGGCCGCCGCCGATGTCGGCATCGCCATGTCGACCGGCACCGACGTCGCCATGCAGGCCGCCGGCATCACGCTGATGCGCGGCGACCCGGGCCTGGTGGCGGACGCGATCGACATCTCGCGCCGCACCTACAGCAAGATCCGCCAGAACCTGTTCTGGGCCTTTATCTACAACCTGGTCGGCATTCCGCTGGCAGCCCTGGGCTACCTCAACCCGGTGCTGGCCGGCGCCGCAATGGCGTTCAGCAGCGTCAGCGTGGTCAGCAACGCATTGCTGCTGCGCCGCTGGCGCCCTGCTTCTGCAAAGGAAACCACACATGTCGACTAACGCCATGAATATCGGCGATGCCGCGCAAGCCTCGGGCGTCTCGGCCAAGATGATCCGGCACTACGAAGAAACCGGCCTGATCCCGAAAGCCAGCCGCAGCGACGGCGGCTACCGTACTTATGCCGAGCGCGATATCCATCTGCTGCGGTTCATCCGCCAGGGCCGCCTGCTGGGATTCTCGATGAAGCAGATCGCCGAACTGATCGGCCTCTGGCTGGACCAGTCGCGTCCCAGCAGCAAGGTCAAGCAGCTGGCGCTGACGCATATTGCCGAACTGGACGACAAGATCAAGGAACTGCAAGCCATGAAAGCGACGCTGGAGCAGCTGGCCTGCCATTGCCACGGCGACGACCGCCCGGATTGCCCTATCCTTGAAGGCCTTGCCCGGCAATGACATCCCTTGCATTGTTAGCCTTTTATTTCTGACTTATACTGGCGTCCATGTCCCGTTTCCTCAAGATCGCAATCCTCTGGCTCCTGGCCTTTGCTCTGCCCATGCAAGGCTTTGCATCGTCCGCCATGCTCGATTGCGGCACGGGACATCAGCCGGCCAGCCGGCACGACATGCATCAGGTGCAGGGACAGCAACACCATCATCATGACCAGCTTGCGGCAAGCCAGCATCATGCTGCCGATGCTTCCCAGGCATCAAGCAGCGATTCGCCTGCAGGTGATTCCCATCACCACGACGGTGCCGGCAAATGCAGCGCCTGCGCATCCTGCTGCCTGAGCAGCGCCATCAGCGCTCCTCCTGCGCTCGATCCGGTGGCGCCGCTGCCGGCCGGGCTGGAAACAGGCGCGCAGCCAGACCAGCAATTCACCGCGTACTTCCCGGAAGGCCTCGAACGGCCTCCGCATTCCCTCGCCATCTGATCCAGGATTGAAGCACCGGTCCCGGGCCATCGCCGCCTGCAGCCGTAACGCCTGAATCCTGCCGCCGCTTGCGGCGTGCGCCTGCCTGCGCGTCCGCATTCCATTCGCATTGCATCATCGAGGACATCATGATTTTTACCCTCACTACGAGGCGCGCGATCCGCGCCGCCACTGTGCTGCTTCCGCTCGTCCTGGCCGGCTGCGCCTCGCTGTCGCCAGACGGCGGCTACTCGCCGGTACAGGCGCTGGTCAAGGAACGCAGCGGCCAGGACATCAAATGGGTCAAGTCGGAAGACGACGCCGCCAGCGTCGCCGATACCATCGCGCCGCTGCTGGCCAAACCGCTGAGCGTCGACGATGCGGTCAAGATCGCGCTGCTCAACAACAAGGGCCTGCAAGCCAGCTACAGCGGGCTGGGCATCGCCGAAGCGGACCTGGTGCAAGCCGGACGCATCCCCAATCCGTCGTTTTCCTTCGGCCGCCTGCGCCGCGGCGACGATATCGAAATCGACCGTTCCCTGATGCTGCCCGTGATGAGCCTGCTGACCATGCCGTTCGCCAGCAAGATCGAGCGCCGCCGCTTCGAGCAGGCGCAATTCCGCGCCGCCGGCGACGCACTGGCGGTCGCCGACGAAACACGCCACGCCTATTTCTCCGCCGTGGCGGCGCAGGAAACCGTCAAATACATGGAACAGGTCAAGCTTGCCGCCGAGGCCGGCGCCGAACTGGCGCGCAAGATGGCGGCGGCCGGCAACTGGAGCAGGCTGGAACAGGCGCGCGAGCAGTCGTTCCATGCCGACGCCACGGTGCAGCTGGCGCGCGCGGCGCAGGCACAGGTAGCCGAACGCGAAAAGCTGACCCGCCTGCTCGGTCTGTGGGGCAAGCAGGCCGCGTTCCAGCTACCGGAGCGGTTGCCGGACTTGCCGAAAGCGCCGCAAGAGATCGCCGACATCGAAGCGCAAGCCATGCAAAACCGGCTCGACATCATGATGGCCAAGCGCGAGCTGTCCGGCCTGGCCGGCTCCCTGGGGCTGACCAAGGCGACGCGTTTCATCAACATCCTCGACCTTGGCCTGATGCACAACAACTACAACCAAGGCCCGTCGCGCGAGAACGGTTATTCGATCCAGCTCGAGATTCCCCTGTTCGACTGGGGCGGCGCACGGGTGGCGAAAGCCGAAGCGCTGTACATGGAAGCCGTGAACCGTTCGGCGGAGCTAGCCGTCAACGCCCGCTCCGAAGTACGGGAAGCGTATGCCGCCTATCGCAGCTCCTACGATATCGCGCGCCGCTACCGCGATGAAATCGTGCCGCTCAAGAAACGCATCTCGGACGAACAGATGCTGCGCTACAACGGCATGCTGATCGGCGTTTTCACATTGCTCGCGGACGCCAGAGAGCAAGCCCGGAGCGTCAATGGCGCAATCGAAGCGCTGCGCGATTTCTGGATCGCCGACTCGGCGCTGAGAATGGCGCAAACCGGCCGTTCATCGACAGCGGCCGACAGCAAACCCGGCACTTCCGCCGTCGCGGCTGCCGACTAACCAACGCTTAATGCAAATACAAGGATAGACATCATGGTGTCACGCAGAAATTTCATGAGCGGCGCCGGCGCCGTCGCCATCGGCGCCAGCCTGGTCAGCCGGGCCGGTGCGGCAACCCTGCCCGAAGCCGTAACGATGGCCGGCGCGGCCACGCAGCCGCCGCTTTCTCCACCCAACGGGCGGCCCTACAATCCGGTGGTCACCCTGAACGGCTGGACCCTGCCCTGGCGCATGAAAAACGGCGTCAAGGAATTCCACCTGGTGGCCGAGCCGGTGGTGCGCGAAATCGCGCCGGGCATGAAGGCCAACCTGTGGGGCTACAACGGCCAGTCGCCCGGCCCGACCATCGAGGTGGTCGAAGGCGACCGGGTACGGATCTTCGTCACCAACAAGCTGCCCGAGCACACCAGCGTGCATTGGCACGGCCAGCGGCTGCCGAACGGCATGGACGGCGTCACCGGCCTGACCCAGCCGGGCATCCAGCCGGGCAAGACCTTCGTCTACGAATTCATCGCAAAACGCCCGGGCACCTTCATGTATCACCCGCATGCGGATGAAATGACGCAGATGGCGATGGGCATGATGGGTTTCTGGATCACGCATCCGAAAGACCCCAGCCAGCATCGCGCCGACCGCGATTTCTGTTTCCTGCTGAATGCCTATGACATCGATCCCGGCAGCTACACGCCGAAAACCAGCACCATGCTCGACTTCAACCTGTGGACCTTCAACAGCCGCGCCTTCCCGGGCATCGACCCAATGGTGTGCAGCCAGGGCGACCGGGTGCGCATCCGCGTCGGCAACCTGACCATGACCAACCATCCGATCCACCTGCACGGCCATGAATTCGTGGTCGCCGGCACCGATGGCGGCTGGACGCCGCCGGCTTCGCGCTGGCCGGAAGTCACCGCCGACATCGCCGTCGGCCAGATGCGCGCCATTGAATTCGACGCCACCGAACTCGGCGACTGGGCTTTCCATTGCCACAAATCGCATCACACCATGAATGCAATGGGCCATGACGTGCCGACCATGATCGGCGTCGACCAGCGCGACGTCCTCGCAAAAATCAACAAGCTGGTGCCGGACTACATGGCGATGGGAGAAACCGGCGGCGCCATGGGCGAGATGGAAATGCCGCTGCCGGACAACACCCTGCCGATGATGACCGGCAGCGGCCCGTTCGGCGGCATCGAGATGGGCGGCATGTTCACCACGCTGAAAGTGCGCAAGGGCCTGGCCGGCAACGATTACAAGGATCCCGGCTGGTACAGGCACCCTGCCGGCACCCTGGCCTACGAATGGAAAGGCGGCGAGGCGGCCATGCCGGAGGCGGCCCGGGCGCCGGACGCCAGGCGCATGGCGGCCAAGCCGGGTGAAAAGGTTCTAAAAGTGATCAAACCCGGCTCGCATGACAACCATTAACCACAGCAACACAACACTCTCTTTTTAACTGAAAGGAATTTTTATGAAATCCGTTTTGATCGCCTCAAGCCTGGCCCTATCGCTGTTGTCAGCCAACGCCCTCGCCCATGGCGACGAGGCCGGCAGCGGCGCGGCGCAAACCCATGACGAACATGCGTCGTCGATGGGCAAGCCGGGAGACCCCGGCAAAGTGTCGAAAACCATGGAAATCGACATGAACGACACGATGCGCTTCACGCCGGCGGCCATCTCGGTCAAGCGCGGCGATACCGTCAGGTTCATCGTCAAGAACTCCGGCAAGGTCAAGCATGAAATGGTGCTGGGATCCATCAAGGAATTGAAGGAGCATGCCGCGCTGATGCAGAAATTCCCGGAAATGGAGCACTCGGATCCTAACCAGGTATCGCTCGATCCAGGTAAAAGCGGCGAATTGATATGGCAGTTCAACAAGGCCGGCAGGTTTGATTTCGCCTGCCTGCAGCCAGGTCATTTTGAAGCCGGCATGCGCGGCAACATCGTCGTCAGATAATTTCTTCAAACAGACAAAGGAAACCCATGAAAACCCGTTCCATTTTAATTGCAGCCTGCGCGTTGCCGCTGGCGCTCTCGTTCCACGCATCCTCCGCAACCGCACAAGAAGCAAGCCAGGCCGAGGCCACGGCGGCGCCCGCCGATGCCGCGGCCATGTCGAGCGGCGAAGTCAGGAAAATCGACAAGGAAGCCGGCAAGATCACCATCAAGCACGGCCCGTTGGCGAACCTGGGCATGCCGCCGATGACGATGGTTTTCCGCGTAAGCGATCCTGCGCTGCTGGACCAGGTGAAGCCGGGCGACAAGATCGGCTTCACCGCTGAAAAAGCCAACGGCGCGTTGACCGTCACAAAAATGCAGGTTGTCGAGTAAGCGTCATCAGCACAAAGAAAAAGAGCCCGCATGGGCTCTTTTTGTCAGACCGCGGCATCTGGATCAGTAGCCGTAATTCTTGGCAACCGTATTGCCCAGGTAACCGCCGCCGACAACCCCGGCGACTGTCGCCAGCGTACGGCCGCGGCCGTTGCCAACCTGGTTCCCCAGCAATCCGCCGACTACCGCGCCGGTAGCGATCCCCAGCGGGCTGACCTGCGATACCGGACGGGCCGGTTCAGCCGGAGCCTGGTATTGCGGCGCCGGTGCATTCTGCGCATACGAAGGGCTGCTGGTGCGATACACGTGATGCACTATGGTTTTCTGTTTGGGCGCAATATTGGCCGGTTCAACCTGGTATCCCGCGACGGCAGGCGCCGCCACCGGCTGCATGTATTGATAGCCGTTTGCGGTCTGCACCAGTACCGGTGCGCCGGCCGCCGCAGCAACGGCTGCCGGTGCTGCGGCGCCGTTGCCGGCAAGCGGCTGTTGCGCTGCCTGTGCGATGTCCGGGGATTGCGCCGCGGCCGGAGTGCCGCGGGAACTCGGAAGGAAACCGGTAATCGCCGCGACGCCAAGCAGGCTCACCAAGATGAGCGAGCCGGCGGCGCCGGCGACCAATGGGTGCAAACGTGCGGTGGTTGTGCTGGCTTCCATTTGATTCTCCTTAGACCGTTGATGTTGAGTTGATTCTACCCACGGCCTTGCGGACAGCACATACGGATTGTGTATCAGATGTTTCGAATTGAAACATGGTGTAGCCTTGTCCCGGCTGAAATCGATTCCCGCCACCTGTCTCCCTGGAGCACCGACTTGAAAACAGATAACAGGAAAACCGTCCTGCACCAGATTCCCGCTGGAGTATGGGTGCTTGGATTCGTCAGCATGCTGATGGATATTTCTTCCGAGATGATCCATAGCCTGCTGCCGCTGTTCATGGTCACCACGCTCAGCGCCAGTGCCCTCGCGGTGGGGCTGGTGGAAGGACTGGCGGAAGCCACCGCCTTGATCGTCAAGGTGTTTTCGGGGACCTTGAGCGACTACCTGGGAAAGCGCAAAGGACTGGCAGTGTTCGGTTATGCCTTGGGGGCGCTGAGCAAGCCGCTGTTCGCCCTCGCTCCAGGCATGGGCATGGTGCTGTCAGCCCGTCTCCTGGACCGCGTAGGCAAGGGCATACGCGGCGCGCCAAGGGATGCCTTGGTAGCAGACATCACTCCGCCGCAATTGCGGGGAGCGGCATTCGGCCTGCGCCAGTCGCTCGATACGGTCGGCGCATTTCTTGGTCCCTTGCTGGCGGTCGGCCTGATGCTGCTCTGGGCCAACGATTTTCGGGCAGTGTTCTGGCTCGCGGTCATTCCCGGCTTGATGGCGGTAGTGCTGCTTTTCCTCGGTTTGCGCGAGCCAGAACCTCAGAAAACAGAAAGGCGCAGCAACCCGATCCGGCGTGACAACCTGAAGCGGCTTGGCGCCTCTTACTGGTGGGTAGTCGGCATCGGCGCAGTATTCACGCTAGCCCGGTTCAGCGAAGCGTTCCTGGTGCTGCGCGCGCAACAGGGTGGCATTCCGCTTGCCTTGGTGCCGCTGGTCATGGTGGCGATGAACGTCATCTATGCCCTGTCTGCGTATCCGTTCGGCAAGCTCTCGGACCGGATGGATCACAGAACGCTGCTGATGCTCGGCCTGGCCGTCCTTATCCTGGCCGACCTGGTTCTGGCAAGCAGCAGCCATTGGGGCGTGGTATTGGCCGGCGTCGCTCTCTGGGGCATCCATATGGGCATCACGCAAGGCCTGCTGGCGGCGATGGTGGCGCACGCCGCACCGGCCGACCTGCGCGGCACCGCGTATGGCTTCTTCAACCTGGTGAGCGGAATCGCGATGCTGCTGGCAAGCCTCCTGGCTGGCCTGTTGTGGGACAGGCTGGGAGCATCTTTTACCTTCTTTGCGGGCGCGGGGTTTTGCGCGGCCGCGCTTGCAGGCCTCGCCGGGACAATCAAGCGCGCCAACAACTGATCCTGCGCCGCGAATGCGCCTGTCAAGGCATCGCGATCCAGCCGCGATAGCCGACATAGAAACCAACCAGCAAGATCGACGCGCCGGAAAAATAAGGCGCCTTCCGGGCAATCTCGCCAAACCCGCTCCAGCGCCTGGAAACATGTTTCACGCTCAGGGCCGCCAGTGCGCCAGACAGCACCATTGTCAGCGTCAGGCCGATGCTGAAGCACAGGACCAGCGTAGCGCCGAGCGCGATCTTTTTCAGCGGCAGGCAACGTCCAGCCCGGCATAGTTCCAGTCGCACCACGCCGTGGCCGGTGTCGATACGCTTGGTTTCGTCGCGCGCATTGCCATGATCATGTCCACGGCCATGCCCGGCAAAACGCAGCTGGCGCCAGGTACGCCACATCGTCCAGGCCGCGACGCCAGCGCCTCAGCTCGGAAGAAGGTTGATTTCAGGCAGGATTTCAGGCCGAACATTTCAAGAATAGCATTTTGGCATTTCGTAACGAGCTGTAAAAAACCGGTACTTTTTATCCCGCATACCCGAGTATCGATACCTCAGGGCGACGCTTGATAAGCGCCCGGTCGCCCGCATATGCCACAAATCATTCCCGGAAAGCCCTATGCCATCCTAGCAATGCGATATCGAATCGCGCAGTTTAAAGGACCCTGACCATGCAATACCTGCAGATAATCGTCATCCTCACCACACTGATCGTCGGCCTGCCCCTGACCAGCATGGCCAGCACCAGCGACACCACCGAAATGCAGACCACCCCGGCGGACCAGACTGCCCTGCCGATGGTGAGCGGCGAAATCCTCAAGCTCGACGCCGGTACCGGCAAGATCACCCTCAAGCACGAACAAATCCCGAATTTCGGCATGCCCGCCATGACCATGCTGTTCAAGGCTGGCGATCCGGCCATGCTGGCGCAGTTCAAGCCCGGCGACAAGGTCCGGTTCGCCATCGACAAGGTCGAAGGCGCGCTGACCATAGTCAGCCTGGAGCTGGCCGGCTGATCTCCCCTGGATCGCCGTCCTCAAGGACGGCGGTTGACTATCCGGGCTGCTCCCGCCTCGCCGTCTGGCTGGATCACTTCCAATGAAACCTGCGGCCCCTTGCGCGGATCGTGCTGGAAAGTGATGCGGATTTTCTGCGCGGTCTCGATGCCGGCAAAATCCCTGGCCAGGATCCGGGTCACGGTCGGCAGCTCTTCCGAACCTAGTGCAAAGGCATCGCTTTCGTTCTGCTGCTCGGATGCCACATGGCCGTTCTTGTATACGCAGGCGATGGCCTGCAGAGGATCGATGCCATTGCTCATCAGGAAGGAATCGTTGACCAGGAACAGCGCCGGCGGGATCTTCTCGACATCGATCTGGCTGATGTCCGGCCAGTCGTTCTTGGTGATCACTTTGCCGCCGGCATAATATCTGGCGACAAACTGGTCGCCCATGCAGGGCAGGTGTGCGGTGGCCGCTTCGGCGTGCTGCAACAGCTGTTGCACCTCGCCGGCTTCGAATTCCACGGTAATGGACGGTGTTGTCATCATGTTTGTCATGGCCGGATTATCGCACCGCGGGCGGCTTTGCAGCGCTGAAAGCTTGGCCGGCCCGTTGCGCCCGCCCTACGCCGGCAATAAAACTGCCGGCAAAGCGCGGAATCCCTGCCGCCGATACGATGTCCGGTATTTATCCTGCATTTATCACGTATATAATGTGCGAAATGGAAAATCCCAACGAATTCGTACAATGGCTGCGCTCGGTCGCGCCCTATATCCACGCCTTTCGCGGCAAGACCTTCGTGGTCGCGTTTCCGGGCGAACTGGTCACCGCCGGCGCCTTGCCGGTGCTGGCGCAAGACCTGTCGCTGCTGCATGCGCTCGGCATCAAGGTAGTGATCGTGCACGGCTCCCGGCCGCAGGTCGAAGAACAGCTGGCGCTGCGCAACGTGGAAGCGCGCTTCCACAACGGCTTGCGGATTACCGACACCGCCGCGCTGGAATGCGCCAAGGAAGCCGCCGGCGAACTGCGCCTGGATATCGAAGCCGCATTCAGCCAGGGCTTGCCCAACACGCCGATGGCGCACGCTGCGATCCGTATCATTTCAGGCAACTTTGTCACTGCCCGTCCGCTGGGCGTGATCGACGGCGCCGACCTGCAGCTGACCGGCGTGGTGCGCAAGATCGACTACGACACCATCCATCCGATCCTCAACGCCGGCGGCCTGGTGCTGCTGTCGCCGCTGGGTTTCTCGCCGACCGGCGAAGCGTTCAACCTGACCATGGAAGACGTGGCGGTGGCGGCGGCGATTTCGCTGCGCGCCGAAAAGCTGATTTTCATCAGCGAAACGCCGTTGATGAAAGACGCCGGCGAGACCGAAATCCGCGAACTGTCTTCGCACCAGGCGCAAGCGGTGCTGGACAGCGGCTGCCTGCCGGCCGATTCTGCCTTCTACCTGCAGCACGCGATCAAGGCCTGTAACGCCGGCGTGCCGCGCGCCCACGTGGTGCCGTTCGCCACCGACGGTTCGGTCCTGCTGGAACTGTTTACCCACGATGGCGTGGGCACCATGATTTCCTACGAAAACCTGGAAAGCCTGCGCGAAGCCACGATTGAAGACGTAGGCGGCATCCTGAAGCTGATCGAACCGCTGGAAAACGACGGCACCCTGGTCAAGCGCGGGCGCGAACTGATCGAACGCGAAATCCACTATTTTTCGGTGATCGAGCATGACGGCGTGATCTTCGGCTGCGCTGCCCTGTATCCTTTCCCGACCGAAAAGATGGCGGAAATGGCTTGCCTCACGGTCAATCCGGAAGTGCAGGCGCAAGGCGACGGCGAGCGCATCCTGAAACACATGGAAAGCCGGGCCCGCGCTGCCGGCTTCACCAAGCTGTTCGTGCTGACCACCCGCACTTCGCACTGGTTCCTGCGGCGCGGCTTCGTCCATGCCACCGTCGACGACCTGCCCAAGGATCGCCAGCACATGTATAACTGGCAACGGAAATCGCTGGTATTGATCAAGACCCTATAAAACCGGGACCCTGAATCAAGCTCCCTAAACCACGATCAGGCGCCGGCGAACTATCCCCTATTCAACCGATCTTACAAGCGGGCCTGTGGCAGCACGGCCCGCAATATCTACAAGGAAAAACCATGGCACGCACCATCCATTGCATCAAGCTAGACAAAGAAGCCGAAGGACTGGACTTCCCGCCGTATCCAGGCGAACTGGGCAAGCGCATCTATGAAAGCGTCTCGAAAGAAGCCTGGGCCGGCTGGCTCAAGCACCAGACCATGCTGGTCAATGAGAACCGCCTGAACCTGGCCGATGTGCGCGCCCGCAAGTACCTGGCGGCGCAGATGGAAAAGCATTTCTTCGGCGACGGCGCCGATGCCGCTACCGGCTACGTGCCGCCGACCGAATAAGCTGCCTCTCCAGAATATCTCTCTTCCCCTCTACCTCTGTGGCAAAATAAGCAAGATTGATTTGTCCGGAGGTAGCATCCTGTCGCGGCCCATGCGCTGTTGCCCCACACCAGATCCAAGTGACTATCCTTCGCCGGATATGCGCGCTTTTTCGTCCGCTTTTTCGTCCATTCTTTTCTCCACAGATCGGAAATTTCATGCATCTATTCCGTAAACGTTCCTGGTCCAACCGCTTGCTGTCTTATGTGCTGGCCGCTGCCTGCGGCATCGGCTTCACCGGCATCGCCGAGGCCGCGACCGCGCTGCCGGCCGGCGTGACCCAAGGCCCGTCCGCCGAAGGCATCACCGAATACCGGTTTGCCAACGGCTTCAAGGTCTTGCTGTTCCCCGACGCCTCCAAGCCCACGGTAACCGTCAACATGACTTACCTGGTCGGTTCGCGTTTCGAGAACTATGGCGAAACCGGCATGGCGCACCTGCTGGAACACCTGATGTTCAAGGGCACCCCAACCCACCCTGCGATTCCCAAGGATTTCAGCCAGCGCGGCATGTCGTTCAACGGCACCACCAACCTCGACCGCACCAACTACTATGAAATTTTCCAGGCCGGCGACGACAACCTGAAATGGGCGATCGACATGGAAGCCGACCGCATGCTGCATTCGTTCATCGCCAGGAAGGACCTGGACAGCGAAATGACGGTGGTGCGCAACGAATACGAACAAGGCGAAAATTCGCCGTACGGCGTCCTGTTCAAGCGCCTGCAAGGCGTGGCTTACGACTGGCACAACTACGGCAAGCCGACCATCGGCAACCGCAGCGATATCGAGAACGTCAAGATAGAAAACCTGCAAGCCTTCTACCGCACCTACTACCAGCCCGACAACGCGGTGCTGCTGATCGCCGGCAAGTTCGACCCGGCCAAGACCCTGGCCTGGGTCAGCCAGGCTTTCGGCAAGCTGCCCAAGCCGACCCGCAAGATGCGCGATTTCTGGACCGTGGAACCGACCCAGGACGGCGAACGCAGCGTCACCGTGCGGCGCCAGGGCGACGTGCAGATCGTTGCCGTTGCCTACAAGATTCCGAGTGAACTGCATGCCGACAGCGACGCCCTGTCCTACGCCGGCACGATCCTGGCCGACACGCCCAACGGCCGCCTGCACAAATCGCTGGTGGAAACCGGCAAGGCTACCGCCATATTCAACTATGAAATGACCGGTTATGCACCGGGTCTGGAGATCATCGCGGCAGTCGTCAAGAAAGGCGAGCCGATCGAACCGGTCCGGCAGGCCTTGATCGAAGGCGTAGAACAATTCGCCAAAGTCCCGCCGACTCCTGAAGAAATGGAGCGTGTGCGCCTGGACAACGCCAACAGCTTCGAAAAGCTGCTGAACGATCCGCAGAAAGTCGGCGTCGCCATGTCCGGCAGCATCGCGCTGGGCGACTGGCGCTTGCTGTTCCTGGGCCGCGACCGTTCCAACAAGGTCACCTCCGCGCAAGTAGCGGCAGCGGCGGCGCATTACTTCACCCGCGACAACCGCACGGTCGGCCTGTTCCTGCCGGAAGACCAGCTGCAGCGCGCCGACGTTCCTGCGGCGCCAGGCCTGCCTGAACTGTTCAAGGACTACAAGCCGCAGCAGGCGGTCGCCGACGGCGAAGCTTTCGATCCGTCGCAAGCCAATATCGACGCCCGCACCCAGCGCTCGCAGGTGGGCGGACTGAAGCTCGCGCTGCTGCCGAAAAAGACACGCGGCGAAACCGTCACGGTCAAGCTGAACCTGCAATGGGGCGATGAAAAAACCCTGTTCGGGAAAAAGACCGCTTCCGAATTGATGGACGCCATGCTGATGCGCGGCACCACCACGCTGACGCGCGAACAGCTGGCCGACGAGTTTTCCAAGCTGAAGATCAGCGGCAGCCCGACCCAATTCCAGACCACGCGCAGCAACCTGCCGGCGGCCTTGAAGCTGGTCGCCAGCGTGCTCAAGCAGCCGCGCCTGGATCCGGCCGAATACGAACGCTTGCGCAAGGAAGCCCTGGTCGGGCTGGAGGCGTCGCGCAACGAGCCGAATACGCTGGCCGCCGAGGCCATCGCCCAGCATTTCAACAAATATCCGCAAGGCCACTGGCTGGCGGCGCAGACCGTGGACCAGCAGATCGCGGCGATCCAGGCCACTCCCCTGGCTGAGGTCAGCGCCTTCCACCACGACTTCTACGGCGCCTCGCAAGGCGAGCTGGCGATCGTCGGCGATTTCGACGTCGCCGCCGTCACCAAGGTCGTCCAGGACGAATTCGGCGGCTGGAAAAGCGCAGCGCCTTACCAGCGCGTGATCCGCCAGAATTTCGACGTGGCGCCGCTGCAGAAAACCATCAACTCGCCGGACAAGGAAAACGGCTTCTACGTGGCGCGCCAGAACCTGGACATGCGCGACGACGACGCCGACTACCCGGCCATGATGGTGGCCAACTACCTGTTCGGCGGCGGCGGCCTGAAATCGCGCCTGATCGACCGCGTGCGCCAGAAAGAAGGCCTGTCCTACGGCATCGGTTCGTCGCTCGACATCAGCTCCATCAGCCGCGCCGGCAGGTTCTCGGTGCAAGCCATCGCCGCCCCGCAAAACCTGGGCAAGGTCGACCTAGCAGTCAAGGAAGAACTGGCGCGCGCATTGAAGGAAGGTTTCAGCGCAGAAGAACTGGCCCGCGCCCAATCCGGCATCCTGCAGGAAAACCAGAACGCCCGCGCCCAAGACAGCGCCCTCAGCGCCGGCTGGGCCAGGCTGCTGGACATCGACCGCACCTTCGCCTGGAGCAAACAGGTAGAAGGCAAGATCAGCGCCTTGACGGTAGAACAGGTCAACGCAGCTTTCCGCAAATACATCGATCCGGCCCGCATCAGCGTGGTGATTGTGCGGGATGAAGCAAAGGCCAAGGCAAATGCTGCCGTGGCGGCAAAGCAGTAAGAGCTAGCAATCCCACAAAACCGCTGCCGCACTCGCCGAATTGATAGCGAGTACGGCAGCGGTTTTTTTTTGGTGTTGAAGTTGCTTTTGAAGTTGCTTTTGAAGTTGCTTTTGAAGTTGCCGTTGAAGTTGCCGTTGAAGTTGCCGTTGAAGTTGCCGTTGAAGTTGCCGTTGAAGTTGCCGTTGAAGTTGGGGTTGAAGTTGGGGTTGAAGTTGTTTTTGACGTCGAAGTTGTTTTTGACGTTGGGGTTGCTTTTGAATTCCGCATTGGGACGTTGCCTTCCCTCCGGTCCCCGACAGCGGTCAGCCGGGAATTGTGGGAAGACATGTTTGAGCCGAAGGCGAGTTTGTCTTCCCACCCGGCTGACCGCGGGCTCATTTGGGGACCCGACCGGAGGGAGGGCAACGGCTTTGCGGTCGCCTTTTCTTTGCTTACTTTCTTTTGGCGAAGCAAAAGAAAGTGAGCGGCTGCCGGGCCGCCCCCGGCTTGCATCCACGGAGTAGAAAACGTTTTAGGTAACGACGAACGAAGGCCGTCGAACGCCGCCGAACGTACCCTGTGGCCCGTTAAATGGGGTCAGAGTAATTTTCGCAAAAAACCGCGAAAAAAAACTCCGACCCCATTTAACTACTACTGTTGCTGTGGCGGATGCAGCAGCGAACGTTTCCTGGCGTAGCCGAAATATATTGCGAAGCCTATCGCCAGCCAGCACAGGAACGCCATCCAGGTCACCGCCTGCAGATGACACATCAGGAACACGCAAAACCCGATCGCCGCCAACGGCACAAACGGCACCCCCGGACACCGGAAAGCCCGCGGCAAATCAGGCCGCGTCCTGCGCAACACCAGCACCGCCACCGCAATCAGCGAAAACGCCATCAAGGTCCCGATATTGATCAGCTCAGCCAGGATGTTCAAAGGAATCAGCGCCGCAATGAACGCAAACACGATCCCCACCAGCCAGGTAGTAAAGAACGGCGTAGCAAAACGCGGATGAATGCTCGACAGCTTCTTCGGCAGCAAGCCATCGCGCGACATGGCGAACAGGATCCGCGTCTGGCCGTAAGTCATCACCAGGATCACCGTGGTCATGCCGATAATCGCTCCAAGGTCGACAAAACCCGCAACCCAGTTCTCCCCCGCATACTGCAACGCCAGCGAAACCGGATGGTCGACACCGTCGAATTTCGCAAACGGCACAATCCCAGTCATGATCGCCGCCACCACCACATACAGCAACGCGCAGATTCCCAGCGAAGCAATGATCCCCACCGGCAGCGCGCGCGCCGGATTCTTGACCTCCTCCGCCGCCGACGTCACCGCATCGAACCCGATGAAAGCAAAGAACACGATCGCCGCCGCATTGAACACGCCGTTATAGCCGAACGGCAGGTAAGGCTGCCAGTTGGCCGGCTGCACATGGCCGGCGCCGACCACGATGAACAGCAGCACCACCGCCACCTTGATGAACACCATGACATTGTTGGCGCGCGCCGATTCGCGGATGCCGATCGACAGCAGGCCGGTAATCACCAGCAGGATGCAGAACGCCGGCAGGTTGAACCAGGTGGTCACGTCAGGAACGGCGCCCGGCGCCGCGGTCAGCACAGTCGGCAAGGCGATCCCGAAACCGGACAGCAGCGACTGCATGTAACCCGACCAGCCGACCGACACCGCCGACGTCGCCAGCCCGTATTCCAGCATCAGGTCCCAACCGATGATCCAGGCCACGATTTCGCCCATGGTGGCATAGCTATAGGTATAGATCGAACCCGAGACCGGCACCGTCGACGAAAACTCGGCATAGCACAGCGCAGCGAAACCGCAGGCGACCGCGGCCAGGATGAACGACAGCGAAAGACCGGGACCGGCCAGCAGGGCGCCGCTGCCGGTGAGGACAAAGATGCCGGTGCCGACAATCGCGCCGACGCCCAGCAAGGTCAGGTCCATCGCCCCCAGCGTGCGCTGCAGGCCGGTATTGGTGCGGCTGGAATGGATCATCTTATCCAGATCCTTGGTACGAAATAAACTCATGCAACAACCTCCTTCAAAAACGATAAAGCCACCCCAGCCAAACGGTAGCGGGAATTTCCTATCGACAATCCTGGAAATGGCAAAAAAGACAATAATTATACTTGGTGGCGCTAGCCGAACCGGAAAACCGCCAGGCGTGCATGGCAGTTCACATTTACCCGCATACGGATTTCCTCTGGCAGAACTCCCGGCCGGCCGCCCTGCCGCCGCCTTCCGTCCGCCGCATATCGATAGTCGATTTATCGCAAAACGGCTATTTCCCGGCCTCGGACCGAAAAAAAGCGACCAGTCCACTTATCAAAAAAACAGTCTACACAATTTCAATAATAATGAATATAAACAATATATTAGATGTATATGGAGCGCACCAAAATGAGACCACAAATTTATTAATGCAATACCAGTTAGATACAGATTGACAGCCACTTTTTGCAATCTTAAAGTGCCCTTAATTCGATATTTCCATATGGAAATAATGAAGATGGCGGATGAGATGCCGTCTGTTTCCGGCAACCTGGTCCAACGGCATCCGCAGTGATTTTTTAACAGCTTCGGTTTTGGTTCACATTGCATAACAAGTCCGTGCCTACCGGCAGCTGGCCTCCCCACGCTGCCCGACCAACCTTCTCAGGAGAGAAAATTGAAACTGAAACTCATACAGGGCCTCATGCTTACCCTGGCCTGCAGCGCCGTCATGACCGGCAGCGCCGAGGCCAGCCCGCTGATGGCAGCAAGCGCGCAAGCAGCGACCACGGTAGCCTGTTATCCAGCCTGGGTCGCCAGCACGGCCTATACCGGCGGCGCCACGGTCAGCTACAACGGCGTCAACTACAAAGCCAACTGGTGGACCCAGGGGAACAATCCTTCGACCAACAACGGCGGCCCGGGCACAGGCCAGCCATGGACCATCGTCGAAAGCTGCGGCGTCGTGACGCCGCCGCCTCCTCCGCCACCACCACCGCCTCCTCCAGGCGGCGGCACCACGCCGGCCGGTTTCGTTTTCAGTCCGTACAAGGATGGCAACATCAACCTGAACTGGAATACCTATGCGATGAGCACCGCTGTCACCGGCAGCACGCAGACCGTGCTGAGCGCCATGCCAGCCAAGCTGACGACCCTGACCTGGGCCTTTGCGACCGGCGCCTGCGGTAGCGAAAACTGGGGCGGCGTATCGGCATCGGCCTTCGCGGCAGCCAACGTGCAATCGTTCGTCAACGCCGGCAAGAAGTACATTGTTTCCACCGGCGGCGCTGCAGGTTCCTTCACTTGCGGCAACGATGCCGACTTCAAGAAATTTATCCAGACCTATTATTCGGCCAACCTGGTCGGCATAGATTTCGATATTGAAGCAGGCCAGAGCACGGCTGACATCAACAACCTGGTGCTGCGCGTGAAAAACGCACAAGCGGCTTACCCGAACCTGCGTTTCAGCTTCACGCTGGCGACGCTGGGCGGCCATGTAACGCCTAGCCTCGGCTACTACGGCGTGCAAGTGATGCAGGCGATCCAGGCTTACGGCTTGACCAACTACACCATCAACCTGATGGCGATGGACTACGGCAGCTCGGCCGGCGGCAACTGCATGCTCAACAGCAGCGGCGGCTGCGACATGGGTGCATCGGCGGTGCAATCGGCAATCGAACTGCATAACCAGTACGGCGTACCGTACAAGCAGATCGAAGTGACGCCGATGATCGGCGGCAACGACACCACCGACGAAACCTTCTCCATCGCCGATGTCACGACGCTGGTGAACTTCGCGCAGCAGAATGGCCTGGGCGGCATCCACTTCTGGTCCTTCGATCGCGACCGCGATTGCGCGCCAGGCTCGGCATCGCCTACCTGCAACACGTATGGCCAGGCAGGCACCTTGGGCTTCACCAACGCCTTCATCTCGAAACTGGGACTGTAAGCACAGCAGGGCCGGCTCAAGCCGGCGTCAAACAAAAAGCCCCGTCCAGATCTGGACGGGGCTTTTTTTCAACCTTGAAGACTATCGATGGCCGCACTCAGGCGCGCCATCCTCGACCATGCATCAACCGCGCTTGACCCAGGTCACCTTGCCGTTGGCGATGCCCAGCGTGCGCCGGTCTTCCCAATAGTCCATGGTGCCCATGAACTGTTCGCCGTCGCGCTCGCCGATGCGCCAGCGGCAGCCGGCCAGCAGCGCCGTTGCCTCGCTCTCCGTTTTGCCGATGAGCGCGCTGTCTTCCATTTTATCTGCCTTGCAGCCTTGCGCCGAGCCCGGCGTTCCCTGCGGTCCGGGCGTAACCGCGGGCGCCGAGCCTGAGTCGGCGGCGCAACCGGCCAGCGTCACGCTCAATACTGCCGCTGCCGTCATGTGGCTGATGTGTTGGTTGGTCATTGTCTTGGATTCCTTTCAAGGATAGGCCGCGTTGGGCTTGCGGTGATGCGATCACCCTGCCCGGACGATTCTACTATGCAGCCGTGCAGCTGCCAACGACGGCGCTTTTCCAGGAAACGATCCGCAAGCAAGGCTACGGCTTGAGCAGGTCCGCCGCCACTTTATCGAGCAGCACCGCATCGCGGTCCGCGGACAGCTGCCAGAACATGGCGCCGCCCAGGTCCATCTGCTTCAGGTACTTGATCTTGTAGTCGATCGATTCGACATCGTCGTAGCTGACGAATTCGCCGGTGTCCGGGTTGAACAGGTAAGGCACTTTGGCGGCGTCGTTCCAATAACGGGTAAAGCCGCTGCGGTTCACCAGGGTGGCGCTGATGTCGGCGAAATCCAGTTCCCCCGGCTCGACGCCGCCGCGGCCCTTGCCGTTGCAGTCCTGGTGCTGTCCGTGCAGCTGCGCGCCGCACTGCTTCCAGCTATAGCCGTAGAAAGGCATGCCCAGCACCAGCTTGCGCGCCGGGATGCCAGCCTGCAGGGCCATCTCGACCGTGCTGCTGACATTGAATTTCGGGTCGGCGCCGGGCCGCGCCAGCGCCGGATCGTTGTACAGGGGCGCAACGTGGCCGGCGAATTTGCTCCATGACCCGCTGAAGTCGTAGGTCATGATGTTGACCCAGTCGAGGATCGCGGCGACCTTGGCCATTTCGGTATTCTGGAAAAATCCCTGGTTATTGCCGATCGCGGCAGTCAGCAGGTAGCTGCGGCGCTCCTGTTTGCCGGCGCTGTCGAGGCGCTCGCGCAGCGCTTGCAGCAGCAGCGTGTAGTTCTGCTTGTCTTGCGGCCGCATGATGTTGGCGGCGTCGCCGCCGGCAACCGGGAATTCCCAATCGATGTCGACGCCGTCGAAACCGTTTTTACGCAGGAAAGCTACGGCGCTGTCGGCGAATTTCCGGCGCGACTGCGGTGTCAGCGCCACGTCGGAAAACTCCTTGGAGCCGGCCCAGCCGCCCACCGAGATCAAGGTCTTCAGCTTGGGAGAGCGGCTTTTGAGGCCGCGCAGCACGATATAGTCACGCGCGCTCTGGTCGGTGCCGGAGGACTGGTCGGCGACGATCTCGCCATCCTTGATCAGCGCGAATGCATAATTCAGGTGAGTCATCTTGCTGGCGTCGATATCCGCCGCCGAGTACTGGCGCTGCTGCGACGGCAAGTAATATGCCACCACCTTGTAAGGCGCCGCCATGGCCACGGCTGGCAACAACGCTGCCAGCAGCATCGGTAACCGCATCAGTTTCATCATGTCTCTCGCTTATCCTAAAAATCGCAGTTGGACGGCAACGGCGGCGCCATGGCTGCGACCGTGTCCACATGGTGCACGCCGCCGCGGCGGTAAGCGCCGACTGCCGCCTCGACCTGCGCCGGCGACAGCAGCTGGTCCTTGGCGTGCATGACCCAGGCCAGGTCCTGTTCGTAGCGCCGATCAACCTTGGTGTCCGGCAGCACGCCGCTGGGCGAAAACCACAAATTGAAATTGATCGACATCGGCTGCGCCGGGTAATTGCGGCCGCCGTGCTCGTCGAGCTGCACCCCATCCAGGAAATAACGGACCTTGCCGCCCGCCACTTGCATCAGCACGGTATGCCAGCCGCCCAGCGCGCGCTGTTCCTCATGCACCTGGTTGAATGCATTCCAGGGTTCCATCTGCACCGTCTGCCAGGACACGCTGTACAGCCTGCTGTGCGGATTGCCCCAGCCGCCGTTGGGCAGGTACTCCCAGTCCAGCTCGCTGTACTGCGGATCGAAATCGTGCTTGAGCGGGCTGGAGGTGTAAAAGGATTCGACCACCAGGTCGCCGCCGGGTCCTTGCAGCGGCGCATCGGTAAACCGGATGCGGGCGGCGTAAGTGCCTTCGAAATATTTACGCTGGTGGCAAAGCTGCGCCTGGTAAGTGCCTTCAGCCGTGCCGTCGGTGCGCGCGCTCAGGCGCAGCAGCCGCTGGCCGCCGGCTTGCGGATCGTCGACCAGGCTGATGGTGCCCGGCCCCCACTGCCCATGCGCGATGCCGGGATGGCCTTGCTGGTCGCGGATCTTCCAGCCGCCCGCGGTCAACGCGGCGGTATCGGCGTAGTGAAAGTCATCGAAGAACATGCCGGCCGTGCCGGCAGCCATGGCGTTGGCCGCTGCCAGCAATGACGCCAGGGCCAAAGGGTATCGCAAAAAATGCCGCATCGCTCAGACCGCCGCCGGCTGCGCGTCCGCTTCGGCAGCACGCTCATGGCGTCCGATCGGCACGATGCGCGACAACAGCAAGACCGGTATCGCGGAAACCAGCACCCACAGGAAGAAATGCTGGTAACCGAGCGCACCCTGGACCGCGCCGCTGACCATCTTGAACAGCACGTAGCCCAGCTGCATGATGCCGGTGCCGAGCGCGTAGTGCGCCATCTGGTATTTGCCGACCGCGACTTCCTGCATGATGAACAGGATCAGCCCGACGAAACCGAAACCGTAGCCGAACATTTCAAGGCTCAGGGCGGCGCCGATTACCCCCAGGCTGCTAGGCATGGCGGTGCTCAGGAAAAAATAAGCGAGGTTCGGCAAGTTCATCGCCAGGATCAGGAAAAACATGCTGCGCCGCAGGCCGCGCCAGGCCGTGAAATAACCGCCCAGCAGGCTGCCGGCAATGAACGCCACGGTCGCCAGCGTGCCGTACACGGCGCCGACTTCCGCCGTCGCCAGCCCCAGTCCGCCTTCAGCGCGCGCGGCACGCAGGAACAGCGGGCCGATGGTGGTGATCTGGCCTTCGCCGGCGCGGAACAGGATGATGAAGGCGATCGCCAGCCAGATGCCCGGTTTCCGGAAAAAATCGATGATCACGTCGCGCAGGGTGAGCCAGACGCCTCTCATCGCACCCTTGCCATCGGCAGGACGGGCCACATTGCGGCCGGCCGGCAAGGCCCACAAATGATAGATAGCCAGCAGCAGCATGCTCAGCCCCAGCATGCCGAAAATCAGGCTCCAGGCTTGCGCCACCGCCATGCGTTTCTCGAAATAGCCCGCCAGCACCACCAAGCCGCCCAGCGAGAAAAACCGCGCGACATTATAGAAGCCGCCCTGCCAGCCGGCGTAGGTGGCCTGCTGGGTCGAACTCAGGCTGGCGATATACAAGCCGTCGGCCGCGATGTCATGGGTTGCGGAGGCAATCGCCACCAGTCCCAGCAAGGCGATGCTGACCGCAAAATAATCCGGCAGGTGCAGCGCCAGCGCCACCAGCCCGAGGCTGGCGCCGCCAAAAAACTGGAACAGCAGCACGATCGATTTCTTGCTGCGCGCCGCTTCCAGGAACGGACTCCAGAGCGGCTTGAAGACCCAGACGAAACCCAGCATGCCGGTCCACAGCGCGATCTGGTCGTTGGCCATGCCCATGCTCTTGTACATCAGGCCGGCGATGGTCGCCACCACAAAATACGGCAGGCCCTCGGCGAAATACAGCGTCGGCACCCAGAGTGCGGGATGGTGCTCGGGTTTCTCCTGGATGCTCATGTCAGCGATCGCCGTGGGTAGGGTTGCTGGTTACCGGCACCGGCATCTTGCCGTGTGCGTCGAGGTTGCCCGCCAGCCAGCCGGCGACTGCTTCCAGCGCCGCCGCGGCAAAGCCGTAGGTGATCAGCGCCGGCGCTGCGATATCCAGTATCTGGAACGGATTCCACAGCACCAGGTGCAGGTCGGGACGCCAGTTCTTGCTGGCGTTTTCGCCATAACGCAAACGCGTGGTCGAGGCCAGGATCACGATCCTGCCGTCGGCCGGCAAGGCGGCCCAGTCGAGGCTGTCCTCGTCGTCGAAAGTCACCAGGTCGACGTCGTAGCGGCGCGCCAGCAAGGCAGCCACCGCCTCGGCCGGCAGGCCCGCTTCGGCGACGCCGTCGCCGGCGGCGTCGGCGCAGGCCACCAGGCGGATTTTTGCGCCGTCGGCCAAGCGCTGCGGCTGGCCGGCCACGGTCAGGGCGCGGCGCCAGGCGTCGGCCATCAGCCGTTCATCGGCGGATTCAGTGAGGTAGGAACCGGCTGCGCAGGGATAAGCTGCGGCCAGGCGGTCCAAACGTCCCAGCCTGGCGGCCAGTGCGGCGCTGCCAAGCTCGCCGCGGTCATCGGCGGTAGCCAGCGCCATCGTCAGAGACACCAGGGTTTCCTCCTGCGTGCGGCGGTTGCCCAGCGCCATGACCATGTCTGCGCCCGCCGCCAAAGCGCGCACGGCCGCATTGCCGACGCCATAACGGCCGGCGATCGCGTGCATGTCCATGCCGTCGGTAATGACGACGCCGCGGTAATCCCATTCGGTGCGCAGCAGGCCGGTCAGGATCTTGTGCGACAAGGTCGCCGGATATTCAGGGTCCAGCGCCGGATAGACGATGTGCGCGCTCATCATGGCCGGCGCCCGCCGTGCCGCCTTGAACGGCGCCAGCTCCAGCAGGTCCAGCGCGCTGCGCGGCTTGGCTACCGTCGGCAGGTCGCGGTGGGAGTCGACGTGCGTATCGCCATGCCCGGGGAAATGCTTGACGCAGCAAGCCACGCCCTCTTCCAGGCTGCCTTCCATCCATGCCAGCGCCAGCTCGGTGGCGCGTTGCGGATCGGCGCCGAAAGAACGCTCGCCGATGACCGGATTGGCTGGATTATTGTTGAGGTCCAGCACCGGCGCGAAATTCCAGTTGAAACCGAGCGACTTGATGCCGCGCGCGACAGCGGCGCCGACAGCACGCGCCAGCGCCACATCGTCGACCGCTCCCAGCGCCATCGCCGCCGGCGGCGCCGGCAGCCAGGTAGCGCGCACCACGGCGCCGCCTTCCTGGTCGATGCCGATCAATGCATTCGGTCCCATTATTGCCCGCAAGTCAGCGGTCAGCTTGCTCAGCTGTCCGGCGTTCACCATGTTCTGGCGGAACAGGCAGACCGCGCGGATATGGTTGTCACGCAAGAATTGCGCGGTGTCCTCATCCAGCACCGTGCCCGGCATGCGGATCATGATCAGTTGCCCGGCGATGCGGCGCGCCGCGCTCAGCCTGTCTTGGGGATCGAATTTGCTATCGGTGCTGCTCATAGTGCTGCTCCATCTGTGCGGCGCGGCTGCGCGGTTTCAGCCGCTTAAATTCAGTCGCTTAAATTCAATCGATTAGTTGGTCTTGGTCACTTTGCTCAGATGGCGCGGCCGGTCGGGATCAAGGCCGCGGGCGATGGACAGCTCGGCTGCCATGACATAGAAAGCCTGGATCGCCACGATCGGGTCCAGGTCCGGCGTCGGCGCCAGCGGCAAGGTCAGGTCGCGTTCGCTGACATCGGCCGGCGCCGCCAGCAATACGCGCGCGCCGCGTCCGCGCATTTCTTCGGCCAGCTTGACCAGGCCGGCCTGGGCCGGTCCGCGCGTGGCAAAAATCAGCAAGGGATAACCTTCATTGATCAAGGCCATCGGGCCGTGCTTGATCTCGGCGCCGCTGAACGCTTCGGCTTGCAGCACCGAGGTTTCCTTGAACTTGAGGGCAGCTTCGAGCGCCACCGGAAAGCTGGTGCCGCGCCCGACCACCATGATGCGCGAAGCCGGCGCCAGGACTTCGATGGCGGCCGACCAGTCGGTTTCGGCGGCCAGCTGCAGCGCAGCCGGCAGGGCCTCGATCTGCGCCAGGAATTCGGCGTCACCTTGCCAGTGCGCCACCAGGCGCGCCGCCGCGGTCAGGCTGGTGATGAAACTCTTGGTCGCCGCCACGCTCAGCTCAGGTCCCGCATGCAGCGGCAAGCACCATTCAGCGCTGTTGGCCAGCGGCGAAGCGGCATCGTTAACCAGCGCGACGGTGGTGGCGCCGCCTTCGCGGAAATAACGGATAGGTTCGATCACGTCCGGGCTCTGGCCCGACTGCGAAATGGCGATGGCCAGCGCATCGCGCGTCAGCAGCGGCGATTTGTACAGCGTCACCAGCGACATCGGCAACGAAGCCACGATGCGGCCAAGGCGCGCCATGATCAGGTAAGCGCAATAGTTCGCTGCATGGTCGGAACTGCCGCGGGCGACAGTCAGCACGTTGGCCGGCTGCGCGCTGCGCAGCCGGGCGCCGAGCGCCGCATAGCTGCCTGTGTCGCGCTGCAATTGCAGGGCCACATGTTCCGCCGCGGAACACGCTTCCTGCAACATGAGCGAACTAAACTTCTGTGAGATCAATCTGTTCCCCTTCTACATAAACCGCGGTTAAGTTGAGTTGCCGGTCCAGCACCACCAGGTCGGCATGGCAGCCGTTCGCCAGCCGGCCGCGCTGCTCCAGGCCGAGATGGTCCGCGGCATAAGTCGATACCCGGTGCGATGCGTCGTCCAGGCTGAGCCCGAGCCCGACCAGGTTGCGCAAGGCCTGGTCCATGGTCAGCGTGCTGCCGGCCAGGGTGCCGTCGGCCAGCCGCACGCCGCCCATGCATTTGTGGACTTGCTGGCGGCCCAGCATGTAATCGCCGTCCGGCATGCCGGTGGCGGCGGTCGAATCGGTCACGCAATACAGCCGGGGAATGGCGCGCAAGGCTGCCTTGATGGCGCCGGGATGCACATGCAGCAAGTCGGGAATCAGTTCCGAATAGCGGGCGTGCGCCAGCGCCGCGCCCACCATGCCGGGCGCCCGCGCCTGGAAGCCGGTCATGGCGTTGAACAGGTGGGTGAAGCCGGAAGCGCCGTGCTCCAGCGCTTGCACGCCCTCTTCATAACTGCCCAAGGTATGGCCGATCTGCACCCGCATGCCGGATTCGCTGAGGGTGCGCACTACCTCGAGGTGGCCGGCGATCTCGGGCGCCACCGTGATCAGCTTGACCGGCGCCATGGCGCTCAGGCGCGCCACTTTCTGCAGGGTCGCTTCCTGGGCGAAATCGGGCTGGGCGCCGAGCTTGCCGGGGTTGATGTACGGCCCCTCCAGGTGCACGCCGAGCACCCGCGCGGTGCCGGCGCGGCGCTGGCGGCAGGCATGGCCGCAGGCTTCCAGCGCCTGCTCCAGGTCGCTCAGCGGCGACGTCATGGTGGTGGCCAGCATGCTGGTGGTGCCATGGCGCGCGTGGATGGCGGAGATCACATAGACCGCGTCGCCGCCATCCATGATGTCCTTGCCGCCGCCGCCGTGCACATGCAGATCGATGAAGCCGGGCAGGATGTAAGGATCAAGGTTGTTGCCGGGATCGACCTCCACGCCTTCAATCGCAATGATGCGGCCGTCGAACCGCAGGACGCCGCTGACCCAGCCTTGCGGCGTCAATATGTTGCCCTTGAGCTCGCCTTTGAAACCTTCGCCTGGATCGCCTGCTGAGTCGCCGCCCGGTTGGCGTTGACCCGTCATCGACGCAACTCCGCGACGAAGTCGTAGTAGTCGCTGCGGCAATACGAATGCGACAGCTCGATCGCCGTGCCGTTTTCCAGGTAGCCGACGCGCGTGATGTGCAGCATCGCGGCGCCGGTCTTGATATCGGCCAGCTTGGCCTGGTCGGCGCTGGCGTTGATGGCGCGGATGTGCTGCAGGGCGCGCACCGGCGCCACGCCCAGCGTCTCCAGGTGGACATACAGCGAATCCGTCACCGCTTTCGGATCCGGCAGGTAGTGCGCCGGGATGGTGGTGGTTTCGATCGCCATCACCACGTCGTCCGCGGTGCGCAGGCGCTTCAGGCGCGACACCACGGTATTCGGCGACAAGCCCAGCGCCAGGATTTCTTCGGCGACGGCGATGCCGGTTTCGCGCAGCAGCCATTGCGAACCGGGCCGGAAACCGCGCTGGCGCAGCTCTTCGCTGAAATTGGTCAGGCGCGACAGCGGCTGCTCCAGCTTGGGCGTGATGTAGGTGCCGGAACCGCGCTTGCGGATCAGCATGCCGCGCTCGCACAATACATCGATCGCCTTGCGCGCCGTGACCCTGGATATTTCGAGCGAATCGGCGAGGATGCGTTCGGACGGCAAAGCTTCGTCCGGCTGCCAGACGCCGCTGTTGATCTGTTCTGACAGCCGGTTTACCAGCTGCAGGTATAAAGGCGTGTCGCTAGCGGCATCCGGCTTGAGTTTTTCTATCTGGGCTAGCATGTTTTTTTCCCTTTTAATCTTTCATCGATCAACCGCAGCGCGCCCGCGGCCGCATCGGCGTGCGGCTTGACGACCAGCGCCAGCAACTGTGCGGGCAGGTACTCTTGCAGATGCGCGGCGAGGCCGCCGCACAAGGCAACCGGCAGCTGCCCCGAGGGGTCGAGCGCAGCGGCGATCCTGGCGACTTCCTGTCCCGCCGCCAGCATGATCTGGCGCGCCGCCGGTTCGCGGCCAGCGTGGCTAACAACGATCGGCGCCAGCTGGGCGTAGCGGGTCTGGCTGGCGCCGGCCAGCCAGGCGAACATGCTGTCGCGATGGCTATCGAAACGGGGGTTGCTGCCGCGTTCGCAAAAATGGATCAGGGCGCGCGCAAAATCGCTGCCGGGCGCCCGGCCGTCCAGCACCTGCTGGACATGCGTGATGGCGCGCATGCCGATCCAGGCGCCGCCAGCTTCGTCGCTGGCAGGGAAACCCCAGCCGCCGACTTCGCGCCGCCGGCCGTCCGCCGTCAGTACTTCACCGACGCTGCCGGTGCCGATGGCGATGATGACGCCGGGACGTCCCTGATGGGCGCCGACCAGGGTGGTGAAGGCATCGGTTTCCAGCACGGCGTCGCCGAAACCCGGATTCCTTGCCGCAAAATCGGCGGCCCACTGCTTGTTGTTGACGCCTGCCAGCCCCAGGCCGATGGCCATTTTTTCCAGCGCCGGCCGCACCAGGCCCGCGCTCGCAAATGCCGCGTTGAGCGTTTCCAGCACGGCCGACCAGGCTTGTTCCACGCCATGCATCAGCCCGGAAGGCCCGCCGCTGCCAAGCGCCAGCGGCGCGCCGTCATTACGCGCCAGGCGCACGCGAGTGCCGGTTCCACCGCCATCGACACCGATCAGGTATTCAATCATGTTGTTGCATCCGTCGCTTTCATCTGCCACTGGCATTGTTCTTATTAGCGCTAACAAACTGGATTTACTGTATGAGGACAGAAAGCGGCTGTCAATCGGTCATTAAGTGGTATCGGCAAATCCACCGGACAGGCCCTTCAGCCAGGCATTTTCTGGTCAAAAAGATACTATCCGCTATTCCATGAACTGCTCATTGCCGACGATGCCGATCTTGGTGACGCCCAGCCGCTGCGCCGACGCCATCACGGCGGCCACCGACTTGTACTCCACCAGCTTGTTCGGCCGCAGGTGCACTTCATCGATATTGCCGCCCGCGACCACCGTCTTCAAGCGGTCTTCCAGTTCCGCACGGTTCGCCATCGGCGTGCCGTTCCACATCACGGTTCCTGTCGGATCGATATCCACCGTGTC
>NZ_JBWKQR010000003.1:77016-343471 GCF_059418905.1 Collimonas sp. GW821-FHT07E08 | reverse complement strand
TCCCAATCTACTCAAGGCGGGGCCATCTCAGGTCGTCCCTACCGGTCCGGAGCAGGTCTGGGTTGCAGACATCACCTACCTGCCCACGCGAGGGAAGTTCGTCTACGTGAGTTTGGTCACGGATGCCTACTCGCGCAAGATCGTTGGCTACCATGTACATAGCAGCTTGCAGACGGAGGAAGTGAGCGAAGCACTCAAAATGGCTCTGCGCGGACGCTGCGGCGACATGCCGGTGATTCATCACTCTGATCGAGGTATTCAATATTGCTCGACGTATTACCAAGAGATCCATCGCCGGCACGGCTTAGTCTGCTCGATGACTGATGGATACGACTGCTACCAGAATGCCTTGGCCGAACGGATCAACGGTATCCTCAAGGGAGAATTCCTGCTCAACCGCCCTGCAGATCTGCAACAAGCCACCAAAATGGTGGCGCAGTCGGTTCGAATCTACAACCAGGAACGGCCGCATACCGCCTTGAAATACAAAACGCCCGATGCGGTGCATCGGGCGTCTCTGTTGCAATAAAACCTGTCAACCTATTTTAGGACTGGACACTACCTTAGTAACGGCATCGATCAGTTCTGCTTGTCGTCGCCGCCAGCGGTGATGGTTGCCACCGGTTTCAGTATCTTGACCTTGGCCTTCTCTTTCAGCACATCCACATACGCCAGCATTTCCTGCTGTCCCAGGACACTGGTGATCTGCTGCTGTTCAGCAGTACGCCGCGCCTGGTCCTGGGCCGCCGGCTGGCCGACCTTGGCGATCCGGTACAGTCCATAACCCTGCTGCGGCAGCACCACGCCGACATAGGCCGGCAGTTTATTCACCTTGGCCTTCATCACCGCCTCGAACGCCACCGGATTGACACCCTGGTTCTTGACGCGCGACACGGTTTGCACCGCGCCGAAACCGCCGGCGCTGTCTTGCGCTCTCAGCGCGGCCAGTTTTTCTTCGCCGGCTTTCTTGGCCAGCGCGGCCTCTTCGGTACGCGTGACCTTGTCGCTGATGATTGCCTTGACCTCCTCGAACGAACGCTTGGTCACCGGCTTGTATTCGACTACATGGCCGGCGATGAACGTGTTCGGCGCTATCTCGATCGCTTCGGTATTGTGCTTGTTCTTCAAGGCCTCATCCGAGTACAGCGCGGCCAGGAATTTCGGGTTGTTGTACGGAGCGGCGGCTGGCGCAGCGGCAGGATTCGGCTGGCGGCCGAGGTTCGCGGCCGACTGGATCTGCAGGTGCATCTTGTCGGCGACCGGCTTCAGGCTGTCGGCCTGCTCGTACACCGTGTTGCTGAACGCTTCCGCCAGTTCGGTGAACTTGCGCGCTGCCAGCTGTTTCTTGATCTCGGCGCCGATATCGGCCTTGACTTCATCGATCGGCTTGACCACTGCAGGCTTGATGCCGGTTACTTCGATAATGTGATAACCGAAATCGGATTGCACCAGGTCGCTGATCTCGCCCTGTTTCAGCTTGCCGGCTGCGTCCTCGAAAGGCTTGACCATCATGCCTGGGCCGAAATAACCGAGATCGCCGCCCATTTCAGCAGACGCGGTGTCTTGCGAATTGGCCTTGGCCACTTTGGCGAAATCGGCCGGATTCTTGCGCACCTGGGCCAGCAAGCCTTCTGCCTTGGCTTTTGCCGCAGCCAGTTCCGCCGCCGGCGCGTCTTTCTTCACCGAGACCAGGATATGGCTGGCGCGGCGTTCTTCCGGCGTCGTGTAACGGCTCAGGTTATTGTCGTAATAGGATTTGATGTCGGCATCGCTGACCGTTACCTGGGCTGCAACCGCAGCGCTGTCGAGCACGACATAGTCAGCCTTGATCTGCTCAGGGATTTCGAATTCCTTGGCGTTCTTGACGTAGTAATCCTGCAGCATGGCGTCAGTGACTTTCACTTGCGCGGCATAATCGGCAGTCTTGAACAGCAGCTCCTGCACGTCGCGTTCCTGATCGTTGATGTCCGACAAGCGCATGGCAACTGTTTTCGGCGTAAACGCAGTGGTTTGCACTGCACCGTTCAGCTGCTGCATTGCCATGTCCTGGCGCAGGCGCGCCTCGTACATGGTTGGCGTCATGCCCTGCGCCGCCAGCAATGCCTTGTAGCGTTCATTATCGAATTTGCCGTCGGCGCCATGCAATTCCGGCACGCCCATGATGGCTTGCTGCAGGCTTTGATCGGATACCGACAAATGCTCGCTGCCCACCGCCGCGACCAGCACGCGCTGCGCGATCAGGTTATCCAGCACGCCTTGCTTGGCTTGCGGCGTCTCGACCATCTTCGGGTCGAAACGGTCGCCGAATGCCTGGCGCATGCGGTCCATCTGCTGGCGCAGGGCAGCGTCCCATTCCTGCTGGGTGATCGGCTGGCCGGCGACTTTCGCCACCGTGTTGGCGCCGTCGCCAAAGCTGCTATAGCTTTGCAGCCCGACTAATGCAAACGAAGGGATGATCAGGAGCAGCAGCAAGAACTGCATCAAGCGCTGATGGGTACGGACAAATTCAAACATGGTCGGCCAATCAAGATCAAAAAGGAAGGCTGCAATGCAAACCGGATGTACATAAGAAAAAAGGCGAACTCTCGTTCGCCTTTTTTGTATTTTGGCGGAGTGGACGGGACTCGAACCCGCGACCCCCGGCGTGACAGGCCGGTATTCTAACCAGCTGAACTACCACTCCTAAAACTGCTTGCAAATCTCAGTTGACCTCGAAAACCTGCTGCGCGGCCCAATCCCGGTACTGCGACGCTCATCGTGCTTTCGCACGCCTCCGCTTCTCCTACCGGCCTTGGGTCGCTCGCTACGGTTTTGCAAGGCCCACTTATTTGGCGTTTGTCACCACGCCAAAAGACGCTAGTTTACAGCATCTTTCAACGCTTTGCCAGGCTTAAATTTAGGAACTTTCGCTGCCTTGATCTTAATCGCCTCTCCGGTACGCGGATTACGGCCGGTGCGTGCTGCGCGCTTGCCTACCGAGAATGTGCCAAAGCCGACCAGGGTCACTGAGCCGTTCTTTTTCAACGTGGTTTTAACTGCGGCGATCACGGCATCCAAAGCGCGGGTCGACGCGGCCTTGGAAATGTCTGCTGACTTGGCGATGTGATCGATTAATTCGGTTTTGTTCACTGAAGCCCCCTCACATGAATTGAAATTCGAGATGATGCTTGTTCCGCATTTTGTGCGAAAGATCATCGCAGATGGACTGCAGAAAAAAATCTGCAGCTGGTATTAAACAAGCCGCAAAGCCTTGTGTCAAGCGCTTTCCCGGCGATGCGCGGAGGTTTAACCTGATTTTACAAACTTGATATATTCAACATTAAATACATTTGCACATACGAAAAAAAGCGCTCTCGCGAGCGCTTTTTTAAAACAGGAATCAGGCTGGCGAATCCGATAGCTTATCCGGATCCGCCGCCGGCTCAGTGCTTGACCACGCTGGGATCCGACTTCTCGCTGCTCTTGGCGACGGCCGCATCCAGCACCGCTTCTTCGTCGGTCAAAGGCACAGGCTGCCGTTCCAGGGCGATCTCCAGCACCTTGTCGATCCAGCGCACCGGCACGATTTCCAGCTTGTTCTTGACGTTGTCCGGAATCTCGGCCAGGTCTTTCACGTTCTGCTCTGGAATCAGCACCGTCTTGATGCCGCCGCGATGCGCCGCCAGCAGTTTTTCCTTCAAGCCGCCGATAGGCAGGACTTCGCCGCGCAAGGTGATTTCACCGGTCATGGCGACATCGGCCCGTACCGGGATCCCGGTAAAGATCGAAACCAGGGCAGTGGTCATCCCGACGCCGGCCGACGGTCCGTCTTTTGGCGTCGCGCCTTCCGGCACGTGGATATGGATATCGCTCTTTTCGAACGCCTCGCCCCTGATGCCCAGTTTCGCGGCGCGGCTGCGCATCACCGTGCGCGCAGCCTCGATCGATTCCTTCATCACGTCGCCCAGGGTGCCGGTACGGATGATTGCACCTTTACCCGGCATCTTGACGGCTTCGATGGTCAGCAGCTCGCCGCCCACTTCGGTCCATGCCAGGCCGACCACCTGGCCGATCTGGTTCTCTTTTTCGGCAACGCCGAAATCGAAGCGCCGCACACCGAGGAATTTATCGATGTTCTTGGAAGTGACCGCAACCTTCTTCTCCTGCTTCTTCAACAGCAGCAGCTTCACCACCTTGCGGCAGATCTTGGAAATTTCCCGTTCCAGCGAACGTACCCCGGCTTCACGCGTGTAGTAACGGATGATGTCGCGGATCGCACTTTCAGCCAGGCTGATTTCCTCGACCTTCAAACCATTGTTCTTGATTTGCTTGGGCAGCAGGTAACGCAGCGCGATGTTGGTCTTTTCATCTTCGGTGTAGCCCGACAGGCGAATCACTTCCATCCGGTCCAGCAGCGCCGGCGGGATGTTGAAGGAATTCGACGTCGCCACGAACATCACATCCGACAAGTCGAAATCGACTTCGATGTAATGGTCCGAGAAGGTATGGTTCTGTTCAGGATCCAGCACCTCCAGCAGCGCCGACGACGGATCGCCGCGGAAATCCATGCCGAGCTTGTCGATCTCGTCCAGCAGGAACAGCGGATTGCGCACCCCGACCTTGGCCAGGCTTTGCAGTATCTTGCCTGGCATGGAGCCGATGTAAGTGCGGCGATGACCGCGGATCTCGGCCTCGTCGCGCACGCCGCCCAGGGCCATCCGCACGAATTTGCGGTTGGTGGCGCGGGCGATCGACTGCCCCAGCGAGGTTTTACCCACGCCCGGAGGACCGACGAAACACAGGATCGGCGCTTTCAGCTTGTCGACGCGCTGTTGCACGGCAAGATATTCCAGGATGCGTTCTTTGACCTTGTCGAGGCCGTAGTGATCGCCTTCCAGGACTTTTTCGGCATTGCCCAGTTCATTGTTGACCTTGGATTTTTTCTTCCATGGCAAACCGACCAGCGTATCGATGTAGTTGCGCACCACGGTCGCTTCGGCTGACATCGGCGACATCAGTTTCAGTTTCTTCAGCTCGCTCTGCGCCTTTTCCAGCGCTTCCTTAGGCATCTTGGCAGACAGGATCTTCTTTTCCAGCTCTTCCAGGTCAGCGCCTTCTTCGCCTTCGCCCAATTCCTTCTGGATCGCCTTGACCTGCTCGTTCAGATAGTATTCGCGCTGGGATTTTTCCATCTGGCGCTTGACGCGGCCGCGGATGCGCTTCTCGACTTGCAGGATATCCAGTTCGCCTTCGAGCTGGCCCAGCAGGTGCTCGTAACGCTTGGCGATATTGAAGATTTCCAGGATGACCTGCTTTTGCTCGAGCTTCAGCGGCAAGTGGGCAGCGATAGTGTCGGCCAGGCGGCCAGCATCGTCGATGCCCGACAGCGAAGTCAGGATCTCCGGCGGAATTTTCTTGTTCAGTTTGACGTACTGGTCGAATTGCTGAACGATGGCGCGGCGCATCGCTTCCACCTCAGCCTCGTCGCCCAGTTCGGATTCGACCGGTGTCAGGTCGGCGACAAAATGCGTGTCGAGCTCGCTGATGTGATGGATGCGCGCGCGTTGCGCCCCTTCCACCAGCACCTTGACGGTGCCGTCGGGCAGTTTCAGCATTTGCAAGATATTGGCGACGCAGCCGATTTCATAAATATCGTCCGGCGACGGCTCGTCCTTGGCTGCGGCTTTCTGCGCTGCAAGCATGATGCTCTTGCCCTGCTCCATCGCGGCTTCAAGCGCCTTGATCGATTTTGGGCGGCCGACGAACAGTGGAATCACCATATGCGGGAATACCACGACATCCCGTAAAGGCAAGAGAGGCAACTGAGTTTGTTCAGTAAATGTAGAAGTCGTCATGGTGAGCCCTATCAAAAAATCTTATTAATGATGTTGGCACGAGTGGCCGAAACTCAAGCCCCGGTTTCAACAATAAATCACCACTTCTATTTGCAACTAGTTTGCGATGGCCAATAAAAAAGCCACACGCGAAGGTAACTTCGGGTGGCTTTGCGATTGAAGCCAAATCGTATGTTTTGGCAAATTGTACTACTTTTGGCTTAAAAACCGGCTTAAACCCCTGCTTTTTACATGGCTTTACAAATTTCCCGGTTTTGCGCCGCCGCCAGGAACCGGCCTCTGGCAAGGCCTGCCCCGGCAGATAAACGTGGCCGCCTTATTTCGCGCCGGACACCTTCGGCTGTTCATGGTAAATCAGCAACGGTTTAGCGCCGCTGTTGACGGTATTTTCATCAACCACGACCTTGGCGACGTTTTGCTGGCTTGGCAAATCGTACATGACGTCGAGCAGCACGTGCTCGAGGATGGAGCGCAAGCCGCGCGCACCGGTCTTACGCGCCAGGGCGCGCTTGGCGATGGCTTGCAGCGCCGCGGGGCGGATTTCCAGCTCGGCGCCTTCCATCTGCAGCAGCTTGGAATATTGCTTGACCAGCGCGTTCTTGGGGGCGATCAGGATCTCGATCAGCGCTTCTTCGTTCAGCTCGGCCAGCGTCGCGATCACTGGCAAACGGCCGACCAGCTCAGGAATCAGGCCGAAGCGCGTCAAGTCTTCAGGCTCGGCGTCCAGCAGCACTTCGCTGGAGGTGCGCTGGCTCTGGCTCTTCACATTTGCCGAAAAACCAATACCGCTCTTTTCCGAGCGCTCGGAAATGATCTTGGCCAGGCCGTCGAAGGCGCCGCCGCAAATGAACAGGATGTTGGTGGTGTCGATCTGCACGAAGTCCTGGTTCGGGTGCTTGCGCCCGCCTTGCGGCGGCACCGAGGCCATGGTGCCTTCGATCAGCTTCAGCAAGGCTTGCTGCACGCCCTCGCCCGAGACATCGCGGGTAATCGACGGGTTATCCGACTTGCGCGAAATCTTGTCGATTTCATCGATGTAGACGATGCCCCGCTGCGCCTTCTCGACTTCGTAATTGCAGTTCTGCAGCAGTTTCTGGATGATGTTTTCGACGTCCTCGCCGACATAACCGGCTTCGGTCAGCGTGGTCGCATCGGCGATCACGAACGGCACGTTCAGCATGCGCGCCAGCGTTTGCGCCAGCAAGGTCTTGCCGGAACCGGTCGGACCGACCAGCAGGATATTGCTCTTCGCCAGTTCGATGTCGTCCTTCTTGCCAAGATGCTTGAGACGCTTGTAATGGTTGTACACCGCCACCGACAGGATCCGCTTGGCAGGCTCCTGGCCGATCACGTACTGGTCGAGCAGCTCGCTGATTTCCTGCGGGATCGGCAGTTCCGATTTTTGACCATCCAGCGTTTCGACGTTCGATGCTTCATCGGTAATGATGTCATTACAGAGGTCGATGCATTCATCACAAATGAATACCGATGGCCCGGCGATGAGTTTTTTCACTTCATGCTGGCTTTTGCCGCAGAAGGAACAATAAAGCAGTTTTTCGCCGCTGGAAGATTTTTTATCAGACATAAAGGCAGAGTTTAAGTAAAACTATAGGGGGTGGACCACAGCATCGATTCGCGGTATGGATTTTATCTTACCCGCGAAATCCGGATTCGTCACGCCTGGGCGATTTTTGAAAAGCAAAACGCCCGTACCTTTGGGGCCGGGCGTTTCATTCGTTACGCAGCAGTCAAGCGCGTGTCGCCAGGACTTTATCAATCAGGCCATATTCCACAGCCGCATCCGCGGACATGAAATTGTCCCGATCCGTATCCTTGCTGATCTGCTCAATGCTTCTGCCGGTCTTGTCAGCCAGGATGCCGTTCAAGCGTTCCCGCAGGTACAGGATTTCACGCGCCTGGATTTCGATATCCGAAGCCTGCCCCTGGGCGCCGCCCAAAGGCTGGTGAATCATGATACGCGAGTTAGGCAGCGAGAAACGCTTGCCCTTGGCGCCTGCAGCCAGCAGGAAAGCACCCATGGATGCTGCCATGCCGGTGCACAAGGTGGAGACTTCCGGCTTGACGAACTGCATGGTGTCGAAAATCGCCATGCCGGCAGACACCGAACCGCCAGGAGAATTGATATATAAAGAAATATCCTTGTCAGGATTTTCGCTTTCCAGGAACAGCAACTGCGCCACCACCAGGTTGGCGGTCTGGTCGTTGACCGGGCCTACCAGGAAAATGATGCGTTCGCGCAGCAGGCGCGAATAGATGTCATAGGAACGCTCACCGCGGCCACTCTGCTCAATCACGATAGGCACCATGCCAAGCATGTCAGTATCCAGTGCCGAATTACGATTAAAGCCTGTCATATTTTTCCTTATGGAGAGCGCTCAAAACTTAATCAAACCACCGAACCGGCCCAGGCTTGCCGCCTGGACCGTCGTACTGCACCTGATTAAGCTTGTTGTTGCCCGTTGTTGCTCATTAATTCATCGAACGCAACCGACTTTTCAGTCACTTTCGATTTGCCCAGCACATAGTTAACGACGTTTTCTTCCAAAACAAGGGCTTCGACCTCTGCCAGGCGGCGGCGATCGCTGAAATAATATTTCAGGACTTGTTGCGGGTCTTCGTAGCTTTGCGCAAAGTCTTCAACTTGGGCTTTGACTTGCTCCGGGGTTGCCTGCAGCTTGTTTTCCTTGACCACTTCGGCCAGGATCAGGCCCAGGCGTACGCGACGCTCAGCCTGGGCTGTGAACAGCTCCGGCGGGAACGGCATGTCGTTGACCTTCATGCCGCGCTGCGCCATATCCTGGCGGGTCATTTCAACCAGGCGCTCGACGTCCTGCTCGACCAGCGCTTTCGGCACTTCCAGGTCGCTGACCTTGATCAGCGCATCCATGACGCTGTCTTTGTTCTTGGCCTTGACGCGGGAGCCGACTTCACGCTCCAGGTTGAGCTTGATGTCAGCGCGCATCTTGACCAGGTCGCCGTCGTCGATGCCCAGCGATTTAGCAAATTCTGCGTCGACTTCCGGCAGGTGCGCCCATTCCAGCTTCTTCAGCGTGATGGTGAATTCCGCGGTCTTGCCGGCGACGTCCTTGCCGTGGTAATCGGCAGGGAAAGCCAGCTCAAACGTCTTGGCTTCGCCTACTTTCAGGCCGATGGTCGCGTTTTCGAACTCAGGCAGCATGCGGCCTTCGCCCAGTACATAAGCGTAGTCATCGGCTTTGCCGCCCTGGAATTCAACGCCGTCGATCTTGCCGACGAAATCGACAGTCACGCGGTCGCCGTTCTTGGCTGTCAGGTCGCTGCCGCCATCGCCGTGCGCGCCTTGCTCGCCCTTGACGTGATAGTGCACGCGCTGCTTGCGCAGGATGTCGATGGTCTTGTCGATTTCAGCGTCGCTGACTTCAGCCTTGGTCTTTTCGACTTCAACGGCGGCCAGGTCGCCGATCTTGACTTCAGGGTAGATTTCGAAGGTCGCATCGAATGCCAGCGTGCCTTCAGCCACGCCTTCGCTGTTCTTTGGCTCGATCTTCGGGTAACCGGCAACGCGCAGGTTGTTTTCATTGGCAGCGGTGTTGAAGGCATTGCCGACTTTGTCGTTCAGCACTTCGGTTTCGACCTGGTAGCCGTATTGTGCAGCGACCATCTTCATCGGCACTTTACCTGGGCGGAAGCCAGGCGCTTTTGCAGTGCGGGCGCGGACCTTCAGGCGCTTTTCGACTTCGGTTTGCACTTCGCTCACAGCGATAGTGAGGGTAAGGCGGCGTTCAAGTTTATCCAGAGTTTCGACTGCAGTTGCCATGTGGATCGTCCAAAAATTAAAAATTCCGTGGTGCGGCTAAGGTAAATGCGGGGTAAAACGATGAAAAGTTGTCATTTCCACCCCAACCTTGCCGCGCTAAAGTCCGATATTCTATACGTAAAACAGGCGGTTGCGCCAAAACGCGTCGCTCCGCCGGGGCAATAAGCTTGCTTATTTGAGCGGAATCGGGTTGCCGACCGGCACCGGCACCGCCGTAACGCTGTTTTGCGGGCTGCCGTCGACCAATTTATCCGAATAGGTCAGGTAGACCAGTGTATTCCGCTTCGGGTCGACCAGCCGTACGATATGCAAGCGCTTGAACAGCACCGACATGCGCTCGGTAAACACATCTTCCTGCAACGGCAGCTTGGCGCTGAACTGCACCGCGGCAACCTGGCGGCAGGCGATCGAGGCTTCCGCCCTGTCCTCCGCCAGCCCGACGGTGCCCTTGACGCCGCCGGTGCGTGCGCGCGACACGTAGCAGGTCACGCCCTGCACCTTGGGATCGTCGTACGCCTCCACCACCACCCGGTCATTGCGCCCGACCCAGCGGAATGCGGTGCTCACCTCGCCCACCTGCTCCGACGCCGCTTGCGCAGGGCCTGCGGCGATTGCTGCTAAACCAAGCAAGCCAAGTAAAGCGGCCAGTCCCAGGGATTTTGTATGCATGTTTGTTCCAGGAAAGAAAATGCGATTGTATGCCGAACAATCGATCCGCCGCTCGGCATTTCGAGACTGTGGGCGGACTGTGGGCGCAGACGTAAAAAAACCCTCTTCAAGAGGGTTCTTCCATGCTTAGCCAGCCGCCAATACGTCAATATCATCGACACAGCTGGTGCGACCGAGAGGACTCGAACCTCCACAAGATTGCTCTCGACAGGACCTAAACCTGTTGCGTCTACCAATTTCGCCACGGTCGCATTTCCAACAAATACAGCGCAATCCCGCATTGCAGGATTGGACAGCCCGCTATTCTACTGCAAGCCATCCGATATGGCGAGAGGCTGCCTTGTTTTCTCGCCATATTTCTACACGTTTAACCGTGGTGATCCGCCGCGCTTTCCGGCTGCGGCTTCTTGACCCGGAACCAGGCCGCATACAGCGCCGGCAAAAACAGCAGGGTCAGGCCGGTCGCCACAATCAGGCCGCCCATGATCGCCACCGCCATCGGCCCCCAGAACACCGAGCGCGACAACGGGATCATCGCCAGCACCGCCGCCGCCGCGGTCAGCATGATCGGCCGGCAGCGCCGCACCGCGGACTCCACAATCGCATTCCACGGCGCCACGCCGTTGGCGATATCGTGCTCGATCTGGTCGATCAGGATCACCGAATTGCGGATGATCATGCCGAACAGCGCGATCACGCCCAGCTGGGCGACGAAGCCGAACGGCCGCTGCAACAACAGCAACGCCGCCGCCGCACCCGCCACGCCGAGCGGCCCGGTCAGGAACACCAGCAAGGAACGCGAAAAGCTGTGCAGCTGCAGCATCAGCAAAGTGAAGATAATGAAAATCACCAGCGGCACATTGGCGGCGATCGAATCCTGCGCCTTGCCGCTGTCATGGGCGGCGCCGGCGACGTCGATGATATAGCCGGGCGGCAGCTGGGCCCTGATCTTGTCGAGCTGCGGATCGATCTGGGCGGTCACCGTCGGCCCTTGCACGCCGTCGATCACATCCGCCTGCACCGTGATCGCCCAGTTGCGCCATTCGCGCCACACCACGCCCGGCTCCCACACCAGCTTGACCGTGGCGACCTGCGCCAGCGGCACCGACTTGCCGCTGGCGGTCGGCACGTTGGCCTGGTTCAGGGCATCGATGGTGGCGCGCTCGTCCAGCGGCTGGCGCACCACGATATCGATCAGGCGGTCATGTTCGCGGTACTGGCCGATGGTGGTGCCGGTCAGCATGGTGTTCACCGTCTGCATCACGGTTTGCGAACCGATGCCCAGCGTGCGCAGCTTATCCTGGTCGAGGTCGATCCGCAGCACCTTGACCGACTCGTTCCAGTTGTCGTTGAGGCCGGTGATATTCGGATTGCCGTTCATGACGCTCTTGACCTGGTCGGCAATCGTCCTGACCTTGGCGGCGTCGGTGCCGCTGACGCGGAACTGCACCGCATACGGCACCGGCGGGCCGCTAGGCAGCAGCTTGACGCGCCCCCGGACTTCCGGGAAACCGTGCTTGAAGGCTTCGGTAATGCGCAGGCGCAAGGCATCGCGCGCCGCCAGGTCCTTGGTCAGCAGCACCAGCTGCGCCACATTGGTCTGCGGCAGGATCTGGTCCAGCGGCAGGTAAAAACGCGGGCTGCCGCTGCCGACGTAAGTGGTCATGCTTTCCAGTTCGGGCGCGGCGTGGATATACGCTTCGAATTTCTTGGCCTGGGCTTCGGTGGCGGCAAACGACGAGCCCTCCGGCAGCCACAGTTCGATCATCAGCTCAGGCCGGCTGGAATCGGGGAAAAACTGCTCTTCGATAAACTTGAAGCCGAACACGCCCAGCGCAAACACCATCAAGGTCAAGGCGATGGTGGTCTTGCGCCACTCGACGCACCAGTTGACCGCGCGCCGGACGCGCGTATAGAACGGCGTATTGAACAGTTCATGGTGGCCGTCGGCGCCGGCCGCCGGTTTCACCTTCAGCAGCAGGAAGCCGATATAGGGCGTAAACAGCACCGCCACCAGCCACGAAATCAGCAGCGCCAGCGCATTCACTGAAAACATGGAAAAGGTATATTCGCCGGCGGCCGACTTGGCCAGGCCGATCGGCAGGAAGCCGGCGGCGGTGATCAGAGTTCCGGTCAGCATCGGCATTGCCGTGGAGGTATAGGCAAAGGTCGCCGCCTCCAGCCGCGACAAGCCCTCTTCCATCTTGCGCACCATCATCTCCACCGCGATGATGGCGTCGTCCACCAGCAGGCCGAGGGCGATGATCAGCGCGCCGAGCGAAATCTTGTGCAGGTCGATGCTGAAAATGCTCATGAACAGGAACGTTACCGCCAGCACCAGCGGAATGGTCAAAGCCACCACCAGGCCGGGCCGGACGTCGATGCGGAACGGCTTGGTATGGAAACCCAGCGACAGGAAACTCACCGCCAGCACGATCAGCACCGCTTCCATCAAGGTCTTCAGGAATTCGTTGACCGATTCGGCGACGATTTTCGGCTGGTTCGAAACCCGCTCGAGGTCGATCCCGACCGGCAGCTTGGCCTTGATCTGGGCAGTCATCTTCTCCATGTCCTTGCCCAGGGAGATGATGTCGCCGCCCTTCGCCATCGACACGCCGAGTCCGATCACTTCCTTGCCGTTGAAGCGCATCTTGGTCTGCGGCGGATCCTGGTATTCGCGCTTGACGACCGCAAAATCTCCCAGCCTGAAGGTGGTGGCGTTGGCCCGCAGCTGCAGGTTCTCCAGGTCCTTGGGCGACGCCAGCGCGCCGCTGACGCGGATCTGCAGGTTGTCGGTGGCAGTGGCCAGCACCCCGGTCGACTGCAAGGCGTTTTGCGCGCTCAGCTGGTTGACGATGTCCTGCACCGTAATGCCCAGCTGCGAGAATTTTTTCTGCGAAAATTCGATGAATATCTTTTCATCCTGGACGCCGAACAAATCTACCTTGGCGACCGAGGGCAAGGTCAGCAATTGCTGCCGCACGAAATCGGCATAGTCCTTGACGTCGGCATAATTGAAGCCGTCGCCGGAAACCGCAAAAATCGAGCCGTAGGTTTCGCCGAATTCATCGTTGAAGAACGGCCCCACCACGCCTGGCGGCAAGGTCAGCTTGATGTCGTTGATTTTCTTGCGCACCTGGTACCAGGCATCCGCCGTTTCCTTGGGCGGGGCCGATTCCTGCAAGGTCAGGATGATCAGCGTTTCGCCCGGCTTGGAATAGCTGCGGATGGTGTCGATGTGCGGCGTTTCCTGCAACTTCTTTTCCAGCTTGTCGGTGACCTGGTCGGCCATCTGCAAGGCGGTAGCGCCCGGCCACTGCGCCGACACCACCATGGCGCGGAAGGTGAACGGCGGATCTTCATCCTGCCCCAGGCGGCCATAGCTGAGGATGCCGCCGATCACCAGCACCACCATCAGGTAACGCGTCAGCGGTATGTGTTCCAGGGCCCAGCGCGACAGATTAAAACCGGTTTTTTTGTCATCGCTCATCGGGCTGCTCCGCCCGTTGCCGCCGCTGCGGAAGGTTCGGCATTATTGGACGCCAGCGGCGGGCTCGCCACCGCTTTGCCGGGCGGCAGGCTGCCTTCCGGCGCATTCAGGATCGTGACTTTCTGTCCCGGCTTGAGCTGGTTGACGCCGGCGGTCACCACCTGCTGGCCGGCGCGCAGGTCGCCTTGTATCCATACTTCATTGCCGTGCTGGCCGTTGATCTGCACCGGCACCTGGCGCACCTGACGCACGGCGGCGCCGTCGACCACCCATACCGCGCTGTGGTCCTGCACCCGCAACAGCGCAGTGAGCGGCACCTTGATCGCATTGTCGCTGGTCTTGCTGGTGAAGCTGGCGTAGGCGGTCATGCCCAGCTTGACGTTAGGCGCGTCGTCCGGGATCGAGATCTTGATGGCGTAAGTGCGCGTCACCGGATCGGCAATCGGCGAAACCTCGCGCACCGTGCCGCGGATCACCTGTTTTGGATCGGCCCACAACCGTATTTGCACATCGCTGCTGCCGCGCAGTTTGTCGACCTGGTTTTCCGGCGCGCCGACCACCACTTCCTTGGCGCCCTGGCGAGCCACGCTGACCACCGGCGTGCCGGCCGCAACCACCTGGCCGGCTTCGGCGCTGATGGCGGTGACCACCCCATCCACATCCGACTCCAGGGTCGCGTAAGCGGTCTGGTTCAACTGCCCCTTGAATGCGGCTTCGGCCTGGTCATAAGTCGCTTGCGCGGCCTTGTACGCCGTATCTTTCGCATCCAGCACGGCCTGGCTGACGAAGTTCTTGTCGCGCAGCTCCTGGTAGCGTTTCAGGTCGGCCTTGGCGGTATCGCGGTTGCTGGCGGCCGAACTGACGGCGGCCACCGCTTGCGCCTGCGCCAGCTGCAGGTCCTTGGGATCGAGCCGCATCAGCACCTGGCCGCGCTTGACGACCGTGCCGACATCGACCTGGCGCGCAATGATCTTGCCGGCCACCCGGAAACCCAGCTGCGATTCATAGCGGGCCTGCACCGCGCCCGGAAATTCAGAGGTGACGTCGGCATTGGCCGGGTTCAGCACCACCACCCGCACCGGGCGGATATCTTCGACCTTTTCAGCGTGCTTGGAACAGGCAGCCAACAGCAATGTGCAAATAAGCAACAAACCGGGAGCGCGCATGCGCACCAAGGTAGCTGCGGACGGACGCGGATTTATCTGGGTCAACACGTTTTTTCCTTTACTATTCTGGGCGGTCGTTAGCTGTCGTCGCCGGTTTATGCAGCACCGTCCGGCATGCCATAAAACAATCGATTGCCGAAGCTTCTCACAAATTAATAACTTTCAGGTCAGTTATTATAATTGCGCCGGATTAAGTTTGACCAAAGCTTTTTTTATACCGGACAATTAGAGACAAATAATGCTTTTTTGACAAAGATATTCTGCCCGCCCTAATGTCCACCAACCATTACGAAAATTTCCCGGTCGCTTCCCTGCTGCTGCCAGCCCGGCTGCGTCCCGCAGTCAGGGCCATCTATGCCTTTGCCCGCAGTGCCGACGACATCGCCGATGAAGGCGACGCCGCTCCCGAACAGCGCTTGCGCGCGCTGCATGCGTACGAGACCGCTTTGGACAGGATAGAACATAAGCAGGCCGCGGAAAGCAGCTTGTTTCAGGCGCTGGAACAGGTAATCGTGGAATACCGGCTGCCGCTGGCGCCGTTCCGCGACCTGCTGTCCGCCTTCAAGCAGGATGTGGCCACCACCCGCTACAGCCAGTTTCCCGAGCTGCTCGACTACTGCCGGCGCTCGGCCAATCCGGTCGGCGCCCTGATGCTGCACCTGTACGGCGCGGCGAACGAACAGAACCTGCGCGATTCGGACGCCATCTGTTCGGCGTTGCAATTGATTAACTTCTGGCAAGACGTAGCGATCGACTGGGACAAGGCCAGGATTTATCTGCCGCTGGAAGACTTGCAGCGTTTCGGCGTGTCGCAGGCCCAGCTTGCCAGCGGCACGGTGGACCACGCCTGGCGCCGCCTGATGCAGTTCGAGGTACAGCGCGCACGCGGCATGATGACCGGCGCCCAGGCGCTGGCGCTGCGGCTGCCGGGCCGGATCGGCTGGGAGTTGCGGCTGGTGGTGCAAGGCGGCCTGCGCATCCTTGAGCTGCTGGAAGCGGCGGATTACGACATGTTCCGCCAGCGGCCGAAACTGGGCAAGGCCGACTGGCTGCTGCTTGCCTGGCGCGCCCTGCGCATGAGATGAACCGGCAAAATTCCGCAAACCAATAACGCCGCTCTTACGCATTCTTACGTATACTTCGGGCAAATTGTTTTTTAAGCTGCTTCCCACATTCATGTCCCCAGACGATTACTGCCAGCAAAAAGCCGCCCAGAGCGGCTCCAGTTTTTATTACAGTTTCCTGTTCCTGCCGGCGGAACGGCGGCGCGCCATCACTGCGCTGTACGCCTTCTGCCGCGAAGTGGACGATACGGTCGACGATTGCACCGACGAAAGCGTGGCGCGCACCAAGCTGATGTGGTGGCGCAAGGAAATCTCCGCCATGCTGGCCGGCAATCCGTCCCATCCGGTCACCCAGGCCCTGCAACCTCACCTGCAGCCCTACGGACTGGACGGCAAGCACCTGCAAGCGATCATCGACGGCATGGAAATGGACCTGAACCAGACCCGTTACCTCGATTATCCGGGCTTGAAGCAATACTGCTGGCATGTGGCAGGCGTGGTCGGCATCCTGTCGGCCAGCATCTTCGGCGTGAGCCAGCCGCAAACCCTGCAGTTTGCCGAGAAGCTCGGCCTGGCATTCCAGCTCACCAATATCATCCGCGACGTCGGCGAAGACGGCCGCAAGGGCCGCATCTACCTGCCGGTCAACGAGCTGCAGCAATTCAATGTCACTGCCGCCGATATCCTGAATGCGCGTTACAGCGAGAATTTCGTCAACCTGATGCGCTTCCAGGTGGCGCGTGCGCAGCAGGCTTACGACGAAGCATTTGCGTTGCTGCCCAAGGCAGACCGGCGCGCCCAGCGCCCCGGCCTGATGATGGCGGCCATCTACCGCGCGCTGCTGGGTGAAATCGAGCGCGACGGCTTCCATGTACTGAACCAGCGCATTTCGCTCACGCCGATCCGTAAACTCTGGCTGGCATGGAAGACCTATGTGCGCGGTTGACTGCGCCGCATCACGGCCCTTGCCCCTGCGCTGACATGGCCATGGAAATGCAACAGGTCGCAGTGATCGGCGCCGGCTGGGCCGGTTGCAGCGCCGCCGTCGAACTGACCCAGGCCGGCCACCAGGTGACCTTGTTCGAAGCCAGCCGCCAGCTCGGCGGCCGGGCCCGGCGTGTCGACATCAACGAAACCATATTGGACAACGGCCAGCACATCCTGCTGGGCGCTTACCGCGAGACATTGCAAATGATGCGCAAGGTCGGCATCGATCCGGCCAGCGTCATGCTGCGGCTGCCGCTGCAGATGTGTTACCCGGCCGATAGCGGCGGCATGACTTTTGTGGCGCCGCGCTTGCCGGCGCCCTTGCACCTGCTGGCGGCATTGCTGCGCGCCGACGGCCTCGAGCGCCAGGACAAGCTGGCGCTGGCGCGCTTTTCTTCCGCCGCGCGCTGGATGGGCTGGCAGCTGCACGACGATTGCAGCGTCAGCACGCTGCTGGAACGGTTCGACCAGACCGAGCGCCTGGTCCGGCTGATGTGGCGCCCGCTCTGCATCGCCGCGCTGAATACCCCGCCGGAGCAAGCCTCGGCGCAGGTTTTCCTGGCAGTGCTGCGCGACAGCCTGGGCGCCCGCAGGAGCGCCTCGGACATGCTGCTGCCGCGCACCGATCTGAGCAACCTGTTCCCGCAACAGGCGGCTGCCTTCATCGAGGAACGCGGCGGCAACGTCGAATCCGGCCACAGCATCAGGCAACTGCAGCGCAGCAGCGAACGATGGCAGCTGCAAGGCAGCGAGGCAAGCATGGATTTCGACGCCGTCGTGATCGCCACGCCGCCCGAAACCGCGGCAACGCTGCTGGACGGCTGTGCAGATGCGGCGCTGCTGGCAACCTTGCGCGGTTTCGACTACGAGCCGATCACCACCTGTTACCTGCAATACCCGGCCGCCACGCGCTTGCCGCGCCCGTTCTTCGCCTTGCTGGACGATCCGGGAAACGCCGGCGGCAGCGCCGCCTGGGGCCAGTTCGTATTCGACCGCGGCCAGCTCGATGCGACCCAGGCCGGTTTGCTGGCAGTCGTCATCAGCGCTTCATCCGAGGCCATACAGGCCGGCCATGAGGCGCTGGCGAAAGCGGTCGCCGCACAGCTGGCCACAGCCTTCAGGCAGCCGCAGCTGGCGTCGCCCGCCTGGACCCAGGTCATTTCAGAAAAGCGCGCCACATTTGCCTGCACCCCGGGCCTGGCGCGGCCGGCCAACGACACCGGCCTGGGCAAGCTGCTGCTGGCCGGCGACTATACCGCCAGCGATTATCCGGCGACGCTGGAATCGGCGGTGCGCAGCGGCAGGCAGGCGGCGCAGGAACTGCTGGCGCAGATACGCGAGGCCAGGTGAAAATGCTTCATGCCAGGCGTCAATTGAATTGCACCGTGCATGCATTGTTTTCATCTAAGATAGTGGCAACAGCGCGGCAACAGCGTCACATGACAAAATCTAGCGGAGAGCCCCCATGCCTGTAATCACCTGCGTCGAAGATCTGCGCGTACTGGCCAAGAAGCGCGTGCCAAAAGCGTTTTACGACTATGCCGACAGCGGCTCCTACACCGAATCCACCTATCGCGCCAACAGCAGCGACCTGGCCGCCCTGCACCTACGCCAGCGGGTCGCCATCAACGTCGACCAGCGTTCTACCCGCAGCAGCATGATCGGTGAAGAGGTGACGATGCCGGTGGCGATTGCCCCTACCGGCTTGACCGGCATGCAATGGGCCAACGGTGAAATGCTCGGCGCCATCGCCGCCGAAAAATTCGGCATCCCGTTCACCCTGTCGACCATGAGCATCTGCTCCATCGAAGACGTCGCCAGCGTGACCACCAAGCCGTTCTGGTTCCAGCTGTATGTCATGCGCGACCGCGGTTTCATCAAGTCCCTGATCGAACGCGCCAAGGCCGCCAAATGTTCCGCCCTGGTGCTGACGCTGGACCTGCAGATTCTCGGCCAGCGCCACAAAGACTTGAAAAACGGCATGTCGGTGCCGCCGAAAATGACCCTGGCCAACCTGCTCGACCTCGCCACCAAACCAGGCTGGGCCCTGCGCGCGCTAGGCGGCCGCAAATCTTTCGGCAACCTGGCAGGCCACGTCTCCGGCGCCGACGGCATCATGACCCTGAGCAAATGGACCGCCAGCCAGTTCGATCCGACCCTGAACTGGGACGACATCGCCTGGATCAAGGAACAATGGGGCGGCAAGCTGATCCTGAAGGGCATCCTCGACGTCGAGGACGCCAAGATCGCCGCCACCACCGGCGCCGACGCCATCGTCGTCAGCAACCACGGCGGCCGCCAGCTGGATGGCGCGGTATCGTCGATCTCGGCGCTGCCGGCGATCGTCGAGGCGGTAGGCGACCAGATCGAAGTCTGGTTCGACGGCGGCATCCGCAGCGGCCAGGACGTGCTGAAAGCGGTGGCCCTCGGCGCCAAAGGCACCATGATCGGCCGCGCCTTCCTGTATAGCCTGGGAGCGATGGGAGAAGCCGGCGTCACCAGGATGCTGCAGATATTGCAGCAGGAACTGGATGTCAGCATGGCGCTGACCGGCACTAAAAATATCAAGGATGCGGGTCCCCACATCCTTACATAATCAATTAATCAAGGACTACAGCTTGCCGGCTTTCTTGAGGCGGCTGGTCAAGCCGTCGGCGATGTCGTCGTGGTCGAATTTCCTAGCCAGGTCGATGGCGGTCATGCCGAGATCGTTTTTCAGGGTGACGTCGGCGCCGCTATCGAGCAGCAGCTTGACGGTCTCGATCTTGCCGCCGCGCGCGGCCATCATGATCGGCGTCGTATTGTTGGGCGAGCCGGCATCGATGTAGGCCGATGCGTCCAGCAGCATCTGCACGATTTCATTATTGCCGATCGCCGCCGCATAATGCAGCGCGGTCCAGCCGGTATTGTTGGGCTCGGCTTCCTTGTCCAGCAACGCCTTCACCGCCGCCACATCACCCTTGTAGGAAGCCACCATCAACGCCGTGTCGCCGTTGCGCGCACGCAGGTTGAGATCGATACCTTTTGCATTGAGCAAAAGCCCGAAAACTTTCTTGGAATCTTCGTGCAAGGCCAGTATCAGGCCGGTATCGCCGCGCTGTTTCTCCGCCAGGTTAGGGCTGACGCCCGCAGCCAGCAATTTCTTCATGCCGCGCTCGTCGTCCAGCCTGACCGCCTTGACATAGTCGTCGAGGTTGCTGGCCTGGCTCAATGACGGCAGGCAGCTCAGCGCCAGCAACAGCAACATTGCCGAAAACCGCGAAGCGCCGCTCCAGCGGCTAGATAAGTTAACCATGCGCCTGATCCTTTGCCAGTTTGAACAAATTGAAAAAATTGTCGGTAGTCTGCTGCGCTACCTCGCTTGCCGGCACGCCTTTGAGATTCGCCAGGAACTCGCCGACGTGCATGACCCAGCCCGGCTCGTTCATCTTGCCGCGATGCGGCACCGGCGCCAGGTAGGGCGAATCGGTTTCGATCAGGGTGCTGCTCAGCGGCACCGCCAGCGCCACCGCCTGCAATTCCTTGGCGCTCTTGAAGGTGACGATGCCGGAAAACGAAATGTAGAAACCCATCGCCATCGCCGCTTCGGCCACTTCCAGCGATTCGGTAAAACAGTGCATCACGCCGCCGGCGCCGCCGGCATTGGTGCCGGCGCCCTCTTCCTGCATGATGCGGATGGTGTCGGCGGAAGCGGCGCGGGTATGGATGATCAGCGGCTTGCCGGTCGCGCGCGAGGCCCGGATGTGGCGGCGGAAACGCTCGCGCTGCCATTCCAGGTCGCCCTGCAGGCGGTAATAATCGAGCCCCGTTTCACCGATGGCGATGATTTTCGGATGGTCGGACAGGCGGATCAGGTCGTCGACGCTGGGTTCCGGCGTATCCTCATAATCGGGATGCACGCCGACCGACGCATAGATGTGCGGATAGGTCTCGGCCAGCGCCAGCACCTGCGGGAAATCGGGCAGGTCAACCGATACGCATAGCGCATGGGTCACCTGGTTTTGCGCCATCTTGGCGAGCACTTCCGGCATCCTGGCGGACAGCTCCGGAAAATTGATATGGCAGTGGGAATCGATATACATAGGCAGGATTATATCGCTTGCGCGCGCGCATCATTGACGATCTGCGCGCGCAACCGATATTTCAGCCTCGCGGTTTTGCCGGCGGCGGCACCTCAGTCGGCCAGGCCCAAAGCCTGCTTTTGCAGCTGGATCAGTTCGCCGATGCCGCCTTGCGCCAGGTCCAGCAGGCTGTTCAGCGTAGGACGGTCGAAGGCGACGCCTTCCGCGGTGCCCTGCACTTCAATAAAATGGCCGGTGTCGGTCATCACCACGTTCATGTCCGTGTCGCAGCCGGAATCTTCGACATAATCGAGGTCCAGCACCGGCGTGCCCTGGTAGACGCCGACCGAAATCGCCGCCACGAAATGTTTCAAGGGAATCGCGGCAATCGCCCTGCTCTCCAGCAGCCGCGCAAAAGCATCGTAAGCCGCCACCATGGCGCCGGTGATCGATGCGGTGCGGGTGCCGCCGTCGGCCTGGATCACGTCGCAGTCAAGATGCAAGGTGCGTTCGCCGAAAGCCTCCAGGTCAAACGCCGCACGCAGCGAACGGCCGATCAGGCGCTGGATTTCCTGGGTGCGGCCGGATTGCTTGCCGCGCGCTGCCTCGCGGTCCATGCGGGTATTGGTGGAGCGCGGCAGCATGCCGTATTCGGCGGTCAGCCAGCCTTGCCCCTTGCCCTTCAGGAAACCCGGGACTTTTTCTTCCAGGCTGGCGGTGCAGATGACCTTGGTGTCGCCGAACTCGACCAGCACCGAACCCTCGGCGTGCTTGGTGTAGTTGCGGGTCAGGCGCACGGCGCGCAAGGCATCGGCGGCGCGGCCGCTAGGACGGGTAATGGTTGACATGCAGTTCCTTAAATATTTTTCTCAATTGCGCCGCGGATTTCCGCGATCGCCTGTTCGATGTCGGCATCGCTGAAGCCGTCCGGGGCATCTGTCGCGCCAAGCCGCGGCGCCTGGATGGTGGTGGTCAGGCTGCCGATCGGCAGCGTGTGGGTGACGATCGAGCTGGCCGGATCGTCGATGTTCGGGTCGGCGCCCCAGGCCATTGCCAAAGCGGTAATATTATCGCTGGTTTTGCCGGCAATCCCAAGCGCATTGTTCACCAGCTCCGGCACCGCCCGCACGATGGTGCTGGTCTGCAGCCGTTGCGCCAGTACGTGGTCAGGCAGCATCGACCACAAGCCGTCGGAGCACAGCAGCATGACGTCGCCCGCCTGCAGGCTGACGCGGCGCGACAGTTCGACGATCGGCATGTTGGTCGCGCCCAGGCAGTTGAACAGCTTGTTGCGGTCCGGGTGGGTGGCGCGCTCCGAAGGATCGGCCTTGCCTTGTGCAATCAGGCTCTCGATGCGTGAGTGGTCACGGGTGCGCGCCAGGATCTGGCCGTTGCGCATCCAGTACAGCCGTGAATCGCCGCAGTGCGCCCAGAACGCGCTGTTGTGCTGGATCAGGCAGGCCACCACCGTGGTGCGCGGGGTTTCCGACAGTTTGTGCACTTCCCGGTAGCGGTGGATTTCCATATGGGCCGCATAGAAGGCGTCTTCCAGGAAACGTTCCGGCTTCTTGATATACGGCTGGGCATTCTTCTGGAACAGCGAACCGATGGTCTGCATCGCAATGCTGGCGGCGATCTCGCCGTGCAGGTGGCCGCCCATGCCGTCGGTCAGCAGCAGCAGCAAGGCGTCACGCGTGAAACTGTAGCCCATCCGGTCCTGGTTGACTTTGCGGCCGCCGATATGGCTTTCTTGATAAACTGAAAATCGCATGACTATGTCTGGTTCTTGCTAAAAATACAGCGAATGCTGGGGCAATGAAGCGGCGTTTTTTACTTGTTTACTGCGTGTTTTCCTGGATGGTCGTATCCGGGTTGCTCTCGGGCTTGCGGCGGAACTGGATATGCGTGAAGAACACGTTGCGTATCTTGCGCGTAACCATGTCGCGCACGCTGACCTCCTCTTCCTGCACCGGCTCCATCAGGGCGCGCTGCACCGCGAACACGCTTTGCGGCCGCTGCAGCGGATCGATCATCAGGCACCAGCGCACCACCTGGATCAGCTCCGGCGAATACAGGCCCTCCAGCTTGCGGAAGTGGCCTTCCATCTTGTCGTTGACCTTGCGCTGGTCCACCGGCTGCGGCGGCGCACCGACCATGCAGGCGAAAATCGAGGCGCCGATGCTGTAGATGTCGGTCCACGGCCCCAGGTTGCCATTCCGCTCATACAATTCGGCCGGGGCAAAACCCGGCGTATACATCGGGTACAGCTTGGGCGAGTCGGAACGCAAGGTCTGGCGGGCGGCGCCGAAATCCAGCAGGATCGGCGTGCCGTCGGCGCGCAGGTAGATATTCGCCGGCTTCAAGTCCAGGTGCAGCAACTTGTGGGTATGCACTTCGCGCAAGCCGTTCATCACGTGGCGGAACATCTTGCGGATGAATTTTTCCGACACCAGCGGTTTCTCCCCCTTGTCGCGGCGGCGCAGGATGTGTTCCTGCAGCGAGCGCCCCGATTCGTAGGCCATCACCATGTACACGGTTTCATTGGCGCGGAAGAAATTGATCACGCTCACAACGTTCGGATGGGCGATGCGCGCCAGCGCGCGGCCTTCCTCGAAGAAGCATTTGAGGCCGATGCGGAAGGTCGGCAGGTTTTCCGGCGAGATGGCCGGCGCCAGTTCTCCCCATTGGCGTAAAGCCAACGAACTCGGCAGATATTCCTTGATGGCGACTGCGTTGCCATCCTCGTCGTATGCCAGATAGACAATACTGAACCCGCCAGAAGCAATCTTCTTTACAATGCGGTATCCAGCAATTTTTAGCCCGTCAGGCAATGGTGCATTGTTTTGCGCGGCCATGCGATCCTACCTTAATCAATGCTTAGTCAATGGTGTAAGGATTGTCTTGATAAATCGCTGAATTGTAAAGAAAAACCCTTGCAAACCAGAAACAAAGGACAGCATTTTGACTATCTGTAGCATGACAGGTTACGCCGTCAACAATCGCGAGACGGCAGCGGGCACGATTACCATCGAAATCAAGAGCGTCAATTCGCGCTTCCTCGACCTGCAATTTCGCATCAACGACGATCTGCGCTCGCTCGAACCGGCGCTGCGCGAGGCGATCATCGGCCGCGTTGCGCGCGGCAAGGTTGAATGCCGCCTGAGTTTCGGGCGCAAGACCGCGTCCGGCGCGTCGCAGGCGCTGAACACCGCGCTGCTGGCCTCCCTGGCGGACCTGCAAAGCGCCGTGCGCCAGCAATTCATCGAAGCGGCGCCGCTCACCGTCAACGAGCTGCTGCGCTGGCCGGGCGTGATCGAGGAAGCGGTGATCAGCCAGGACACGCTGCAAGCCGACATCCAGGCCACCATGAGCGCCACGCTGGAAGCGTTTGTCGATTCGCGCGCCCGTGAAGGCGCTGCGCTGCAAGCCACCCTGATTTCCCGCATCGACGCCATGGAAGCCATCGTGCAAAGGATCACGCCGCTGGTGCCGCAGGTAGTGGCGCAGTTCCAGCAAAAAGCCATAGAGCGCATGCAGGAAGCGCTCGGCCTGGCGCAACAGGACGCCGGCAATTCCAGCCTGTCGCGCGAAGAAGCGCTGGACCGGATCCGCCAGGAAGTCACGCTGTACGGCATCCGCATCGATATCGCGGAAGAGCTGTCCAGGCTGGCGGCGCACCTGGGCGAAACCCGCCATATCCTGAAAAAAGGCGGCCAGGTCGGCAAGCGCCTCGACTTCATGATGCAGGAACTCAATCGCGAAGCCAACACCGTTGGTTCAAAGGCTGCGATCAAGGAACTCGCCGACGCCTCCATGGAACTGAAGCTGCTCATCGACCAGATGCGCGAGCAGGTGCAGAACCTCGAATGACAGCTGGGCCGCCAGCGCCTGATCCTGCAGGCGGCAATTGTCATTAATGCAAAATCTGCCGCCCTGCGCCAGATGAAAAAAAAACGCAGCAGATTATTCATCTGCTGCGTTTTTTTACGTTGACGCTGGAAGCGCCGATCATCTTCCATCAAGACAGGCGCTTAACCCAATTCTTCCAGGCGGATCTTGGTGACGCTGCCGACCACGGTCGCCAAGGCTTCGATCTTGGCAATCGCCGCTTCGACATTCTTTTCCTGAGTCTGGTGCGTCAGCATGATGATGTCGGTGCGGGTCTCGCCTGCCGCCGGTTCTTTCTGCAGCATGGCGTCGATCGAAATCGACGAATCGGCCAGGATCCGCGTGACATCGGCCAGCACGCCCCGCTGGTCGGCCACATGCATGCGCAGGTAATAGCTGGTGGTGATTTCCGCCATCGGCAGGATCGGCGTGTCAGCCATGGCGTTCGGCTGGAACGCCAGGTGCGGCACGCGATGCTCGGGATCGGCGGTCGCCAGGCGCGTGATGTCGACCAGGTCGGCGATCACGGCCGAAGCGGTAGGCTCGGCGCCGGCGCCCTTGCCGTAATACAGCGTATCGCCAACCGCATCGCCGCGCACCAGCACCGCATTCATGGCGCCTTCGACATTGGCGATCAGGCGCGTGCTCGGGATCAGGGTCGGATGCACGCGCAGCTCGATGCCGCCGGCGGTGCGCTTGGTGATGCCGAGCAGCTTGATGCGGTAGCCGAGCTGCTCGGCATAGCGGATATCGGTCGCCTGCAGCTTGGTGATGCCTTCCACATGCGCCTTGCTGAACTGCACCGGGATGCCGAAAGCGATCGAGGCCATGATGGTCAGCTTGTGGGCGGCGTCCACGCCTTCGATATCGAAAGTCGGATCGGCTTCGGCGTAACCCAGGCGCTGCGCTTCTTTCAGCACGACGTCAAAATCGAGGCCCTTGTCGCGCATTTCGGACAGGATGAAGTTGGTGGTGCCGTTGATGATGCCGGCGATCCATTGGATGCTGTTGGCGGTCAAGCCTTCGCGCAAGGCTTTGATGATAGGGATGCCGCCGGCCACCGCCGCTTCAAACGCCACGATCACGCCCTTTTCCTGGGCCGCCTTGAAAATTTCATCGCCATGCGTTGCGATCAGCGCCTTGTTGGCGGTCACCACATGCTTGCCGTTGGCAATCGCCTGCAGCACCAGGTCCTTGGCGATGCCGTAGCCGCCGATCAGCTCGATGACGATATCGATATCGGGATTGTTGACCACCAGCCTGGCGTCGTTGACCACGGCCACTTCGCCATTGGTCAGCTGCCTGGCGCGTTCGACATCGAGATCGGCCACCATCGTAATTTCGATCGCTCTCCCTGCGCGCGCTGCAATCTCTCGCTGGTTGCGCTTCAATACGTTGAACGTGCCGGAACCGACCGTACCTATGCCAAGCAAACCTACCTTGATGGATTTCATGATCTCTGCTGTCTGTAAAAAAATCTGCTGATACCGGGCCGGCTGCCAAGCCGATCCGGCGGGTTTAATGAAAATTCTGCTTCAAGCCGCGTCAAGCCTTGCCGTGGCGCCGGCGATAACCTTCGAGGAAGCTGGCGATGCGCCCCATGGAATCGGCCAGGTCGTCGGTATTCGGCAGGAACACCACGCGGAAATGGTCCGGCGTCGGGCAGTTGAAGCCGGTTCCCTGGACAATCAGCACGCGCTGCTCGGCCAGCAATTCGTAGGCGAAATCCTGGTCGTCGCTGATCGGGTACATCTTCGGATCGAGGCGCGGGAACATGTATAGCGCAGCCTTCGGCTTGACGCAGGTGACGCCCGGGATATCGGTCAGCAATTTATACGCCATGTCGCGCTGGCGCGTCAGGCGGCCGCCCGGCCCCACCAGGTCGTTGATGCTCTGGTAGCCGCCCAGCGCGGTCTGGATCGCATACTGGCCCGGCGCGTTGGCGCACAGGCGCATCGACGCCAGCATGTTCAAGCCCTCGATATAGCCCTTGGCATGTTTTTTCTCGCCCGACACCACCATCCAGCCGGCGCGGTAGCCGCAGGAACGATAGTTTTTCGACAAACCGTTGAAAGTGATGAACAGCACGTCGTCGGCCAGCGCCGCCAGCGAGGTGTGGGTCTCGCCGTCGTACAGCACCTTGTCGTAGATCTCGTCGGCAAAAATGATCAGCTGATGCTGGCGCGCCAGGTCGACGATCTGCTGCAACAGCTCCACCGGGTACAGCGCACCGGTCGGATTGTTCGGGTTGATGACGACGATCGCGCGGGTGTTGCTGTTGATTTTCTTCTTGATGTCTTCGATATCAGGGAACCAGCCGGCCTGCTCGTCGCAGACGTAATGGCGCGGGGTGCCGCCGGACAGGCTGACCGCCGCGGTCCAGAGCGGATAGTCGGGCGCCGGCACCAGGACTTCATCGCCTGTGTTGAGCAAGGCGTTCATGCTCATCACGATCAGTTCCGAGGCGCCGTTGCCCAGGTAGATATCGTCGATCGTGACGCCCTGGATCTTTTTTTGCTGGCAATAATGCATCACCGACTTGCGCGGCGCGAACATGCCCTTGGAATCGGTATAACCGGAAGCGTTGCCCATGTTGAGGATCATGTCTTGCACGATTTCATCGGGCGGCTCGAAACCGAACACGGCCAGGTTGCCGATGTTCAGCTTGATGATCTTGTGGCCTTCTTCTTCCATTTGCCGCGCTTTTTCCAGCACGGGTCCACGGATGTCGTAACAGACATCGTCCAGTTTTTTCGATTTTTGAATCGGTCGCACAGCGCAATCCCCTGTATTTTACGCAACATTATCCAGCATTAAAAAGCTGTCTGGAAAATTGGGTTATCGTCACACGCGGGTCAGTGCGCCGCAACAAATGCCTGCAACAACCCCTTGTAAGGGCGCTCCACGCTATTTCACGACTTTTCAGACAGCTTTTCGGCAGTGCACAATCCACCGCCCGAACCACCCATTCTGCCGAAAGCGTGAGGTTTTATCAATCAATACCGCAAGTTCCTGGACGGAAAACGCTACAATGCAGCACTTTATTTTCCATTTCCTGGGAATTTGCACATCGTCTGCGGTCTATCCTTTGGTTCAGCTAAGTATTCGTGGATAGGATCAACCCCTCAACGTGTAAAGATAATGCAATGAAGCTACATACCACCCCGACCCAACAGTACCAGACAGTCACGGCCTACGACGACAAGGGCGTGGAAATCAACGCCGTCCGCTACGAACATAGCCTGCTGGTGCTGCCGGAAGCTGCGCCGGTGCCATGGCCGGTGAGCGGCTTCGATGCCCTCCATGCCGAACATTTCGCGCATATAGACAGCACCCGGCCCGATGTCGTGATCCTCGGCACCGGCGCGCGCCAGCGCTTCGTCCATCCGAAGCTGACCAGCGTGCTGACCGCGCGCCGCATCGGCGTCGAATGCATGGATAACAAGGCTGCCTGCCGCACCTACAACATCCTGATGGCCGAGGGGCGCAAAGTCGCCCTGGCCCTGATTTTCAATACCGACGAGGAAACCGCCCAAGATGCGTGAACTGCATAAATCAAAAACTTTCGCCTGGCTGTTGTTCCTGCTGTTCTGCATCATCTGGTTTTACATGCTCGGGGCGCGCACGCTGGTGCCCACCGATGAAGGCCGCTACGCCGAAATGGCGCGCGAGATGGTCGCCACCGGCGACTGGATCACCCTGCGCCTGAACGGCCTCAAGTACTTCGAGAAACCGCCGCTGCAAACCTGGATGAACGCCCTCACCTTCGAGCTGTTCGGCCTGGGTGAATGGCAAGCGCGCTTGTGGACCGGCTTGTGCGGTTTGCTGGGCGTGGTATTGGTTGCGTTCACCGGCACCCGCATGTTCTCGGCCCGCATCGGCTTCTACGCAGCGCTGGTGCTCGGCTCCAGCTTCCTGTGGGCCGGCCTCGGCCACATCAATACGCTGGACATGGGCTTGTCCGGCATGATGACGATTTCCCTGTGCGCCCTGCTGCTGGCGCAGCGCGGCGACATCAGCCATGCCGAACAGCGCAACTGGATGCTGCTGTGCTGGGCCGGCATGGCGCTGGCGGTATTGTCGAAAGGCTTGATCGGCCTGCTCCTGCCCGGCGCGGTGCTGGTCCTGTATACGCTGTTTTCGCGCGACTGGCCGATCTGGAAACGCCTGCACCTGGTATTGGGCCTGATCCTGTTCTTCCTCATCACCACGCCATGGTTTGTCCTGATCTCGCTGAAGAATCCCGAATTCCCGCAATTCTTCTTCATCCACGAGCAATTCCAGCGCTTCACCAGCAAGATCCACAACCGCTACGGCCCGCCTTATTACTTCGTTCCCATCCTGGTATTGGGTATCGTGCCTTGGCTGGGCGTCCTGTTCCAAAGCTTGTGGAACGGTGCGCGCGAACAGAATGCTGCGTCGGGTTTCCAGCCGAAAAAGATGCTGCTGATCTGGAGCGTGTTCATTTTCGTGTTCTTCAGCATTTCCGATTCCAAGCTGCCGTCCTACATCCTGCCGATCTTCCCGGCGCTGGCGCTGCTGATCGCCTGCCACCTGGATAACGCCAGCAACAAGTCGGTGCAGGCTTCGGCGCTGTTGCTGCTGGCGCCGGCCGCGATCGGCCTGGTCCTGTCGCACAAGATCCCGAACCTGGCCAAGGATGCTTACAGCCTGCCCTTGATGCAGGCCCACGTGCCTTGGGTGTTCGCCGCATCGGCAGTCGCTTTCGCGGGCGCCGTCGCGGCCCTGCTGCTGGTGCGCCGGCAGCGCGAATGGGCCATCGTCGCCCTCGCCGCCAGCGGCTTCATCGGCGGCCAGCTGCTGATGTACGGCCACGATCCGCAAGGACGCTACTCGGCGGGGATCGACCTGGTGCCGGCCATCAATGCCGAAATGACGCCGCAAACCACGCTGTACGTGGTCGGCAAATACGAGCAGGCGCTGCCGTTCTACCTGCGCCGCACCATGACCATGGTGCAGCACATGGACGAGCTGGAATTCGGCATCGGCCAGCAGCCGGAGCTATGGATTCCGACCATCGATGCGTTTGTCGTCAAATGGACGGCCGATCACGCTGCCGGCAAGAAGGACATCGCCATCATCCGCCCGGAAAACTACCGCGAACTGGAACAGCGCGGCGTGCCGATGCGGGTCATCGGCCAGGATCCGCGCCGCGTGGTGGTGACCAACCAGGGAATTGCTGCTGCTTCGCCTGCGGCATCCACAACAACCGCACCGTAACCCGCCACGCATATGAATATCACCACTTTTGCCTTCATCCTCGGCGGCGTCTGCCTTAACGCCGTCGCGCAGCTGCTGCTGAAGGCCGGCACCAATGCGGTCGGCGTGATCCACCTGACGCCGCAGAACTGGCTTGCCACCGGCATCAAGCTGGCGACCCAGCTGCCGATCCTGGGCGGCCTGGCTTGTTATGTCATCTCGGTAGGGGTCTGGATCATCGGCTTGTCGCGGGTCGACGTCACGATCGCCTATCCGATGCTGTCGATGGGCTACATCATCAGCGCCGTCGGCGCCTGGTACTTCCTGGGAGAAGCGGTTTCGATGCAGCGCCTGCTGGCAATCGGCATCATCATCGTCGGCGTGGTATTGCTGACACGCAGCTAACCAGTGCATCACGACTTTCCGTCAAACTTACATCGGATTTCAAAACCAACATGAGCCAACAACCTTTCCTGCCGTTTGCCAAACCCACCATCGACGAAGCCACGATCGCAGCGGTCGGCGACGTCTTGCGCTCCGGCTGGATTACCAGCGGCCCCAAGGTGCAGGCATTCGAAGCGCAATTGTCGGAGTATTTCGGCGGCCGGCCGGTGCGCACCTTCAATTCCGGCACCTGCACCATGGAAATCGCCTTGCGCATCGCCGGCATCGGCGCCGGCGATGAAGTCATCACCACGCCGGTTTCCTGGGTCGCCACCGCCAACGTGATTATCGAAACCGGCGCCACGCCGGTGTTCGCGGATATCGATCCGGTCACCCGCAATATCGACCTGGCCCAGGTCGAAGCCGCCATCACGCCGCGCACCAAGGCCATCATCCCGGTCTACCTGTCGGGCCTGCCGGTCGACATGGACCGCCTCTACGCGCTGGCTAAAAAACATGGCTTGCGCGTGGTGGAAGACGCCGCCCAAGCCTTGGGCTCGACCTGGAACGGCCAGCGCATCGGCTCTTTCGGAGATTTTGCCTCGTTCAGCTTCCAGGCCAACAAGAACATCACTTCGTCCGAAGGCGGCTGCCTGGTGCTGAACAATGCCGAGGAAGCGCGCCTGGCGGAAAAATACCGCCTGCAAGGCGTGACCCGCAGCGGCTTCGACGGCCTCGATGTCGACGTCCTCGGCGGCAAATTCAACATGACCGACGTCGCCGCCGCCATCGGCCTCGGCCAGTTTGCCCATATCGAAGCGATCACCGCCCACCGGCGCGAACTGGCGCAGCATTATTTTGCCTGCTTCGGCAGCGATTTCGAGGCGAAACACGGCGCCCAGCTGCCGGTCGCCGACTTCGCCAACAGCAACTGGCACATGTTCCAGCTGGTGCTGCCGGAACGCCGGGACGGCAAACCGGCGCGCGCCACCTTCATGGAACAGATGCAGGAACGCGGCATCGGCATCGGCTACCACTACCCGGCGATCCACCTGCTCAGCATGTATCGCGCACGCGGCTTCAAGGAAGGCATGTTCCCGGTCGCCGAAAAGGTCGGGCGCCTGATCGTCTCGCTGCCAATGTTCAATGCCATGACGAAGAACGATGTCGAACGCGCAGTGTCCGCGGTAAAATCCGTGCTTCAATAAATTGAACGATCGCTTGATGAAACCAGAACTTTCCGTCGTCATCCCGGTATACAACGAGGAATCGGGCCTTCCCAAACTGTTCGAGCGCCTCTACCCGGCGCTCGACGCACTCGGCATCAGCTATGAAATCCTGTACGTCAACGACGGCAGCCGCGACAAGTCGGCGGCCATCCTGGCGGAACAGTTCCGCTTGCGTCCCGACGTTACCCGCGTAGTCCTGTTCAACGGCAATTTCGGCCAGCACATGGCGATACTGGCCGGTTTTGAAGCGACCCGCGGCGACATCGTCGTCACGCTCGACGCCGACCTGCAGAACCCGCCGGAAGAAATCGGCAACCTGGTCGCCAAGATGCGCGAGGGCTACGACTACGTCGGCTCGATCCGCCGCAAGCGCCAGGATTCAGCCTGGCGCACGGTCGCCTCCAAGGCCATGAACCTGCTGCGCGAAAGGATCACCGGCATCAGGATGACCGACCAGGGCAACATGCTGCGCGCCTATGGCCGCAACGTGGTCGACCTGATCAACCAGTGCCAGGAAGTCAACACCTTCGTGCCGGCGCTGGCATACACCTTTGCCCGCAAAGAGACTGAAATCGTGGTCGAGCATGAAGAACGCTCGGCCGGCGAATCGAAGTACTCGCTGTATAGCCTGATCCGCCTGAATTTCGACCTGGTCACCGGCTTTTCGATCATGCCTTTGCAGCTGTTCTCGCTGATAGGCATCGTGCTTTCCTTCGCTTCCGCGGCGCTGTTCTTCATCCTGGTCGCGCGCCGTTTCCTGTTCGGCGCTGAAGTACAGGGTGTGTTCACCCTGTTCGCGTTTGCCTTCTTCCTGATGGGCATGATCCTGTTCGGCATCGGCCTGGTCGGCGAATACGTCGGCCGGATCTACCAGCAGGTGCGGGCACGGCCGCGCTATGTAGTGCAAGCCATGCTGGAACAGCCGTCGGCGGACGACAAGCAGGCGTCATGAAAGCCGTCGTCTTTGCCTATCACAACGTTGGCGTGCGCTGCCTAAAAGTCCTGCTGGCGCGCGGCGTCGACATTGCACTGGTGGTTACCCACGAAGACAATCCGCAGGAAACCATCTGGTTCGAATCGGTATCGTCGCTGTGCCGCCAGCATGGCATTGCCAGCATCGCCCCGAACGATCCCGCTGCGCCAGAACTGCTGGCCCAGGTAGCGGCCCTGCAGCCGGATTTCATCTTCAGCTTCTATTACCGCCACATGCTGCCGGTTGCCCTGCTGGCGCTGGCAAAACACGGCGCTTACAACATGCACGGTTCGCTGCTGCCGAAATACCGCGGCCGGGTGCCGATCAACTGGGCGGTACTGCATGGCGAAACCGAGACCGGCGCCACCCTGCATGAAATGGCGGCCAAGCCGGACGCCGGCGCCATCGTGGCGCAAACCTCGGTGCCGATCCTGCCCGACGATACCGCCTACGAAGTATTCGGCAAGGTCGTGGTTGCCGCCGAGCAGACGCTGTGGCAGGTGTTGCCTGCCATGCTGGCCGGCAATATTCCCCGGTTGCCGAACGACCTGGCGCAAGGCAGCTATTTCGGCGGACGCAAGCCTGAGGACGGCAAAATCGACTGGAACCGGCCGGCGCAAGAAGTCTACAACCTGTACCGCGCAGTGGCGCCGCCTTATCCTGGCGCCTGGACTATTGTCAAAGAGCGCACGTTTATCGTCGGAAAAGCCTATTTATCGGCCAAACTGGTGGAAAACCTGCCGGCAAATTTGCCTCGGGGCTTGGCGGTAGTGGATAATCGCATTGTTGGCGTCTGTGGCGATGGCCGCACGCTGTTGATTAACGAATTGCTGGCGGACGGCCAAACCGTGACGCCAGAAGCCTTAAAGAACATCCTTTTATAAAACCGGCTGCTTTGGCAGGCGGGGCGGTTTCAGTTTGTTTACCGCGCCCTGCCCGGCAAGAACTGCAGCGCTTGAAATTCCGTTTTGCGGAATGCCAATCCAACAACAATAGATCACTATGAAAAAAGTCCTCATCCTCGGCGTCAACGGTTTCATCGGCCACCACCTGTCCAAGCGGATCCTGGAAACCACCGACTGGCACGTCTACGGCATGGACATGATGACCGACCGTATCCGCGACCTGCTGGACAACGAGGCTTACAAGTCGCGCATGCATTTCTTCGAGGGCGACATCACCATCAACAAAGAATGGGTCGAATACCACGTCAAGAAATGCGACGTGATCCTGCCGCTGGTAGCGATCGCCACGCCATCGACTTACGTCAAGCAGCCGCTGCGCGTATTCGAACTGGACTTCGAAGCCAACCTGCCGATCGTGCGTTCGGCCGCCAAGTACGGCAAGCACCTGGTGTTCCCGTCGACGTCCGAAGTGTATGGCATGTGCCACGATGAAGAATTCGACCCGGAGCAATCCGAGCTGATCTGCGGCCCGATCAACAAGCCGCGCTGGATCTACTCTTGCGCCAAGCAGCTGATGGACCGCGTGATCTGGGGCTACGGCATGGAAGAAGGCTTGAACTTCACCCTGTTCCGTCCATTCAACTGGATCGGCGCCGGCCTCGACTCGATCCATACGCCGAAGGAAGGCAGCTCGCGCGTGGTGACCCAGTTCTTCGGCCATATCGTGCGCGGCGAGAATATCTCGCTGGTCGACGGCGGCCAGCAGAAACGCGCGTTTACCTACATCGACGACGGCATCGACGCGCTGATCAAGATCATCGCCAACAAGGACGGTGTCGCCAGCGGCAAGATCTACAACATCGGCAATCCGGTCAACAACTACTCGATCCGCGACCTGGCCGACATGATGCTCAAGCTGGCTGCGGAATATCCTGAGTACGCCGATTCGGCGAAGAAGGTCAAGCTGGTCGAGACCACTTCCGCCGCTTACTACGGCAAGGGTTACCAGGATGTGCAGAACCGCGTGCCGAAGATCACCAATACCTGCGACGAACTGAACTGGAAGCCGACCACCACCATGGCCGACACCCTGCGCAATATTTTTGATGCGTACCGCGGCCAGGTAGCCGAAGCACGCGCCTTGATGGACTAAGACCTACGTTGCCGCCCGCGCAAGCCACGACGCTGTTTCGTGCGTTTCGCGGGCGCTGTTTTTCCTATTACTGCCAGACCAGACAACTTGCCCCTCCTCACCTTAAAAATCGACGCCGACACCTATCGCGGCACCCGTGAAGGAGTACCGAACCTGGTGCGCCTGCTGAGCAAATACCAGGCACGCGCCACTTTCCTGTTCTCGCTCGGGCACGACCATACCGGCTGGGCCTTGAAGCAAGTGTTCCGGCCCGGCTTCTTCCAGAAAGTATCGCGCACCTCGGTGGTCGAACATTACGGCCTCAAGACCCTGATGTACGGCGTGCTGCTGCCTGCGCCGGACATCGGCAAGACGTGCGCGAGCTACATGCAGGCGGTGCGCGACGCCGGCTTCGAATGCGGCGTCCACACCTGGGATCACCGCGTGTGGCAAGACCATGTGCGGCAGCGCGGCGCCGAGTGGACCGCCCTGCAGATGCAGCGTTCGTTCGACCGCTTCACCCAGATTTTCGGCCAGGCGCCCAAGACCCACGGCGCCGCCGGCTGGCAAATGAATCCCCATGCCTTCGAGCAGCTGGAAAAATTCGGCATCGCTTATGCCTCCGATGGCCGCGCCATGCTGGCCGATGACGGCGCCCTGGCCGACCAGGCCGCCGGCCCGCATCGCCTGCAGGTCAACGGCAAGACGCTGGCATGCATACAGCTGCCGACCACCCTGCCGACGCTGGATGAACTGCTGGGCAGGAGTTTCGGCGGCGTAGAACTGACGCCGGCGAATATCGCCGCCCATATCCTTGCCCTGACGGCCTCGCCGCGCGATCATGTATTTACTCTGCATGCAGAGCTTGAAGGGCAAAAACTCGCCCCCATATTCGAGCAGTTGCTGCGGGGTTGGAAGGCGCAGGGCTATGATCTGGTCGCGATGGAAGACTATCATCGACACGTCAAAGACCGGCAATTACCCACGGTCCCTCTTGCATGGGCGGAATTGCCGGGACGATCGGGCGAAATGATCATGCAGGCAAGCAGCAGCTGATCAGCGTGTGCAGCAGGACCCTGATTGGCGACCGATTCATCATCATCTAATGAACAGGACAATACAGTGGCTGACCAACCTTCCATCACCAACATGACGGTGCCCGACTTCTCCGCAGCCATGACCGGCGGACAGACATTCAAGTTGTCGGACTATCATGGAAAAAACATAGTGTTGTATTTTTACCCCAAGGACAACACGCCTGGCTGCACCACCGAAGCCATGCAGTTCCGTGACCTGCACCAGGAATTCGAACAGAAAAACACTTTGGTATTTGGCATCAGCCGCGACAGCATTCGCTCCCATGAAGGTTTCAAAGCCAAACTGGGGCTGCCTTTCGACCTGATCGCCGACCCCGACGAAACGCTGTGCGCCATGTTCAATGTCATGAAAATGAAAAACATGTACGGCAAGCAAGTACGCGGCATCGAGCGCAGCACGTTTGTGATTGACGGCGTCGGCACATTGGTGAAAGAATGGCGTGGAGTGAAGGTGCCATCGCATGTTGAAGAAGTATTGGAGTTTGTAAGTCATTGAATTCAAAAAAAATAATTTTGGAAGCCGTTTGCGGAAAAGGCCTGAGGGCCTTCCCAAACGGCTTTTTTACTTTTTAATTTGTGTTTTGTTAGCCAGGCCGCTTCATTCCTGATGTTTTTTAAATATATTTAAGTCGTACCCGCCGTAGCCTCACCCGTTTGGTCCGGTTCGTGTTATCACCAAAGCGAACACTTTTTTCATCTTTAAAGCGAGGTTCTGATGCCCTTACCAAAATTACCGACCAAACCCGCTGCTTTACTCTCCGTTCAAGATTACCCAAAAGCGGAAGCCGGCAAAGCCGTCAAACCACGTATCGCCGTCGTTGAACCGATTACCCGTAACAAGGAAGTTGCTCCGCAAGCCCGCAACAAACCAGTAGAAAACCGCAAGACCGACAAGGCCCCCGCAGAGAATTCGCGTGCCGTTGCCGACAAACCTGCAAAGCCGGCCGACAGCCGGCCGAAATCGAGCACCAGCCGCGCCGCCGACAAATCCGGCACGACCAAGCTGTTTGTGCTGGACACCAACGTGCTGATGCATGATCCGACCTCCCTGTTCCGGTTTGAGGAACACGACATCTACCTGCCGATGGTGACGCTGGAGGAACTCGACAACCACAAGAAAGGCATGTCGGAAGTTGCGCGCAACGCACGCCAGGTGTCGCGTTCGCTGGATGCATTGGTAGGCGACATCGTCGACGACCAGATCGACCATGGCATTCCTTTGTCGAAGCTCGGCAACAAGGACGCCAAAGGCCGCCTGTTCTTCCAGACCAAGCTGCAGAACGCAGACTTGCCTGAAGGCCTGCCGGTAGGCAAGGCCGACAACCAGATCCTCGGCGTAGTGCGCGGCCTGGAAGCCGAAACCCCGGGCCGTCCGGTGGTGCTGGTGTCGAAAGACATCAACATGCGCATCAAGGCGCGGGCGATGGGCTTGCCGGCGGAAGACTATTTCAATGACCATGTGCTGGAAGACACCGACCTTCTGTATTCGGGCATCCAGCAATTGCCGGACGATTTCTGGATCAAGCACGGCAAGGGCATCGAATCCTGGCAAGAAAACAAGCACGGCACCGGCTATACCTACTATCGCCTGAGCGGGCCATTGGTGCCGACGCTGCTGGTCAACCAGTTCGTTTTCATCGAACCGAAAAACGGCGAACCGGCGTTCTATGGACAAGTCACGCAGATCAACGGCAAGACGGCAGTACTGCAAACCTTGCGCGACTACGGCCACGCCAAGAACAGCGTGTGGGGCATCACCGCGCGCAACCGCGAGCAGAATTTCGCGCTGAACCTGCTGATGAATCCCGACTGCGACTTCGTCACCTTGCTGGGCCAGGCCGGCACCGGCAAAACCCTGCTGGCGCTGGCCGCCGGCTTGGCGCAAGTGCTGGAAACCAAGACCTACAACGAAATCATCGTGACCCGCGTCACGGTGCCGGTCGGCGAGGATATCGGTTTCCTGCCGGGCACCGAAGAAGAGAAGATGGGGCCATGGATGGGCGCCTTCGACGACAACCTGGAAGTGCTCAACAAATCCGATTCGGATGCCGGCGAATGGGGCCGCGCCGCCACCCAGGACCTGATTCGCTCGCGCATCAAGATCAAGTCGCTCAACTTCATGCGCGGCCGCACCTTCGTCAACAAGTTCTTGATCATCGACGAAGCGCAAAACCTGACGCCGAAGCAAATGAAAACCCTGGTCACGCGCGCCGGTCCGGGCACCAAGATCATCTGCCTCGGCAATATCGCCCAGATCGATACGCCGTACCTGACCGAAGGTTCGAGCGGCCTGACGTATGTAGTCGACCGTTTCAAGGGCTGGTCGCACAGCGGCCATGTGACGCTGGCGCGCGGCGAGCGCTCGCGCCTGGCCGACCATGCCAGCGACGTACTGTAACAAGATGGCCTGAACGGCGGCGCAGCGATGCGCTTGCCGGATGGCAGAACGGGTGCAATTCAATTCCGGTTGAATTGCACCCGTTTTATTTGATAATGCAATTTGATGATGTGACATCCCGCCATTTTCCGTGAAGAAAGCCGCCAATGAAACTCGCTATCGTCTCCGACATTCATGCCAACATCTGGGCGCTGGAAGCCGTCCTGGCGGACATCAGCAAACAAGGAGCGGACCTGGTCGTCAACGCCGGCGACATCCTGTCCGGCCCGCTGGAGCCTTCGGCCACCGCGGACCTGCTGATGTCCTTGCAGCTGCCCACCATCCGCGGCAACCATGAACGCCAGCTGCTGGACTGCGAACAGCGTCCGGGACACCCCAGCGACCAGTTTGCCTTCGAGCACACGACACAGGCGCAACGCGACTGGATCAGGGGATTGCCTGCCACGCTCGCCATCTCGGACGAGATTTTCATGTGCCACGGCACGCCGGCCAGCGACCTGGTGTATTTCCTGGAACAGGTCGACCAGCAAGGCTGCCGCCTGGCCGAAGCGGCGGACATCGAAGCCCATGCGGCCGGCATCAGCCACAGCCTGATCATTTGCGGCCATACGCACAAGCCGCGCGCCCATGCGATCTCCGGCGGACGCCTGGTGGTCAATCCCGGCAGCGTCGGCCTGCAGGCTTACGACGACGACCAGCCCTACTTCCACGCTATCGAAAACGGCAGCCCGCACGCCCGTTACGCAATCTGCGAAAAAGCCGCCCACGGCTGGAATGTCCGCCATGTCAACATCAGCTACGACCACCACAAGGCGGCCGCGACGGCGCTGAAGAACGGCCGGGCCGACTGGGCCGCGTGGCTGTCGACGGGAAGAATCCAGGCATAAAAAAACGGCGCATTTTTCAATGCGCCGCAACCTTAAGTCACTAATCTTCAGTTAAAACTAGAATGCCACAGGACGCCATTTAAGCAAACGTTTTTCCAGCGTCGTCAGCAAATAATCCGCTGCCAGGGCCACCACCGCCAGCACGATCATCGCCGCAAATACACCGCTGGCGTTGAAAGCGCCCTGGGCGGTCGAGATCAGCAAGCCGATGCCTTGCTTGGAGCCGAGGAACTCGCCGACCACGGCGCCTACCAGGGCAAAGCCGAAACTGACGTGCAGGCTGGCCAGGATCCAGCTCAGCGCGGAAGGGATCACCACCGACATCGTTACCTGGCGCGGCGAAGCGCCGAGGATCTGGGCATTGGCAATCATGTAACGGTCCGCTTCGCGCACCCCTTGGAATGCATTGCCGAACACGACAAAGAACACCATCACCACCGCCAGCGCAACCTTGGAAGCCATGCCCAGGCCCAGCGCAATCACGAAAATCGAGCCCAGCACTACCCGTGGAATCGAATTGGCAACCTGGATGTAGATGCTGAAGACATCCGATAGCAATTTGTTACGGCCCAGCAGGATGCCGCAGATTACGCCGGCGACCGAACCGATCAGGAAGCCGAGCACCGTCTCTTCCAGCGTCACCAGCACCTGGGTCCAGAGCGGGCCTTGCGAGGTCCCTTCCACGATCCAGTCATAGATCTGCACCACGATCAGCGACGGCTGCGAAAAGAAGAATGGATCTATCCAATGCAGCCTGGCCGCCAGCTCCCAGCCGCCCAGGGTCAGCACCAGGATGGCGACGCGCAGGGATATCACCAGCCAGTAGCGTTGCTTGATTTTTCGTTGCGCCTCTTGTTCGACGGTGGCCAGGCTGGCCGCGCTGAGTTTGTCGATTGCTTGTACTTGGTTCATATATTGCCTTTTTCCTTTCGCTTATGCGACATCCATATCTTCATAAGCGACGGTATGTAAATGGATGACTGCCTGTAATCAGCTGATGTGCACTTCTTCGCGCAGGTCGGCCCAGATCTTGCGCGAGATATCGATGAAGCGCTGTTCATAACGCACCTCCGACATCACACGCGGCCGCGGCAAGTCGATTTCATACACGCTCTTCAAGGTGGCCGGACGCGCGGTCAGCACGTAGACCTTGTCGGCCAGCGCAATCGCTTCTTCCAGGTCATGCGTGACGAACACCACCGAACCGGCCTGCGACGACCACAGCTGCAGCAGCTCGTCTTGCATCAGGGTGCGGGTCTGCATGTCGAGCGCGCTGAATGGCTCATCCATCAGCAGGATCTCGGGGCTGTTGATGAATGTCTGCGCCAGCGCGACGCGTTTGCGCATGCCGCCCGATAATTGATGCGGATAATGATTGGCGAATTTGTCGAGGCCGACGCGGCGTATCCACTCTTCCGCCAAGGCATACGCGGCATCTTTCGGCTTGCCGCGGAACAGCGGCCCGGCCGCCACGTTGTCGATCACGCTGCGCCAAGGGAATACCGCATCGTTCTGGAATACGAAACCGATGCGCGGGTCGATGCCGCTGACCGGCTCGCCCATGATGCGCACCTCGCCCACGGTCGGCTTGAGCAGGCCGGTAATCATGCTCAGCGTGGTCGATTTGCCGCAGCCGGTCGGTCCCACGACTGCCACGAACTCACCGCGCGCCACGCTCATGCTGAAATCGCGCAAGGCCACGGTGGCCTTGCCGTCAGGAGAGATGAAGCGGCATGAAACATTGCGCAGTTCGATGGCGGGCGTGTCCCTTAAAACCTGGGGCGCCGGCGAAGTTGCCGCAGGCGTGGCCGGTTGCGAGGCATGTGCTGCTTGAGTCATTTGAAATTCCTTTGCTATGCAGGCCGGAGCAATTCGCTGGACGCGGGTCTCCCCGCCTGGAAGCTGCGCTTCCGGCCTGCCGGATGGTTAAGCTTCGGCCTTACTTGGCCTGGCTGACAAACTCGTTGGTATAGGTCTTGGCAAGGTCGATGTGCTTGCCCTTGACGTTAGGATTGAAACCCGACAGCACCTGCAGCACGGTTTCCGGGCCGCCTGGCGGCATCTTGCCGTCGGCCGAAAACATCGGCAGGGAATTTTGCAGGGCCTGCACATACATCGGCTTGTTATTGCCGTAGTAATCCTTCGGCATCTTGTCGGCGATTTCGGCAGCGCTATGGGTGTTGATGAATTTCAGCGTCTTGACGAAAGCATGCGCCAGCTTGGCCGCTTCGGCCTTGTGCGCCTTCAGCCATGGGCCCTGGACGTACAGGCTGGAGGCCGGATACAGGCCGCCCAGCGCCTTGACCGTGCCTTCGACGGTGCGCATGTCGACCAGCACTGAAGCCTCGCCGGTCTTCAGCAGCTGCGACACGGTCGGCTCGGTGGTCATGCCGGCGTCGATGCGGCCTTGCTTGATGGCGACGATGAACGTATTGTCGGCGCCCACCGGCAACACCGAATACTGGCTGGAAGTGATGCCGGCCTTGGCTGCCAGGTATTGCGTCAGGAAATTGGTCGACGAGCCGAGGCCGGTCACGCCCAGCGTTTTGCCCTTGACGTCAGCCATGCTCTTGATGGTGGCGGCAGCCTTGGTCGACACCATTTCGACTTCGCCTGGAACCTGGCCGAAAATCGTGATCGCCGTGACTTCCTTGCCCTTGCTTTGCAAATCGATGGAGTGGTCGTAGAAGCCGACCACCGCTTGCACCGCCCCGGCCAGCAATTCATTTTCCGCATCCACGCCAGCCGGCTGCGATTGCAGCTCAACGTCCAGGCCCTCTTCCTTGAAGTAACCGAGCTGCTCGGTCAGCTTGGCCGGCAGGTAGATCATCTTGGTGATGCCGCCGACCATGATGGTGATTTTTCCTGAATCGGCCGCCATGGCCTGGCTGGCGCCAAGAACGCCGCTGCCAAGCAGTGCAGCGGAAAGCAGGGAACCGCGGATGAGGGTATGCATTGAGTTGTCTCCGTTTGTTTTTTTGGGATAATGACCGGATCCGCAGGACAGCATGCCATTGTTCCAGTCTTGGGCGTATTCTAGGATGCGCTAACTTTCATCCAGCTTTCCAAAACCGCCTTATTTAACTTGCAGTGCAACATAAAATGCTACGTAAGCAGCCACATCCATGAAACTACTCCTGATCGAAGACAATCCGCCGCTGGCGTTATGGCTCAGCAAGATTTTGAAGGAAGACAAATTCACCATCGACCTCGCCAGCGACGGCGAAGCCGCCGACCGCCTGCTGCAAAGCGAAAGCTACGACGTCGTGCTGCTCGACCTGCAGCTGCCGAAGATGAACGGCAAGAGCGTCTTGCGCCGGCTGCGCGAACGGCATAACAATGTGCCGGTCATGATCCTTACCGCCAGCGGCTCGGTCGACGAGAAAGTCGATTGCCTCGGCGCCGGCGCCGACGACTACCTGGTCAAACCGTTCGAGGTGCGCGAGCTGGTCGCGCGGATCAAGGCCCTGATCCGCCGCCAGACGCCCGACAAGGCGGCCGAAATGCATTGCGCCGACCTGCGCTACGACAGCAACACCCGGCAGTTCTCGATCGCCGGCCAGCTGCTGGCGCTGCCCGGCCGGGAACACGATGTGCTCGAAATCCTGATGCTAAAGCAAGGCAAGACCGTCTCCAAGACCGCCTTGATGGATGGCGTATTCGGCCTCGACGACGAACCCAGCGCCGACGCCATCGAAATCTACATCCACCGGCTGCGCAAGAAACTGGAACACTGCCAGGCCGCCATCATGACCTTGCGCGGACTCGGTTACCTGCTCAAACAGAAAGACGCCAATTGATCATCAGCCTGCGCCTGCGTTTGCTGTTATGGCTGCTGATTCCGCTGGCGGTGTTTGTCGCCATCAGCGCCATGCTTTCCTATCGCAGCGCGCGCCAGACCGCAGACCTGATCCAGGACCATGCGCTGCTGGCGTCGGCGCAAGTGATCGCCGGCGAGATCCACTGGCTGGACGGCGTACCGCATGCCAGCATCCCGCCGGCGGCGCTGGAGCTGCTGGTCTCGCCCAAGCAGGACCAGGTCTACTACCAGGTCATCACCGATAACGACAGCTTGCTGGCAGGCCGTCCCGATTTCCCGCAAGCGCTGCGTTTTCCCCTGGGCACCCCGGCGTTCAGCACCATCGACTACCACGGCCAGGTACTGCGCGTGGTGAGCCAGGTGCGCACCCTGTACAATGCTGGCCAGCTGCGCAAGATCGCCGTGCTGGTCGGCCAGACCACCGGCGCCCGCGACCAGATGGCGGCCGACCTGTGGCGCCCTGCCCTGCATCGCCAGATCGCCATGCTGCTGCTGGCCGCGGCGCTGGTGGTGATCGGCCTGAGCATGGAATTGCGGCCGCTGATGCATCTGAAAAACCAGCTGGCGGCGCGCGACGCGACCTCGCTGTCGCCGATCAAGGCCGGCCAGCTGCAGCTGGAGCTGAGGCCGATCGTCGAAGCCATCAACCAGACCATCCAGCGCCTCAACACGCAGGTGTCGGCGCAAAAGCGTTTTATCGCTGATGCCGCCCACCAGTTGCGCACCCCGCTCACCCTGCTCGATTCGCAAATCCAGTTTGCGCACCGCCTGAGCGACGAAAGCCGGCGCGCCGAAGTGCTGCAGGTACTGCAGGCGATGCAGGAGAGCAGCCGCAACATGACCGAACTGACCAACAAGCTGTTGCTGCTGTCGCAGGCGGAAGCCTCCAACACCACGGCCTTCCTGCGCCAGCCGGTAGACCTGCTGGCGGTGTCAGCCACGGTGCTGGAAGAAATCGTCGACCTGGCGCAGCGCAAGAATATCGACCTCGGGCTGGAGACAGCAATCGAGCATGCTTGGGTGATGGGAAACGAAGCTTTGTTCAGCGCCATGATGATGAACCTGGTCGACAACGCTATCCGCTATACCCCGGTGGACGGCAAGGTGACGGTAGCCATCGCGGCGAGTGACGGAGAGGTCGAGATCCGCGTCAGCGACAACGGTCCGGGCATCCCGGCCGAAGTGCGCGACCGCGTGTTTGAACGCTTCTTCCGCAATGCTGCTCCGGGACAGGACGGCACCGGCCTCGGCCTGGCCATCGTCAGGGAAATCGTGATTGCGGCGCAAGGCACGGTGACGCTAGGCATCGGCGAGCAGCAGCGCGGCCTGACGGTGCTGCTGCAACTGCCTGCCTGCGCCGCGCCAGGACCTGAACAACAATTCTAAAGTGTCGTCAGCAAGAAACTTTATTTTGCAGTATATTCTTGCCTAGGCAATGAATATTGAAGCAACAAGTCAAGCAAAACAAGTTGAAAAAATCGTGAGCAACCCACCCCCATTGTTCACTCTGGATACTTACCAGATTGAAGAAAGCATAGGCTACCTGCTGGCGCGTTCGCGCGCCATGCTGGTCAAGAGCTCCGATGAATCTCTGATGCAGTACGGAATCACCCATGCGCAAGGCGCCATCCTCCTGATGTTATCAACAGGAAAATATTCGACTGCCGCCGACCTGGCCCGCGAGACGTATACCGACGCCGCTTCCACCAAGCGCATGATCGACCGCCTGGTGGCGCGAGACCTGATCAAGCGCGAGCCCTGCGCAAATGACAGGCGCTTGATGAAGCTGCACCTGACGGCAAGCGGCGTGGAGTTGTCGAAACTGGTGCCGCAGGCGTTTTGCGGCGTGCTGAACAAGCATTTTTCGGAATTCAGCGCGGAAGAGATCGGCTTTTTGAAATCGATGCTCAGGCGACTGCTGGCAAGCAATGCGCCGCCAGAGAAAACACATTGACTATGCAAGATTAATTTATTCAATATTACTTTTAAACAAGCAGCAGTTCCCGGTAGTCTTTCTGCCTGTGGCCGCTCAACCAATCCGTCAAATCAACGCCGACATGAACTCTCTTCCATCTTCAGCCCGACGCAACCTGCCGAAACTCGGCGCCCAGCGTCTTGTGATCAGCGCCGCCGTACTATTGCTGGCGGCATGCGCCAACTTCAGCGGCATCCATAGCACCGCCAGCACCAACAACCCGGACGACTACGCCTCCTCCGCTTCCCTGCCGGGACAAGGCGGTTTATGGCCGGCCAGCTCTTGGGTAAACACGATCGGCGGCAGCCAGCTGCAGCAGCTGGTGGATGAAGCGCTGGCGGGCAATCCCAACCTGCAGGCCGCTGCAGCCCGCATCGGCGCCGCACGCGCCATGGTCGAGGCAGCCGGCGCCACCAGCAAGCCGCAAGTCGGAGCCAGCCTGTCGGCCACCCGCGAACGGTTTTCCGAGAACAGCATTTATCCGCCGCCGTTCGGCGGCATGTATGTGACGGATTATGAAACCGCGCTGAATTTCACTTACGACCTGGATTTCTGGGGCAAGCACAGCGCGCAGCTGCGCTCGGCCATTTCGCAAAGCAAGGCCGCGGAAGCTGAGCATTATGCGGCGCGCCTGGCGCTGACCGCCGGCATCTCGAAAGCCTGGCTGCAGCTGGGACGCCAGTACGCGCAACTGGACCTGACCAACCAGCAGCTGGTGCTGCGCGACAAGCTCGACAAGCTGACCCAGCAGCGCTTCGCCGCCGGCCTTGACACCCAAAGCGACAACCAGCAAAGCCGCCAGCAGGTAGCCGGCTTGCGCGCAGAACAGGCGCAATGGCAAGAAGCGATCGCACTGACCCGCAACCAGATCGCCGCGCTGATGGGCCAAGGTCCTGACCGCGGCCTGAAAATCGCGCCTCCGGCATTGCCGGCGGACGCCGCCATCGCCCTGCCAGACCAGCTGCCGCTCGGCCTGCTCGGACGTCGTCCGGACGTGGTCGCCGCCCGCTGGCAGGTAGAAGCTGCGCAGAGCGACATCAAGGTTGCCAAGACCGAGTTCTACCCGGATATCAACCTGTCGGCCATGGCCGGTTTTTCCAGCCTCAGCTTTTCGCAATTCCTGAACCACAGCAGCAAGGTGGTCGGCATCGGCCCCGCGATCCACCTGCCGATCTTTGAAGGCGGCGCGTTGCGCGCCCAGCTCAAGGGCCGGGTCGCCGCTTATGACGGCGCCGTGGCGACTTACAACCAGGCCTTGAACGATGCGTTCCATGAAGTAGCCGACAGCGTGCAGTCGCTGCAGGCGGCGGAAACCCAGGGCAAGAACCAGCAGGCTGCGGTAGATGCCGCCGAGCGCGGCATGAAACTGGCTGAACAGCGGCAGCAGGTGGGCACCGCCAACATGCTGCAGGTGGTAAGCACCCAGATTTCCTGGCTGGCGCAGCGCAAGCTTGAGCTCGATACGCGCGCCCGCAGGGCGGACCTGCGCGTCAACCTGATCAAGTCGCTGGGCGGCGGCTTTGACGCCGCGGCCGAAGGACTCAATCCGGCCGAAGCAAGCACAGGCACCGCCAGCCCGCAAGCAAACGCAGCTAACTGATCCATCAAATAAACCGTTCACTTATTGCGAAACCCGCATCATGACCACACCAAATCAAACCCCAGAAAATCCGTCCCCAGCTGCCGCTGCCCCGGCCCCGGCCGCCAATGGCAACGGCAAACGCCGCAGCCTGCTGATCGGCGTCACCATCGCCCTCATCATCGTCCTGATCGCTTATGGCATCTGGTGGTTCATCTATGCCCGCCACTACGAAAACACCGACGACGCGTATGTCGGCGGCAACGTGGTGCAAGTCACGCCGCAGGTAGGCGGCACGGTATTGGCGATCAATACCGACGATACCGAACTGGTGCAAGCCGGCAAACCGCTGGTGGAGCTGGACAAGGCCGACGCCAAGGTTGCGCTGGACCAGGCGGAAGCCCAGCTGGCGCAAACCGTGCGTCAGGTGCGCACGCTGTTCGTCAACAACAACGCCCTGGTTTCCAACGTCACCGCCCGTACTTCTGAACTGGACCGTGCCCGTTCCGACCTGGCGCGCCGCCAGCAGCTGATCAGCACCGGCGCCGTCTCCAAGGAAGAACTGGATCACGCCAAGGTCGCGGTGCAAGGCGCCGAAGCTGCATTGCAGGCCGCGCGCGAACAGCTGGCGTCGAACCGCGTGTTGACCGACCGCACTTCGGTCGAACAGCATCCGAATGTGCAAAACGCTGCCGCCCAGGTGCGCAATGCCTATATCAACCTGGCCCGCACCACTTTGCTGGCGCCGACCACCGGCTACGTCGCCAAACGCTCGGTGCAGGTCGGCCAGCGCGTCGCCGCCGGCACGCCGCTGCTGTCGATCGTGCCGCTGAACGCACTGTGGGTTGACGCCAATTTCAAGGAAGTGCAGATCAACAACATGCGCATCGGCCAGCCGGTGTCCTTGAAATCGGACCTGTACGGTTCGAAGATCGAATACCACGGCAAGGTGGTCGGCCTGGCGGCCGGCACCGGCTCTGCTTTCGCGCTGCTGCCGGCACAAAACGCCAGCGGCAACTGGATCAAGATCGTGCAGCGGATCCCGGTGCGGATTTCGCTTGACCCGAAGGATCTTGAAACCCATCCGCTGCGCATCGGCGTATCGATGGACGCCACGGTCGACATCGCCCAGACCGAAGGCACCTCGCTGACCGCAGGCACAGCGCGTACGACGCCGGCTTACACCACCGACGTCTTCGACAAGAGCGGCCAGGAAGCCGATGCACGTATCGCCAGCATCATCGCCGCCAATAACAATGCAGCTGCTGCACGCTAAGCTGCTGCCGCCTGCCCTGCCGGATGCCGTCGTCGCGGCGGCCTCCGGCGCGCGAACCCTTACCGGAATGCCTTCATGAGTTCCCCAAAACCAGCGATGCCCGCGCGGCCGCCATCGCAACCACTGCCGCCGCTGACCGGCGGCAAACTTGTCATGGGCACGGTGGCGTTATCGCTAGCCGTGTTCATGAACGTGCTCGATTCTTCTATCGCCAACGTTTCCATCCCGGCCATCTCGGGCGACCTGGGCGTATCGCCGCAGCAAGGCACCTGGGTCATCACTTCGTTTGCCGTCGCCAACGCTATCTCGGTGCCGCTGACCGGCTGGCTGACCCAGCGCTTCGGCCAGGTGCGCCTGTTCGTCACGTCGATCATCCTGTTCGTGCTGTCCTCCATATTGTGCGGCCTGGCTCCCAGCATGGAAGTGCTGATTGCCGCGCGCGTGCTGCAAGGCGCGGTGGCAGGACCGATGATTCCCTTGTCGCAGTCGCTGCTGCTCTCCAGCTACCCACCCTCCAAGAGCGGCATGGCCCTGGCCTTCTGGGGCATGACGACACTGGTGGCGCCGGTCATGGGGCCGCTGCTGGGCGGCTGGATTTCGGACAACTACACCTGGCCGTGGATTTTCTACATCAACATCCCGGTTGGCGTATTTGCCGCCTGGGCCACCTGGTCGATCTATCACAAGCGCGAGTCGGCAGTCTATAAGCTGCCGATCGATAAAATCGGCCTCGGCCTGCTGGTGATCTGGGTCGGTTCGCTGCAGATCATGCTGGACAAGGGCAAGGAGCTCGACTGGTTCAATTCCTCGACCATCGTGATACTGGGCGCAATCGCGCTGGTTGCCTTCATTTATTTCGTGATCTGGGAACTGGGCGACGATCATCCGGTGGTCGACCTGACCTTGTTCAAGGGCCGCAATTTCAGCGGCGGCGTGATCGCGATTTCGGTCGGCTACGGCCTGATGTTCGGCGGCCTGGTGATCCTGCCGCTGTGGCTGCAGACCACGCTGGGGTATACGGCGACGCTGGCGGGCGAAGTGATGGCGCCGGTCGGGATCTTTGCCATCATCCTGTCGCCGTTCATCGGGAAGATATTGCCGAAGGTGGATGCCCGCTGGGTCGCCAGCACGGCGTTCCTGATCTTCGCGGTAGTGTTTTTCCTGCGCTCGCAGTTCACTGAAAACGTCGACACCTTCACGCTGATGATCCCTACCGTGATCCAGGGCGCGGCGATGGCGATGTTCTTCATTCCGCTGACCTCCATCATCCTGTCCGGCCAGCCGCCGGAAAAGATGCCGTCGGCGGCCGGCTTGTCCAATTTCGTGCGGATCATGTTCGGCGGCATGGGCACCTCGATCACCAGCACCTTCTGGGACCGCCGCACGTCCCTGCACCATTCGCAGCTGACCGAATTCAGCGGTCCGCACAGCCCGGCATTCACCGAAGCGGTGCATAACCTGACCGCCCAAGGCATGTCGGAACCCGCGGCCTGGGCCACTGTCGAGCGCCTGATTACGGTGAAAGCCGCGACCCAGGGCGCCACCGATATTTTCTGGATCTCGGCGGTCTTGTTCCTGATGCTGATCGCGCTGGTGTGGCTGACCAAGCCTTCGCGCTCCAGTGTGCCGGCCGACGCTGGCGGCGCCCACTAAAGGACCGGATGCAGTTGTGAAAAGAGCGATACCGTCGTTGAGACGGCATCGCTCTTTTTTTATGCGCAAATCTTGCTTACCGCAGCGCGCCAAACTGTTGAACCGGGTTCACCAGAGATAACGCAAACCGAGAGTGACCCGGTTCACACGGTTATGCGATTCCGCCTGGTAGTCGTAGTCGGCGAACAGGTTCATGCGCGTCGAAGCGGCGTACGACAGGCTCAGCCCTGCCAGCACCGCATCGCGTCCCAGGTCCACGCCCTTCACCGTGAAATCGCTGCCCGGGGCGCCAATCAGGGTCGCCTGGTATTGCGCCTGGGCGTCCATGAACTCATGCATCCAGCGCAGCTGCGCGCCGAACGTCATGAACCCCGTGGACAGCGGCAGGTCCTGGCTGGCCTTGATGCCAAGGCTGCTGCGCAAGCTGTTCAAGGTAGTGCTGCGGGTGGACAATCCCAGGTTCTCGGCATCGGTTTCGGTGAAGCCGTCCTGGCGCAAGCGCGTGTAATGCAAGGCCGTGAACGGCTGCAGGACAAAACGTTCGTTCAGTTTGGCGCGATAGCCCAGTTCGCCGTAGGCGCTTGCCTGCTGGCCGTCATAGGAACTCTTGGCGCGCAGCGTGGAGCCGGTTCCGGTCAGCACGTCGCGCTGGATGTCGGTACGCTGTAGCGCGTAACTGGCGATCGCGTCGACATACAGCGGGCCTGGAGCGTAACTGGCATAGGCGCCTATCTTGTAGCTGTCGAGCTTGCCGTTGCCGTTGTAATCGTCGAAATCGGCGTTCAGGTGGGCATAATCGAAGCCGGCGCCGACTATCCAATCGTTACTGACCGCACGGTCGGCGCCGGCGCTGATGCCGCCGATCCGGTAACTCGCGCCGGAGGTGTCCGCGGTAGCGCTCAATTTACCGAAAGAGCCGTAGGGCCGCACCCATGCGCCGTTGTCGCCAGCCTTGCGCGCGCCCTCGCGCTGGGCGTCCAGGCGCATCGACAGCGCGCGGCCGAACAGGTCGTTTTCACGCAGGGCGAGTTGCGAGAAGGTAGCATGGACGCCGCCGGTGAGGCTGCCTACGGTAGCCTGCAACGCGGCTTTATCCAGCAAGTTGAGGGTATTGACCGTCTCCGCCAGCGCACCCGTGGCTACCGGCACGCCGGCTGGCGTCACTGCGGGCGGCGCCGGTTCCTGGGGCGTGGCCTGGGGCCGGCTGGCGTCGATGGCTTGCCCGATCGCGGCATTGTTGCCGCTGGTGACCACCGTCGCGATCGGCGCACGGGTAATCACCAGGTAGGCATTGCCGTTGTCATACGCCAGCGTTGGCGTCAGCAGCGCCGTTGCGTTCGCTTGCAGCTGGCCGAAAGTACCGGTGACGCCACCCGCGGCGGTGACAATCGGCAGCCGGACCTGGTCAGGATAAGAACCCGGCAGCATGGCCGCATTCACGGTTCCGCCTTGCAGGCTGGCAGTGCCGCCTACAGTCAGCAAACCGGCGGACACCGGCGACGCCTCGGTCTGGAATATGCCATTTGCCGCATGGGTGAAATTTCCCGTCACGGTCAGGCCGCCGCTGCCGTCGCCGGCGCCAGGATGCAGGGTGCCCTGGTTCAGCAGGTTGCCGGCAATCGTGCCGCCGTTGCCGGCCAGGGTTGCTCCGGAGGCGACGGTGGTTGCTCCACCCAGGCTGCCGGTGAGATTGAAGAGGCCGCTCTGGATTTGCGCAGTAGTGAAAACGCCGTTGCCGCTCCAGGTCCAGCTGTCGCCCTGCGCCTGCAAGCTGGCAAAATTCGTAAATGCATTCGAGGCCGTGCCCGATCCCTGCAGCACTACGCCGCTGCCGGCGTTGCCGCCGCCATTGGCAGCGCCGTTGATCACCGAACCGGTTCTCAATATCAGCGTATTGACGCCGGTGCCCATCGAAATCGCCGTGCCGGAGCCGCTCTGCAACAGGCCGGCATTGATGACGGTGCTGCTGCCGTTGAGAGTGCGCACCGCCGCGCCCTGCTGGCTGATGATCTGGCCGCCGGCCTGGTTCTCGATGCTGGCGGTAAAACTGGAGCCCACGGTATTGGAAAACACCGCGTCGGAACCGGTGCCTGAAGCGTTGATCGTGCCGCTGTTGACGAGCTTGTCGTTATTGCCCTGCATGTACACGGTAGGACTGCTGGCGCCGCTGGTTGACAGGCTGCCGCTGTTGGTCACCGCACCGCTACCGCCGAGGATGGAGATGGCGCGGGCGTTGCTGCCCGCGGTGGCAATCGTCCCTGAGTTGCTGATGGTGTTGTTCAACTGGCCAAGATTGGTCTGGCCCCAGGCGGCGGATATGCCGAATGCGTTGGGGCCGGTGGTGGAAATGGTGCCTTGGTTGATCAGCGTGTTGCCGCTGCCGTTGGCGGCCATACCGTCGTTGAAGGCGCCGGTGGTGCTGATGCTGGCCTGGGCGCCGTTGGTCAGCTGGTTGTTATTGTTCAAGCCGAGCAGCGCGGCGCCGCGGTTGCCGCCGGTGCCGCCGCCGCCGGTCAGGGTAATGCTGCCGCTGTTGCTGACCGTGCTCGAGGTATCCACCTGAAAACCGACCGGGCTGGCGCTGCGCGGAATATTGGCCACTACGCTGGAATCCAGCGTGACCGTCACGCCGGTGCTGCCGGCCTGCGCCGCAACCGGTGTGGCGACGGCGCCGGAACAGCTTACCGAAACGCCGCTGGCAGGCGCATTGCTGCTGCAGGCAGCGTGCGCCTGGGTAATCAAGGTTCCGGCAAATGCGATGACAACACCATTCATGCTTTTCTTGAGTGCTCGCTGCATGGTCCGCTCCTCAGTCAGTGCACAATGCATGTGCTTATTGTAGTCAAACTACCATTGATTTCCCCGCGGAAATTATTGTAGTAGCTATGGAAGACCATGGCAACCAGGCAAACGTACACAAAAAATATCCCTATCAAGCGTAAAAAAAGCGATGCACAATCCCGCTGCATCGCCCTTTTCCACTTTCTCTTGCAAAATTTCTTACAAGATGTGCCTGCCTATCCACCAGGCAATCGCGGCCATGAAGGCCGACGCCGGGATCGTCAGCACCCAGGCCCAGACGATATTTCCAGCCACTCCCCAGCGCACCGCGGAGACCCGGCGCGCCGCGCCGACGCCGACGATGGCGCCGGTGATGGTGTGGGTGGTCGAGACAGGAACGCCCAGCATGGTCGCCAGGAACAAGGTGATGGCGCCGCCGGTTTCGGCGCAAAAGCCGCCCACCGGCTTCAGCTTGGTGATCTTCTGGCCCATGGTCTTGACGATGCGCCAGCCGCCGAACAAGGTGCCCAGGCTGATCGCGCTATAGCAGGAAATGATCACCCACCAAGGCGGCAGCGTATCGCTCTGCTGCGAAAAGCCGGTGGCGATCAGCAGCATCCAGATGATGCCGATGGTCTTTTGCGCATCGTTGCCGCCGTGGCCCAGGCTGTACATCGAGGCTGACACCAGCTGCAGGCGGCGGAACCATTTGTCGACCTTGCGCGGCGTGGAGCGCACGAAGATCCACGACACCAGCACCATCATGATCGAGCCGAACACGAAACCCAGCAGCGGCGACAGGACGATGAACGCAATCGTCTTGATCAGGCCCGCCGAGATCAGCGAACCGGTGCCGGCCTTGGCTACCGCGGCGCCGACCAGGCCGCCGATCAAGGCGTGCGAAGACGACGACGGAATGCCGTAGTACCAGGTCAGGATGTTCCAGCAGATGGCGCCGACCAGCGCGCCGAACACGACGTAATGGTCGACCACATTCGGATCGATGGTGCCCTTGCCCACCGTGGCGGCCACATGCAGCTGGAATACCGCGATCGCAATGAAATTGAACAGGGCTGCCATGGCGACTGCCTGCTGCGGCTTCAGGACGCCGGTGGAAACCACGGTAGCGATAGCGTTGGCGGCATCATGGAAGCCGTTCATGAAATCGAATACCAGCGCCAGTGCAATGAGGAAAACGAGAACGTAGATACTGATTTGAAGAGTGTGCATGGATCAGGCGTTTTCTACGATGATGCCTTCGATGATGTTGGCGACATCTTCGCAACGGTCCGTTACCGTTTCCAGCAACTCGTAAATGGCTTTCAGCTTGATCAGGGTGCGCACGTCCGGTTCGTCGCGGAACAGCTTCGACATGGCGGCGCGCATCACGTGGTCGGCATCCGATTCCAGGCGGTCGATCTCGACGCAGATGGCCAGGATTTCACGCGAGTTGTCCATGTTGTGCAGCAGGCCCACCGCTGCCTTGACCTTTTCCGCGCAACCCAGGCACAGCTCGGCCAGGCGCTTGGCTTCCGGCGTGATGGCCTTGATGTCGTACAGGGAAATGGTCTGCGCCGCGTCTTCCAGCAAATCCAGGATGTCGTCCATGCGCGTGATCAGCTGATGGATATCGTCGCGATCGATAGGCGTGATGAAAGTCTTGTGCAGCATGTCGATCGCATGATGGGTGACCTGGTCGGCCTGCTTCTCAATGCCTTCGATAGCGTGCACGCGGATTTCCAGATCGTCGAAATTAGTCATCAACGCCACCATTTCCTTGGCGCCCTTGACGCATAACTCTGCGTGCTGGTTAAAGAGCTCAAAGAATTTGCCCTCGGTGGGCATCAATCGTCCAAACATGTTTATTCTCTCTTCTGAGGGTTAAGCTGAATCTACTTACTGCGCTACTTACTAACTATTATCTGCCGAATATATTGATTTAAAGCAAACAAATGTCACGAAACTGAAATATATCAGGCTCGCCCAAACGTTGTTAAGCTGGTTTTACCTGTTTCGCATTACTGCAACAAAAAATGGAAACGGCGGTCAGTCGCCGCCGTACGGCGCATCCAGATTACCAACGTAATTGTCGAATTTAGTGTATTGGCCGAGGAAACTCAGCCGGACGCTGCCGATCGGGCCGTTACGCTGCTTGCCGATAATGATTTCGGCGGTGCCCTTTTCTTGCGAATCGGGGTTGTACACCTCGTCGCGGTAGATGAACAGGATGACGTCGGCATCCTGCTCGATAGCGCCGGATTCGCGCAAGTCCGACATCACGGGACGCTTGTTGGGACGCTGCTCCAGAGAACGGTTCAGCTGCGACAGCGCGATCACCGGGCACTGCAGCTCTTTCGCCAGGCCCTTCAGGTTACGCGAGATTTCAGAAATTTCGGTCGCACGGTTTTCGCCGGCGTTGTTGGCTGACATCAGCTGCAGGTAATCGATGATGATCAGGCCCAGCGTGCCGCATTGGCGCGACAGGCGGCGCGCGCGGGCGCGCAGCTCGATCGAACTCAGAGCCGGGGTTTCATCGATGAACAGCTGGGCGTCGTTCATCTTCTGGATCGCATGCGTCAGGCGCGGCCAGTCTTCGTCGTTCAGGCGGCCGGTGCGCAAGCGGTGCTGGTCGAGCTTGCCGACCGAACCCAGCATACGCATGGCGAGCTGGGTGCCGCCCATTTCCATCGAAAAGATCGCTACCGGCAAGCCGCTGTCGAGCGCGACGTTTTCGCCGATATTCACAGAGAATGCGGTCTTGCCCATCGACGGCCGTCCGGCCACGATGACCAGGTCGCCCTTTTGCAGGCCGGAAGTCATCTTGTCGAGATCGATGAAGCCGGTCGAGACGCCGGTGATGTCGCTCTGGTTGTCGCGGTTGTAGAGTTCGTCGATGCGCTCCACAACTTGCGTCAGCAAAGGCTGGATTTCCTGGAACCCTTGGGCGCCGCGCGCGCCTTCCTCGGCGATCGCGAAGATCTTCGATTCGGCCTCGTCCAGCATCTGCTTGACTTCCTTGCCCTGCGGGCTGAAGGCCTGGCCGGAAATCTCGTCGGCGACGGTGATCAATTTGCGCAGCACGCCGCGGTCGCGCACGATCTCGGCGTAGCGGCGGATATTGGCGGCGGACGGCGTATTCTGGGCCAGCGCGTTGAGGTAGCTCAGGCCGCCGACCTCTTCAGCCTTGCCGGTGCCGCTCAGCGATTCATAGACAGTGATCACGTCGGCAGGCTTGCTGCCGTTGATCAGCTTGACCATGTGCTGGAAGATGATGCGGTGGTCGTACCGATAGAAATCGTCGGCGTTCACAAAGTCGGCGATCTTGTCCCAGGCCGCGTTATCCAGCAGCAGTCCGCCTAAAACGGATTGTTCTGCTTCGATGGAATGGGGGGGTACGCGGAGAGAATCTAACTGCGGATCGGACGGTGCTTTGGAAGGTGCTTTCATGGCGCGAATTATACCCGTTTCTGATATCGGTCTTGCCATCGCGTCCAGAAAAAGGACATAAAAAAAGCCGGGAAAACCCGGCTTTTTAACACTACAACAACTATTCCAGGCAACGTATCAAACGTGCTCGCCGATCACGGCGATAACGATGTCGACTACGACGTCGGTATGCAGGGCAACCGCAACAGCGTGCTCGCCGGTGGTCTTCAGAGGACCGATAGGCAAACGAACTTGTGCTTTTTCGACTGCGAAACCTTGCTTGGTCAACGCTTCAGCGATGTCGAAGTTGGTCACGGAACCGAACAGACGGCCGTCAACACCCGATTTTTGCGAAATCTGCACGGTCAGGCCGTTCAGTTTTTCGCCCTGGACTTGAGCGGCAGCCAGCTTGGCGGCGGCAGCTTTTTCCAGGTCGGCGCGCTTCGCTTCGAATTCAGCGATGGCAGTAGTTGTAGCACGACGTGCCATACGTTGCGGAATCAGGAAGTTACGTGCGTAACCGTCCTTGACGCGAACAACTTCACCCAGATTGCCGAGATTAACGACTTTTTCCAACAGAATGACTTGCATGTTTTTCTCCTATTTCAAGTCGTCAATTAAGCGTTGTGCAGATCGGTGTACGGCAGCAGCGCCAGGAAACGCGCGCGCTTGATCGCGGTGTCCACTTGACGTTGGTAGATTGCCTTGGTGCCGGTCAGACGTGCTGGCATGATCTTGCCGTTTTCCTGAACAAAATCCTTCAGCGTGTCGATATCTTTGTAGTCAACGCTGGCAACGTGTGCAGCGGTGAAACGGCAGAATTTCTTGCGCTTGAACAGCGGGTTTTGTTGTTGACGCTTGTTTTTCAGTTTGCTTTTATCGAACTTTTTACCGAATGCCATTTTTGGCTCCTGTATCTAAATTTTGACTAATTGATTCATCTGCAATTTCGGTTGCAGCGAAATCCGTGATGTGAAATACCAGGCTTCTACCGTTGCGGCTCTTGCGTGCCATGAATCCCGTAAACCAGAATGTCTCGCCCAATTGCGCCTTGCTGAACCTTCCCGAAATCTCGCCGACGGCTAGCGCGGCAATTTCGAATTCGATCAAGCGCTTGATGCCTGCTTCAATCGGTTCCGAGCGGTGCTGCAATATCGCAGATACGATCGGGATGCCTGCCGGTGTATAACGTATGACTTCACGTTCGGCGACTACGGCAACCAGTTGAAACACATTATTGGGTTGATCCACTCCTGATGAACTCGTCGGCTACGTAATGAATGCTGGTAGGCGGCTGATATCAGGCTGCCGGCGCTTCGGTGCGATGGCTCTTGGCAGCATCTTCCTTCTGCACAGCCTTCATCATTGGCGAAGGACCGGTTTCGGCCTTCTTCAGCTTGACGGTCAGATGACGCAGCACTGCATCATTGAACTTGAAGCCGGTTTCGATTTCAGCCAGGGTTTCGCTGTCGCACTCGATGTTGAGGCAGACGTAATGTGCTTTAGCCAGTTTCTGGATCAGGTATGCCAGTTGGCGGCGGCCCCAGTCTTCCACGCGATGCACAGTGCCGCCACGTGTAGTGACGATGCCTTTGTAGCGCTCGATCATCGCAGGCACTTGCTCGCTTTGATCTGGATGGACGATAAATACGATTTCATAATGACGCATGTAAGCTCCTTTTGGACGGATTGAAAAATCGCCCACCTCGGCGTCAAGACGAGTGTGGGAAGAGGAAAACCAGCAATAGTACTAGCAATTGCAACAAAACTCAATGATTTCAGACCCTGGCCCTGGCCGGGATGTAAGTAAATAGCTAAAGAGTGGTCAAATCGCATCAAATTGTCTTGCATTTGCACAAATACTGTACAAAAATACAGACTGTTGTTATGCACAGCATAGGTTGGGCGCGCCAGCGCTGCCTTTACTGTTTTTTTACCGCTTTTCCAAGCACTCCCACACCATTTTTTTACACCAAAATACGCCATGATCAAATTGACCGCACGTCAGCAGCAAATCCTCGATCTGATCAAGGACGCCATCGAAAACACCGGCTTCCCGCCGACGCGCGCCGAAATAGCAACGGAACTCGGCTTCCGCTCAGCCAATGCGGCAGAAGAACATCTGCAGGCGCTGGCGCGCAAGGGCGCCATCGTGATCTCGGCCGGCACCTCGCGCGGAATCCGGCTGACCGAAAGCGCCAGCCGCAGCCAGGGCACGCAGCTGGCCTTGCCGCACCCGGCCCTGATGCAGCTCAGCCTGCCGCTGGTCGGACGGGTCGCGGCGGGCTCGCCGATCCTGGCGCAAGAACATATCCAGGCCAGCTACAACGTCGACCCTGCCCTGTTCAGCGCCAAACCGGATTACCTGCTGAAGGTGCGCGGGATGTCGATGCGCGACGCCGGCATCCTGGACGGCGACCTGCTCGCGGTCAAGAAAGCCGACAGCGCCAGGAATGGCCAGATCGTGGTGGCCCGCCTGGGCGACGACGTCACCGTCAAGCGTTACCAGAAAACCGGCTCCACTATCCAGCTGCTGCCGGAAAATCCTGATTTCGAGCCGATCATCGTGACATCCAGCCAAGAGGATTTCGCCCTGGAGGGCCTGGCGGTCGGACTATTGCGCAGCTGGAATTAATCAGGAACGATCAAGGCGACGCCGTTTGGTCAGTATCTGGCTGGCGATGCCGCGCAAAATATTGACCTCCTCGGTTTCCAGCTGGGTGCGCGAGAACAGCCGCTTCAAGCGCGGCATCAGCTTTTTCGGGCTGGCCGGATCAAGGAATTCGATCTCTATCAAGGCTTGTTCAAGATGGGCGAACATGCCGTCGATGTCGGTCAGGCTGGCGGCGTTGCCCTGGAAACCGATCTCTCCGCTGCTTGCCGGCGACACATCTTCACTGGCTGCAACCCGGCATTCATACGCCAGCACCTGCACTGCCTGCGCCAGGTTCAGCGATGAATACTCGGGATTGGCCGGGATATTCAGCAACACATTGCATTTTTCGACAATCTCGTTAGGCAGCCCGTAACGTTCGCTGCCGAAGATGACGGCCGCATTCAGGCTGGCATCGCCGGCCAGCTGTGCCGCCAAGGCGCGCGGCGCCATCAAGGGCGGGGAAAATTCTCGCAAGCGGGCACTCAGGGCGGCAGCGAAGTTGCAGCCTTCCAGGGCCTGCTCCAGGCTGTCGACAATCCGCGCCGCCGCCAGGACATCCTGCGCGCCGCTGGCAAACGCGACCGCTTCCTCACGCTGCAACACGTCGGGGAAACGCGGGTTGACCAGGACCAGCTCGGAAAACCCCATGGTTTTGATAGCGCGTGCAGCAGCACCGACATTGCCGGGACTGCTGGTTTCGACCAGCACAAAGCGCAGCCGATTGAAAAGAGACGTGTTGATTTTTGCCGGGTTCATTTAAAATAGCGCCATTACGCGGATTTCTTCGACTAAAAGTTGCTTATTTTTCGAAATATTCACTGAAACATCCGCATCGTTCATTATTATTCATCATATAGGTGGTTCTGTTCCCGGTTGGCACAGTGCCGCCATTTTAACGGAACACTATCATGCATCCAATGCTCAATACGGCCATCAAGGCCGCCCGCAATGGCGCCAAGGTTATCTCGCGCGCCTCTTTCGACCTCGATTTGCTGAAAGTCACCAAAAAGCAGCATAACGACTTTGTCACCGAAGTCGACCAGGCTGCGGAAGCGGCGATCATTGATGTACTGAAGAATGCCTACCCGGACCACGCCATCCTGGCCGAGGAATCTGGCGCCTCCGCCAACCTGCATGACGATAATGAAAACGTCTGGATCATCGATCCGCTCGACGGCACCACCAATTTCATCCACGGTTTCCCGCAATACTGCGTCTCGATCGCGCTGCAGCACCGCGGCCAGATTACCCAGGCAGTCGTGTACGACCCGACTCGCAACGATTTGTTCACAGCCACCAAGGGTTCCGGCGCCTACCTGAACGACAAGCGGATCCGCGTCGGCAAGCGCGACAAGATCGCCGACGCCCTGATTGGCACCGGCTTCCCTTTCCGCGAAACCGAAGGCCCGGCCATGGATGAATACATGAAAATGTTCCGCATCATGACGCAAAGCTGCGCCGGCCTGCGCCGTCCGGGCGCCGCCGCCCTCGACCTGGCTTACGTCGCAGCGGGCCGCCTTGACGGTTTCTTTGAAAAAGGCCTGAAGCCTTGGGACATCGCTGCGGGCTCCCTGCTGATCAGCGAATCGGGCGGCATCGTCGGCGATTTCACCGGCGAATCCGATTACTTGTACAAGGGCGACGTGCTGGCCGGCAGCCCGAAAGTATTTGCGCAGATGGTTGGCTTGCTGTCGCCGTACGCCGCCAAATAACCCCCTGAATTTTCCGGGGCAAGAGGAACCTTGCCTCGGAAGCATCATAAAACTCTGCTTTGTCATTTCAACTGCGTGGCCGGGCGACTACAATGCATGCGCAACAGCGCAATTGGACAGCCCTAACGACCATTTCTCAACTCGCAGGAGAACAATATGGCAGTCAAACCAATTCCGGACGGATATTCTTCCGTCACTCCCTACCTCATTGTCAACGGCGCGGCCGACGCAATCGCGTTTTACAAAAAAGCTTTTAACGCAGTGGAAATAATGCGCATGGACGGGCCTGACCACAGAATCGGGCATGCAGAAATCAAGATCGGCGATTCCCACGTCATGCTGGCCGACGAATTCCCTGAGATGGATATCCGCAGCCCGAAAACACTGGGCGGGGCTGGCGTCAGCATCATGCTCTATGTTGAAGACGTGGATGTGGTTTTCCCGCGGGCAATCGCTGCCGGCGGCACGCAGGTGCGGCCGCTGCAAGACCAGTTCTACGGCGACCGCTCCGGCACCCTGAAAGACCCGTTCGGCCACGTCTGGACCGTAGGCACGCACATCGCCGACTATTCGGACGAAGAAGTGCGCGAGCGCGCCGCTGCCGCCATGAAGCAAGCCAGCTGACCCGCGTTGCACACCGTGCGGTCCGCTTTATTTCCAGGCGGATCGCCAGCGGCTCTTTTATCACCCCCGGCCCCACAACATGCGGGAATTGCTTGCCTGCAGCGCGCCGTTGTTATACTCTGCGGCGACACAGCAAATTCTCCAGTCAAATACTGCTGTCAAGGATGTTATCGGGCTGAAAAGCAAATGCCAGCCCAGCTGACTCCAATCTCCTCTAATCCGTTTGCCTGCGACTGGCGCCTTGCAGAAGGCGACAGGCCGATACTATTCTATTGAGTTGTCATGTCTTTTTCTGAACTCGGCTTGTCCGAAGCCATCGTTCGTGCCGTAACCGAACACGGATACACTACCCCTACTCCAATCCAGACCCAGGCCATTCCTGCAGTGCTGGCAGGCGGCGATTTGCTAGCCGGCGCCCAGACCGGCACCGGCAAGACCGCCGGCTTTACGCTGCCGGTGCTGCACCGCTTGTCGACATCGGCCACCAACCCGGTCGGCAGCCAGCGCCCGATCCGCGCGCTGGTGCTGACACCGACCCGCGAACTGGCCGCCCAGGTCGAAGAAAGCGTGCGCCTGTACGGCAAATACCTGAAGCTGACCTCGGCCGTGATTTTCGGCGGCGTCGGCATCAACCCGCAAATCAAGCTGCTCAAGCATGGCGTCGATATCCTGGTGTGCACCCCGGGCCGCCTGCTGGACCATATGCAGCAAGGCACCGTCAACCTGAACCACGTGGAAATCCTGATCCTGGACGAAGCCGACCGCATGCTGGACATGGGCTTTATCCGCGACATCAAGAAGATCCTTGCCGTGCTGCCGAAGAAACGCCAGAACCTGCTGTTCTCGGCCACCTTCTCGGACGAGATCAAGATCCTCGCCGACAACCTGCTGAACTCGCCGGCCATGATCGAAGTGGCGCGCCGCAACTCGACGGTCGAAGTGATCCAGCAAAAGATCCACCCGGTCGACCGCGACCGCAAGCATCCGCTGCTGGCGCATTTGATCAAGACTCACCAATGGTCGCAAGTGCTGGTGTTTACCCGCACCAAGCACGGCGCCAACAAACTGGTCGAGCAACTGGAAAAAGACGGCATCAGCGGCATGGCGATCCACGGCAACAAGAGCCAGTCGGCACGCACCCGCGCGCTGGCCGAATTCAAGGACGGCAGCCTGCAGGTGCTGGTAGCAACCGACATCGCGGCACGCGGCATCGATATCGACCAGCTGCCGCACGTGGTCAACTACGACCTGCCTAACGTGCCGGAAGACTATGTCCACCGGATCGGCCGCACCGGCCGCGCCGGCGCTACCGGTGAAGCGGTATCGCTGGTGTGCGTGGATGAACACCAGATGCTGAAGGATATCGAGAAGCTGATCAAGCGTGAATTGCCGAAGGAAGTGGTTGCCGGTTTTGAACCTGATCCAAATGCCCGCGCCCAGCCTATACAGCTGCGTAGCGGCGGTGGCGGCGGCAATCGCGGCGCAGGAGGCGGCGGCGGACGTGGACGCTCACAAGGCGCCGCGCCTGGCGTCAAGCCAGGCCAGGGACCATCCCGCGGCCACGGCGGCGGCAATGGTGCGGCACCGCGTCCTGCGGCTCCACGCCGCTCCGGCGGCCGCGGCCGCTAAACCTCACTGGTGGCAGTGCGATGCCGGCTCAGCCGGCATCGCACATTCGGCGCCGCGCCCTCCTCTCCGGTTCAGTTCAGGCAATCAAACAAACCGTCAAAGATCGTCATGCTCGAGCCTGGCAACGGCGCACGGAGCGGCCTGTCGCCCGCCAGTGCGCTGTAAAACGACGCTACCGGCGTCTGCGCCGCCAGCGGCGAGCGGCAGGCCCAAGTGCGCGCATCGGTCACGACCTTGCCGTTGGCGGCATCGATTTCAGCGTTACTGCCCGCAAACACCCACACACACTCTCCCATCGTGCCGTCGGACTGCCGCACCGAGCAGCGGTAGCGCAAGGCTTGCATATTGCTGAACTCGCCTTCGCAGATGGTATCGCCGCAGATATCGTCGAAATCCCGATGCAGCCGCCGCTCCAGGTCGTGGAAGGCATCCCAGCCCTGCCCATCGCCTGGATAATGCACGGCGTCGACATATTCGGCCGCGTTCGCCGGTATCGCGCAAAACGTCAAGGCGCCGGCCGCGCACAGGAACGCCGCGGCCCAAACCAGCGCACTGCCGGCGAACCGGCCAAGCACGATCTTGCAGCATGCGAAAAAACGTAAATTACTGGATAAGCTGGCTATGGCAGGCATGCAATTCTCCTTCGGTGAGAGGCAACGGTGTGCGGCACCGGATGGATGCCATTGACACATCATAATGTTGCTCGCGCCGCCCAGCCAATAAGCGCGGGCCTAAGCTGATCGAGGGGAAATTTGAAGAGAAGAAAACAGGCAGGAAAAATCCGCGAACACGTGTCGCAGACGAAATTTTACAAAGATGGATTTTGACAATGGAATGCCGCGTTGAAAGTCAGGCTAAAACTGGTCCGGCCGGAGGGAATCGAACCCCCAACATTTCGGGTAGAAGCCGAATGCTCTATCCAGTTGAGCTACGGCCGGATTCATGCGCCTGTTGCCTTGATTCCGATCGGGAGATCGCTTCATTGCCGAGCCTGCCGCTCTTCAAGCACAAAAAATAAAAAGAGCCGTCCGAAGACAGCCTCTTTTTTATTTTTTGGTCGAAGCATAACAATTCAAACCTCGGACCCCTGGCCCAAACCAGGCAATAAAATCGGAACGTCTTATAAATCAAAGGCTTGGCTATTGCCCGTCGCAGGAGTATAGCAGAGCTGCGCGGGGAAGAAAATAGGAGGCTCGCGCAAAAGTCGCGCAAAATATCCAAAAAAAACTATCCGCCTAAAGCTCCTCTTTTAATTAGGGCGCCTATTTCGAAATCAAAAAGTTCATGCCCGCTGAAGGCTGTCTTGCTCCATGAAAAAATGCATGAACTGCTCCGCCGCCATGGGTTTTCCAAAGTAATAGCCTTGCATCATATCGCATGAATTACCTCTCAGGAAAGCAAGCTGGGCTTCGTTTTCCACTCCCTCGGCAACCACTTCGAGACGCAAGCTATGCGCCAGCGCAATAATGCTTTTAATGATGGCGACGTCATCCAGGTCATGGGGGACATCACGCACGAAGGACTGGTCTATCTTGACGACATCAACAGGAAAGCGCTTAAGGTAGGCAAGCGAGGAATAGCCGGTACCGAAATCGTCGATGGTCAGGCGCACTCCGAGAGTATGCAGCCGATACAGCGCCTGTAAATTATTTTCGGCATTTTCCATGAGGGTGCTCTCGGTGATCTCCAGCTCCAGCAACTGTGGAGGCAAACTGGTTTCTACCAGGAGCTGTTCCACAGCGTCAGTGAAATCGGACCTTAACTGTCGCACGGAAAAATTCACAGCCATTCTCATTGCCGGCATGCCAGATTTGATCCAGCTTTGCAACTGAACACATGCTGTACGCATCACCCAGGCGCCAATCATATTGATCAGGTCGGTTTCTTCCGCAAGCGGGATGAAATCCTTGGGCGCCAGCATGCCTCGGGTCGGATGATGCCAACGCACCAGCGCTTCCACGCCGACGATACGACCTGTGTCGCACCGGATCTGCGGCTGATAAAACACCTCCAGTTCCTTCCGGTTCAACGCTTCGCGCAAATCGCTTTCCAAGGACAGGTGTTCGGACATTGAGTGTTCCATGGAAGCTTCGAAAAACATGAAGCCCGAGTTGGCTTTCTTGGCACGGTACATTGCGGCGTCGGCATGCTGCAGCAAGGTGCCGACATCAGCACCGTCCTGAGGATAGAGCGAAATGCCGATGCTGGCGCTAACGACGATACCGTGGCCGCTGATCAGGAAGGGTTTAGCCAGGGATTGGCAAATTTTCTGGGCAACGAGCGTGGCTGTATCCGAAGTTGCCACATCCGCCAGTACGACGGTGAACTCATCGCCGCCCAATCGGGCCACGCAATCGACTATGCGTACGCTGCGCTGGATGCGCCGCGCTACAGCTATCAGCAACTGATCGCCGACATCGTGGCCGAGCGTGTCGTTCACGTACTTGAACCGATCTAAATCCAGGAACAGCACGGCCGCGCCGTTCCCGCTCCGCTGCGCCTGCTCGATGCTGCGCTTCAACTGATCGAAAAACATGGCCCGGTTCGGCAAGCCGGTCAACGAATCGCTGAAGGCCAGGTCGCGCACTCGCCGCTCCGCGCGATTGGCTTCGACGATGCGGCGTACCCGCTGCGGCAGGACCGCGAAGTGGATCGGCTTCGGTATATAGTCGCTGGCGCCTGCGGCGAACGCACGCTCTACCGACAAGTTGTCTTCCAGGCCGGTGATGATCAATACCGGGATATGCTGGCGGCTGGGAATCTCTTGCATGCGGGCGCAGGCGGCAAATCCGTCCATGACTGGCATCACGGCGTCCATCAATATGACGTCTGGTTTTATCCGCTTAAGGACACGTAGCGCCTGGGCGCCGTTTTCCGCCTCCGCCACCCGGAAACCGTCTCTTAACAAGGTATAGCGCAGGGCGCTGCGGGTGCTGCGGTCATCATCGACCACAAGCACCAAGGCGCTGCCTTCCGTCGGTTTTGTGCTGAAATAGTTTTCACTTGAGACCTCGCTGTAAAGCAAGGCGGCGACATCATCGAACGCCGCACGCAACCGCGGCAGCAAAAGACGGATTTCATCGATCTGCCCGGCCAGCTCCAGTTCTTCCACTTTCTTGGCCAACTGGGTCATGCTGGTTGCTCCCAGGTTGCCGCTGCTGCCCTTGATGGCATGGGCTAAAGACCGGATGGCATCCGCGTCTTTCTGCCTTACGGCTTGCTCCAGCTGTTCCAGGTTAAGCGGCATATCTTCCAGGTAGGGCGTCACCGCTTGCTGCAAGCTGGGCCCTAATATCTCCTGCAGCTTATCGAATACAGTCCGATCCAAAGGACTGGCCTCAGTCTCGCTCAGGCTGGCTGCCATCGATGCCGTTTCGGATTCCTTTGACCTGCCGCCGGCAGCGCGAATCAGCCACTTCTCCAGCTTATGCCGTAGCTCGATCAGCGTGATCGGCTTTGCCAGGTAATCATCCATTCCTGCCGCCAGGCATTTCTCCACATCGCCGCTCTGGGTATTGGCGGTCATGGCGACGATTGGCGTGTGCCGCAACCCAGGCCCTTCGATATTGCGGATCCGCGCAGTGACCTCATATCCATCCATCTCAGGCATATTGCAATCCATCAGGACCAGATCAAAGTGGCTGCGCTGAACGGCCTCGATCGCCGCCCAGCCGTTGTCGACGCATTCGCAGAAACAATCGCTCATGACAAGCATGCCGGTAGCCACCACCTGGTTGGTGCGATTGTCATCGACGACCAATACCCGGTATTGTTTTGCCTTGGCAGGCAGTGCGCCGGGCGATTGTGCGGCAAGGATTTCGGCGGCGCCTGATTGCCGGTCCGGCCGCGGCTGGCGGATCGCCTCCAATAGACGCTGCAAGCGTAACGGCTTGTCCAGATAGGCATCGACTCCCTTGAACTGTGCGTCTTTCGCTGCGCCATAGTGCTGCAACAGCAGCAGACGTGCCGTCGCCAGCGCCGGCGCGGTGCGTATATATCGCAGCAAGTCCGCGTCCTCGCCTTCTGCCTGCGTGCATTCGGTGATGATCAGCGCATATGGCGTTTTCGCCGCCCGCTCCAGTTCTTCCCGCGCTTCCCCGGCACTGTAGGCTATGCGGCATTGCATCCCGTGACTTGCCAGGCTTTGCAGCAGGAACCTGCGTACGATCTCGCTTTTCGCTGCAATCAGGACATGCATCCCTTGCAAGTCCGGCTCCGGCGCAACTGCAGCCTGCTTCTCAGCCGGCTGGCAAACAATCGTGAACCAGAATGTAGCGCCTTGGCCCGGCGCACTGACCACCCCGATCCCGCCTCCCATGAGCTCCACCAGCTGCTTGCAAATCGCCAGGCCGAGGCCGGTCCCGCCGTATTGGCGAGCGGTGGCGCTGTCGGCCTGGGCAAAAGAATCGAATACATGGAGCGCCGCATCATGGTCCATGCCGATGCCGGTGTCGCTTACTTCTATCCTCAGGCCGAAATGTTCGCCGCTGTCCTGACTGCGGGAAATGCGGACAGCCACCTCGCCATGTCCGGTAAATTTCAAGGCGTTTCCCACCAGGTTGGTGAGAACCTGCCGCAAGCGCATGGAGTCGCCTTTGATCAGATCAGGAACGTCGGCTGCCAGTAGATAACCAAGGTCCAGTTCTTTTTCCCGGGCCTGCTTGGCGAACAGATCGAGGACTTCTTCCACCAGTTTGCGCAAGTTGAAATCGATTTCTTCCAATATCAGCTTGTTGGCCTCTATCTTGGAGAAATCGAGGACATCGTTGATCAAGTCAATCAGCGTATGGGCCGAACTCCAGGCCACTTCGACGCATTCCATTTGCGGTTTGGTGAGCCGCATTTCCCTTAGCATGTCCAGCATTCCCACCACGCCGCTCAACGGTGTACGCACTTCATGGCTCACCGTCGCGGCAAACTGGGCCTTCATCATTGCTGCGTGCAATGCCTGGTCGCGTGACTGCTTCAATTCGAGCTCGCGCTCTTCCAGTACCGCCATCATTTTATTGAAGGCTTTGGCCATGTCTATGATGTCGCGCGGCCCCTCGCCCGCTGCGCGCATGCCCGACTCGCCTGACTCGGCGCGCCCCATCAGCTCGGACAAGGCATTCAAGGGGCGGATCAGGTTGTGCGCCAAAAGGCGCATGATTCCCAGCAAGATAAGAGCGAAGGAAAGCGTGATGGCCAGATTGACCATCAGCAAAGAGAGCACCAGGTGATTCATGGTTCCCTTGCCAAGCACGATATATACATACCCAAGGAGCTGCGGCTTGCTTTCCTGCAGCTCGAACGGCGACGTTGCTGCATGGCCTTGATAGACCGGCGCGCCGAAACGCCATTCCTTATCGTTTTCCTGCTCCAGCATGGCCTTGGTCGGAGCGATGCCAGTCTGCGGCCCTTGAATCGGCCCGGCTACCTTGCCTGCCTTGGTTTCAAACAGCAGAACTTTGTTAGCGGTATCGGTAATCTCCACCTGGAGCACGTCAGGAAACGCAAGCGTGGTAGCGACCTCCTCACGCACATTGTCGGCGGAATGGTAAAGCAGGGCCAGGGTGCTTTGACGCGCCAGGTTCTCTGCGATATGCAGCCCTTGCTCAATCAGGTAACCCCGCACGCTGCGATTGGTTTGCCAGGAATTCATCAAGGACGAAAACAACGCCAGGCCCAGGATCGAGATAGTGACAATCGCCATCAGTTGACGGCGAAATCCGGTGCGGCGTAAGTAGGATTGCAACATGATGGGCTCGTCAAGATGAGGAAAAAAAGGCATCGCATACCGGCTGGCCACGCGAATTGCACCTGTACTGAATGAACATGCTCGTACGCTAAGGCTCCGGAAAAACAAAATCAAAACTGCGCTGCTGCTGATAATCGAGATTTAACCCGACGTGACTGGCAGTGCGCAGATTGACTGCCGTCAGCACCTCGCGCAGCGGCGACACGCCACGCTTGCGTGATTCTCCTGAAAGTACGCCCAAGGCGGAACTTGCCAGGTCGCGTCCCAGCCCCAGGTTGTTCGGATACAAGGCGAACATGACACCCTTTTTGACATGCAGGAAGCTGCTGGAAAAGACCGGCAAACCGCGACTCCAGGATTCCTTCAGGACCAGCGGCAAGATGGTTTCATCATCTACCGTAGTAGCATCCTGAGGCAGCCAGATTGCATCCTGGCGGCTGTCAGCGGTAGCGAAAGCAGCGTCATAGAGGTGCGCCGCCGAGGCCAGGTCACGGGCTTCGCGGGCGACCAGTTCCAGGCCTTGCGCCTTGGCTGCCTCACGCGCCAGTTTGATCAGCCAGTCGTTATGCTGCGGATCGTAGATCACGGTCACCCTTTTTATGCCGGGCAGCAGTCGTTTCAATAGTACGAACAGCAGGGCCGGATCCGGCGTCAAACTGATGCCGGTCAGGTTGCGGCTTTCGTTTTCGGGTACCGACAGCACACCGCCAACCACTACCGCTATCTCCGGCGCCAACCCGGATGTAGCCTTCAATCCTTGGCGCCCCAGCGCTATCACCACCTTGACGCCGCCGCGCGCCAATTGCGCGCCAAGGTCGCTGGCATTGGTGTTGGGACCGACGGCGTAAGTGTTTATCGGCACTTTTGCTTGCTCCTGGATGCCTTCGATAATCTTGGAAAAGATGCTGCGATAGGGTTCGCCAATGTCTGGATAAATGACAGCGATCGCACCTTTGCCATCCATGATCTCCTGTCGTCTTGGCGCGTCCAGCGCGGCCATGGCGGCGATGATCAGCGGCTGGAATTGGCTGCGCGCAGCGCGCATCCCCGCCGTATTTTCGTACCAGTCCGGCAAGTGGCTGGCGCCGGCGCGCCGGCCAGGCTCCTGGTAGACGCCCCCCTGGGCAGCGTAGCCGAATGTACACGCCAGCAAAAGAAGCAAGCTCGCTTCGATCCGCAATACAACCGCACAGGAGACCCTGGGCAGTTGAATCAGCACGGATGATTCACAGTTTGTGCTGGAACTGTACATAGAAAGTACGGCCTGGCAGTGGGAAATCGAAAGGAATATTGCCTGGGGCGAAACTGGGCTCCCTGGCATCTCGATTGAACACGTTCAGCACCATCGCGCTGACGCTCCAGTTGCCGATCAATTTCTCCCTGCGCAAATTCAAATCGACAGTGGTGTAATCGGGAATCTGGGGGCGGGTGTCGCCAGGTTGCCGCTTGCGGTCGACTACGCGATTGACGGTGGCGCCAAATTGCCATAATGATGCGAAACGCCAGTCAGCGCGGCCGAACCAGCGCTGGCGCGGCGCCAGGCCGGCGTCCTGTCCTGTGGTCTGGTCCGTAGAGTGCTGCAAGGAATAGCTGCCGGAAAGCCGCAGGTTGCGCGTGGCGTCCCAGGTTGCTTCCAGTTCCAGGCCGCGGCCGGTCTGGTCGCCCGCATTTTGCGCGGTCGAGCCGGTCGAGGGGTCAGGATTCGGCACAAACTGAATGATGTTGTGCATACGGTAGTAGAACAGGCTCAAGTTTGTTTGCAGCGTCTGGGTAGGCTGCCACGTGAATGCCAGCTCACGTGTGTTGATGGTTTCCGGTTCGAGATGGGGATTGCCTATGGTGACCGGATTGTTGATGCTGTATTGCTCGGTGAAGGATGGTGCGCGGAACGCGCTGCCGTATAAAGCCTTGACGGAAAAATTGTAGGCAGCATCCCAAACCAGCGCCAGGCGCGGATTGACCGTGCTGCCGAAATCGGAATAGCGGTCCACCCGCACCCCCGATGTCAGCGTCCAGTCTTTCGCCAGGGTCCATTCGTCCTGCACAAACGCATAGCTGATCGTACGTTTGTGCGGGGTCAGGTATACATCGCTGGTGCCGCTTACATCAATGACGCTCGTTAGCGGAACGAACTCGACCCCGACCCCGGGAACCGCCACGATCTTGAAGTTCTTGCTCTCGCTGGTCTGATACAGGTTTTCAATCCGATAGCCGGCGCCGAGCCGGATCCGATGCTTGTCAAACCCGGTATAAAACCCCGACAGGCTGAATTGACTGTCTCGTTCGGCGTGGCCGGGATTGCCTATCACGCCATCAGGAAAAGATCCCGCGAAAGCTCCCGGCGGGAACAGCACCGTCGGCGGCGACGCCGGCAGTTCGTTGATATTTTTCACCGACGCCTGCGCCGTGACATCCCAATTGCGGAAAAAATTGGGATTGGAATAGGTCAGGTCGGCATTCCAGCGCTGCGCCCGCACTCGCGCACCGGGATCGAGGCTGTTGGCCAGGCCGACGCCGGTGCCGGTTTCCTGGTTCTGATAGCCGGCGCGCAGACGCCAAAGGTCATAGGCGACATCGACCTGCATGTCCAGGCTGTTGCGCATCAGTTGCTCGTGCCCAGGGGCTAGCGAGGCCTGCGTTCCGAAAATTTTGTCCAGGCTGGTTTGCGCATCGGCGTCTATCGTTTTATTCGCGCCGCTGGTGTGGCCCGCTCCAAGATAGAACGCCACATCCAGCGGCCCCATCTTGCCGCCATGCTGGAACCAGGCTTCGTGCGTATCGAACGATCCCGCCCGTGCGCCATACGCGGTGCCGTTGATATCAGCCGCGGTCTTGGTAATGATATTGATGACGCCGGCGAATGCGTTCGCGCCGTACAGCGCCGATCCAGGGCCACGGATAACCTCGATACGGGCTATGTTCTGGATCGGTACACCGCCCCAGGCAAAGTCACGATTACCGAGAAAAGCATCGTTGACGGGGATACCGTTCACCAGCATCAATGCCTGCGGATTGTATTGCGTGGTGATGCCGCGGAACGAATAGATGGGATCGTTGTAAAGGCCCGAGTAAGACACGTGCAAACCTGGCACGCTTTCCAGCGCCTGGTTCATGCTGGTCGCTCCCATGGCCTGGATGTCCTGGGCGGTTATCACCGAGGCTACCGCCGGCGCCCGGGAAATATCTTGCTGGCTGCCGGTGGCGATGCTGACGAACGCTTTATTCCCGTAGGAAAGCACCAAATCGTCTTCATCGGCATTTTGCTGCGCTGCGGCCGAAGCGGCGCCCAGGAACAGGATGGCGGCACACGGAATTTGAGTTTGCCAACGGTTTTTCATTGCTGCCCCATTCGATCGAACCCAGGTATCACAGGATGCCGAGCCACTGCCCTTCATCCTCTCGCATCAGCTGCCTTATTCTTGCTGCCTTATTCTTGCTGCCTTATTCCTCCCGCCAGAGCCGTCGCCCGGGTCCTTCGTAACGCAGCTGTGAGCAGCGCAACGGAAATGTCGCTCCTGCCGGACGTTCGCTGGCCTCCAGATAACAAGGAGGCATGCCCGCCATGAACGAGGGAAGCAGGAATAAATAACATTCGCGCGGAGAAAAGCCCAGATCCAAGGGGATGGCCACCACTACAGCTGCGTAGTTAATCGGTAACCGGCGCCCCATTCGAGACAGCTCCCGCTCAATATCAAAAGCCAATCGCAGATACGGACCCTGCGCCATTTTTTCGCTTTCCATGCGCGCGAGAATCGCCGGAATACGTTCATCCACCTGCAATGTCGCCACCGGGCGGCCGTATCCCAGGATGCGTCGATGCTGCAGCAGCTCCTGCTGCAGAACTGCTTCCAGCGACTCCCCGGCATTGATGCGGTCATGAGCGCGGACCAGGAAATCTGCCGCAGCGAATTCCGGCTGCCACCCATAAATGCTGGCTTCCGAAACCGCGATCGCGGCGGCAATGCCGAGCGCGCCGGTACTGCGGGCGCTACCTGCCAGGGCGGCAACGCGGTTGTTCCACAATCGGGGGTCCGGGTAACTGGTATAAGTCCAGAGCGCATGCAGGATGGTTATCTGCTCAGGCGAGTAGCGACGCCCGGTGATGCCGAAGGCATATAGTGCGATCCAATCCATGTCCTTCAGATCGGCATGCAGATCGTGTCCGCGAAATACCGCTCGCTCCCCCGGGAAACATGCGCCCATCGCGGTGCGCAGGGGACCTTCATAGTCCAGCAAGATGTTCCTCATGCTTGCTCCTTGGCGAAGGCCGGGCCGGGATCGTTTTCCAGATCCAGTTCAAAGAATGGAAACTGGCGAAAACCCTGCCTGCCTTGTTCCAAAGCATGGATGGCTGCGCCCGGCAACCGCAGCAGCAAGGCCAGCATCTCACCTTCGCTGGCAGAAAAATCGATATCGGCAAGCGCCGCGGCGGCCACGCCGGTCATCGCCAACGGGTGGCCGGCCATCGATTCCAACGCCTCTCTTTCTTGCGACAGCCACGCCAGGTGGCCTGCGGGCATCATCGCGGCCAATTGCGAGAGGGTCTGGCGTACCGGATTTGCGCAACTCTTGCCGTAGGGATCGAACCCTGGAGGGTGGCCTGGCTCAGGCCATACTTGCAGGCGGGTCGGTGCGGCCGGGCTGGCAAGAGCGGAGCGCCAGTTTGCGAGTTCGCTCCCATTCTTCTTCCATGCCTCCACTGCCAGGAAGATTTCTCGCGCCCCGCCGTGCGAACCGGCGCCGACAGCCAGCGCCGCCATGAGCACCGAGGCAGCGGTCGAGCCGCCGACGCCGGCCGCCATCGCCGCATGTACAGAAGGATCGCGCGGGCCGGGGTTGGCCAAGGCTACGGCTAATGTCTCCAAGACCGCGGCCACGGCCGGTTGCGGGCGTTCGCCCTTGAACAGGAGATACAGGTATTCGATGTAGCCGATCTTGCCGAGCAAATCGCCATAGACATCGTAACCTCGGCAATAGCAGGCTGCGGCAGCAAAAGGGTTGTCCGCTTCAGCGTCTTCTTGCCAGACGCTGCTGCGGATGCTGTGCGGGCTTTCTTTATCGTTCATCTGGTTCCTTATTCGAAAGAAACGGCTAAAGCAGGCTCATGCCGCCATCGACAACGATTTCCTCGCCGACCACGTAAGCAGCGTCGTCCGACGCCAGGAACAGGGCAACCTTGGCTACCTCTGAAGGAAGGCCGAAACGTTTGCTCGGCGACTTTTGCGCAATCTCGGTTTTTATGCCGTCGGCTACGGCGGGCGGCAGGCCGAAGCGGTCGAAGATCGGTGTGGCGATGGGCCCAGGACTGATCGCATTGATCCTGATCCCGCGACTGATCAGCTCCAGCGCCAGCGACTGCACCAAGGAGCGCAATGCGGCTTTGCTGGCGCCGTAGACGCTGAAATTCGGCGATCCCAACTGGTTGGCGATAGAGGTGGTGACAATGATGGACGCCGCCCCGCTAAACAACGGCAACGCTTTCTGGATGGTGAAAAACGCTCCCTTGAAGTTGATTCCCATGATGTCGTCAAACTGTGTTTCAGAGATCAATTCCACTGGCGCCGCCGTGGCGATGGCGGCATTGACGAACAATACGTCCAGACGCGTGAAGCGGCGCTCTACCTGCTGCATCAAGGATGCGATTTCGGCGAGATTCGCCGTATCGCTGCGGATCGTCAGGACGTCGCTGCCCAGCTCCTCCCGGACGCGCGCCAAGCCATCCGGATCACGCCCGGTAATCGCCAGGCGGGCGCCGTGCTCAAGGAAAAGCTTGGCGCTTGCCAAACCGATGCCGCTGGAACCACCTGTGATGAGTACCGTCTTACCGTCCAGTTTGCCCATGTCTATTCCTTATAAAGTTCCGGCCAGAACCCGCATGCGAAGATTTATTGGAGGCACCTCGTCGCGGTCTATCAGCACGTCCAGCAGCGTCGGCCCCGGTCGCGCGCACATCGCAGCGATATCCAGCTTGGCCAGATCTTCAGGCGCATGAATGGTATGCCCTGCGGCTCCCATGGCCCGCGCCAGGGCAGCGAAATCGGTAGGCGGCAAATCGCAGCCGATATGCTCGGCTTCTGCCAGCCGCTGGCCATGCTTGACCATTCCCAAGGCCTGGTCGTTGAGGACAACAAAAATCACGGACAGCTTTTCGGCGACAGCGACCGATATTTCCTGGCCGTTCATCAAGAAACTACCGTCTCCGGTAATGCATACCACAGGCATTTTTGGATTGCCGATGGCGGTGCCGATGGCCCCGCCGATAGCCCAGCCCATCGGTGCAAAATTCATGATGACGCGCAGCCAGCCGCCGTAGGTTTTGCGTCGTCCCGGCGCGCGGGCGCTCCCTCCCCCGCCTTGGCGTCTTTCGGATATGCGCCTGTCCCGGGGTTGCAAATAATGAATCGCCCAGGCGGCGCTATTGCCGGTATCGGCAAGGAAACGCGTGGTCGGCGGAAACAGCCGGCTTAATTCGCGCATCAGCCGTTGCGGCAGAATCGGCATGACGCTGCTCTCGTATTTTTTGGGAGCAATCAGCATGGTCTCCGGCTCCCATTGGCTGCTATGCTGCTTGCGGACGAAGCGCCTCTGTTCATACTCGAAATTGCCGGAACGGCGAACGTCCTGCATATGCTTGACCAGCCGATTGAAAATTGACAGGATCCGTCCCCGCATGTGGAAGCGCGCCATCGGGGTCTGGCTGAGATGCTCCTCGGTATCGTCGATGTGCACCAGCCGGGAATTGAGCAAACCGTCGCTCCAGCCGCCGCTGCTCCACTCCCCCATCCCGGTGCCGATCGCCATGATCAGGTCGACCGACTTGTCTCGTATCGCCGTCTCGGCGGAGGCGTGGCCGGCAAAACCGAATACGCCGCGAAAAAGCGGATGTCGCGGGCTTACCAGGCCCTTGCCGTCTGGCGTGGTAATCACGGCGGCACCGCTCAGGTCGGCGAACTGGAGTATCGAGCCGATAGCTTCGCCGCAACCCACGCCAATTAGCAAAACGATATTTTCGGCCCTGGACAGCATCAGGAGCAGCGTTGCCAGCGCTTCGTCGTCAACCGACGACGACGGCTGCAACAGCGCTTGTAAATCGTAAGAGGGAGCCAACTGCGTATTCGGGCTGCGAAACACATCGATGGGTATGCTTAAGTGCACGGGCCCGACCGGCGTGCGGATGGCGCGCTGCAGAGCGGTCATGAGCTTGTTTTCGAACTGCTGCGGATGGGACACCAGAGAATTGTAGTGTGTGCAGTGCTGCAGCATGCCCAGCGTATCGACGCCGGTGCAAGTCGACTCTTGCAGCGGATGCTTGCCGAAAGTAGGCAGGGCTGGCTGCGCTGTAATCACCAGCAAGGGAATATTGTTATCGTAGGCGCAGGCCACCCCGGTGATCAAATTGGTGGAGCCGGGGCCGGAGGTAGCGCAGCAGACGCCGATTTTGCCGGTTTCACGGGCATAACCGTCGGCCATGTAGGCAGCTCCCGCTTCGTGCCGCGCCAGGACATGGCGCACTCCTCCCCTGCGGCTGCTTCTGGCAAGGGCGTCGAAAAAAGGCTCGATGGCGCCGCCTGGAACCCCGAAGACGCATTCGATTTCCATCTGGTCCAGATAGGCCACCAGCAGGTCGGCTACTACCATGGGTGGCTCGGAAGGCCGCTCCCAATTCTTCCTCGGCATATCGTCATATACCGGAAAATTATCAGCACCCATACCAAATCCCTCTCCTGATGGCAGGAAGATTGCTGCGGCACGTCAATGCGCACCGTTCATCCTCACAGGGCCAATGGGCAAGAAAAAATATTCCCACATGGAAATTAAGTGTAGTCTTGTCTTAACAAATCACAAAGCAAAGAATCCGATCGACGCGCTTCAACAACGATCCAGACCAGGAAGACATGCATCGCCGGCATCCAGCGGCCAGCAGCCGAAGATAAATATGCAAAAAACCACAGGCGGGAAATGCTGGTCAGGTCTTGATCGCTTGATGCCAATATTGCCACCTTATTAATAGATTGCCACCTATCAATATTGACAGCTGTTTTTGTGACATCTAATGCATTAATGTTAAAAAAGCGGTTAATGGCTATTGAACTGCCCAGCCGTCGGACGCAACCTGCTATTCACCAGGGAAAAATCGGCCACGGTCATTGCCATGCCATATGTGTGTGGGGGGCTATATGTCGATCATGAACTGCCTTGTTATCTTTCTGGCCAGCTATAGACAAAAGGCAACTATTGCCATGGCCGCACGGACAGCCTGATGTCAATCTTCTCCTCCATATTTACAGAACTGACAACGGATTTAGGAGGTAACTGGTGGTAAGGCAATCGCTTATCTTTTTCATGTTCAGCACGATGCTTGCGGGCCCGTCATTCGCTGCGGATCCGGGAATTTCCGATACTGAAATCCGCTTGGGCATGGTTAATGCGCAATCCGGGGCGGCCGCCGGACTGGGCCAAGGCATGCGGATTGGCGCCATGGCGGTTTTCAACGACGTCAACACCAACGGCGGGATTCACGGGCGACGGATAAATTTACTGGTGGATGACGATGCCTACGATCCCGACAAGGCAATCGATGCAACATTGAAAATGATCGACCAGGAAAATGTTTTTTCTCTGTTCGGCTATGTCGGCACGCCAACCGCCAACGCCGTTCTGCCTATCATCAAGGACACCAAGATACCTCTTGTTGGCATCTTCAGCGGGGCGATGCTGTTGCGCAGGCCAGTCATTCCGGAAGTGATCAATCTTCGCGCCAGCTATGGCGACGAGACGGAAATCCTGGTTGATCATTTCATCAAGGACAGAGGCGCCAAACGTTTTGCAGTGTTTTACCAAGACGATGGATTCGGCCTGTCGGTCCTGGCCGGAACCGAGACGGCATTAAAGCGGCGCGGCATTGATGTCGTGGCCAAGGCGACTTTCCAGCGCGGGACGACTGCAATCCAGGCTGGGCTTGCCACATTAATAGAGAGCAAGCCCGACGTCGTGATCATGGTCGGACCCTATACGCCGCTGTCGACATTCATCAAAAATGCGAGAACCGAAGGGTTGAAAGCCAGTTTAGCGACCGTGTCGTTCGTCGGCACCGACAATCTGGTCAGGCTGGTCGGCGCCGACGGCGATGGAGTCGTCATATCGCAGGTGGTCCCATTCCCGCAAAATCATGATTTGCCGCTCGCCAGGGAATGCGCGGCACTCATCAATAAATATGCTCCGGGAGAAAAACTCGGATTTGTCAATTTCGAAGGGTGTATCAGCGCCAAGGCCATGGTCATCGCCTTGGACAGGACCGGGCCGGCGTTGACACGGCCGGGACTGATCCGCGCCTTCGAATCGATCAAGGGGTTGGATATCGGCGGCCTGCAGTTCAATCTCGGCCAGGATAATCATCAAGCATCCAATTCGGTATTCTTGACCAGAATATCGCAAGGGAAAATAACCTCGATCGACACAATTCCAAAGTAGCACACAAGACAGCCGACTTGAAAAGAACGAACCGCGCGTTGCAAAAGTGAGGCCTTGGTGAAAATCAGAACAAAGCTGTTTGCGAGTACAGGATTGCTGCTGCTAGGAGTGATCGCGATCGCGGCGGCTAGCCTCATCGCCCTGAATGGCGTTTCTTCGAGCGTGTACAGGCTTACCAAGGAATCGCTGCCCCTGCAATTGAAAACAGGCGAACTGCAACGCACCATCGAAAGAACGTCAGACAATTTTTTCAAGCTCGGCATGTCGACAGATCGTCAACAGCAAGAACAGTCGTCATCGGCAATCGCTAGCAATATCAAGTCGATCAGAACTCTTACGAGCAATATCCAAGAAATGGATCGGCAAGGGATTGACATCGATCCTGCATTATATGAGGCGATGCAGGGAAAGATGAATCTTGCGGTCGGCGACCGCCTGCGGGATACCGAAATATTCAAGGACGAGGCTCACAACATCAAAGAGACGCTAAAGAACATAGAGCGCTCGATAAGCACCATCAAGACCAGTATCGGCACGCTGAATACCCAGGCCGAAACAGTGGTCGCGGCGGCGCAGCAGGCAAGTCTTTCGTCGAACAAGATTATCAAAGAATTCTCCGGCATCAGAATGCGCGTGAAAGACATGATCATCATCATCGATGAGATTGAAACGGTAAAGAATCGCTATCGGCTCACTCCCTTGAAAGAACGCATGAAAGCTGCGGAAAATGCGATTAAAGGGCTTGCTTACGCGCAGGACGGCACGACAAAAATGAAGGAAATAGGCGACGCCATTTCGGCATTGACTGAACGTGTTCTCAACAATAAAGGCGGATTGATCGCGTTGCGCTCCAACGCCCTGTCGAACGCCGCCTCAGAGGCCGACTATTTTTCGGAAAAAGCAAACATCATTCAGGCATTTGAATCCATTGACGCGAAAGTATCCGAGGCTATCGATCCGATTGAAATGCAACTGGTCCGCGACCGCCACAAACTTGAAGAAGCCGTTGCATTCTTGCAAAAGGCGACGCGTGTGAAAGACGCTGGAAATGCCATCACCATTGATGTCAACGAGTTGAATAGCGCAATCGGGGGAGTGATCCTGAGCGAATCGGAGCCTGAATTAAAAACCAGCGTGACCGCTGCAAGGATCCAGGCAAAAGAATTGAAAGAGAGCGATTCTTTGTTCAGGAAGGAGCTGTTGGGCACGCAGCAGAACGAATACATTGCAGAGGAAAATGCCATCAACCGGCTTATCCAGATACTCAATGAAGGCTCTGAAAGAATCATCACGGCAAAGATGCGTGTGCTTGCAAGCGACGCCGCGTTACGCGAAATCGTCGGACAGGTCAATGCCGTCTCGATGAAAAAACTGGCTTACAGCGACTTGCAAGTGGAAAAAATCGGCAAGCAACAGCAAGGCGTCGTATCGAATTTGCAGAGTTCGGTAAATAGATCGTTTGTCGTGATTGTGATCGCAACATTATTACTGGCTTTCGCTGGTATCGCTGTCAATACCAAGATCGGAACATCGATCGCGCACCCGCTTTCCAGCCTGTCCGCCACCATCGAACGCATACGAGGCGGGAAGGATCTTTCGTTGCGGGTGCCTGGGCACGGCACGGGCGAAATAGGAATACTGATCAACGGTTTTAACAGCATGCTCGAGAATATCGAGCGGCGTGACGCGCAGCTCAAGCACGCGACAGCGGAAGCAAAGGCCGGCAACCAGGCGAAGTCCGAGTTTTTGGCCAAGATGAGCCACGAAATCCGCACTCCCATGAACGGCGTGCTGGGCATGACTGAATTATTGTTGCGTACCAGGCTGGATGCCAAGCAGCGACGCTTCGTCGACTCGGTTTACCGCTCTGGCGAGTCGCTTCTGACAGTTATCGACGACATTCTCGATTTTTCAAAAATCGAAGCAGGCAAGCTGACATTGGAGAAAATCGGATTCAACTTGAGACAGACGATCGACGATGTCGTTGTCCTGCTTGCTCATAGCGCTCAACGCAAGGGCCTTGATCTCATCCTTCTTATGGCAGAGGACCTGCCGCAAAATGTGCGAGGCGACTCGGTCCGGGTGCGCCAAATCATCACGAATCTGATCAACAATGCCATCAAGTTCACTGATCGTGGAGAAATTGTAGTCGATGTGCGCTGCGACGATCGCGACCGAGTCTGTTTTTCGATCTCGGATACTGGCATAGGCATCGCACCGGAGGTGGCCGCGAATCTTTTTCAGCCCTTCCAGCAAGCGGATAGTTCAACTTCACGGAAGTATGGCGGCACCGGACTAGGTCTTGTCATCACCAAGCAGCTCGTCGAAATGATGGGGGGAACAATCGAATTGAAAAGTTCGCCAGGCCAGGGATCCATTTTTTCGGTTACCTTGCTGCTGGAGCGGCTGGCCGACGAAATATCGTCCCATGCTCCTGCCGTACGAACATCCCTGGCCGGATTGAGGATGCTGATTGTCGATGACAATGCGACCGACCGCAGTATCCTCCTGGAGCATGCGGGCGAATGGAATATGGATGCCGTGAGCGCATCGAGCGGCGCAGAGGCTATGGATCAGCTGCGCGCCGCGGCGGCCGGCGGCAAGCATTTTGACGTAGCGATCATCGACGTTCGCATGCCTGTCATGGACGGCATTGCCCTGGTACACGCGATCAAAGCCGATATTTCTCTTTTTCAGCCGAAGATTGTCATGCTTACTTCGTTCGACACCGTCGACGACATCAATCTTGCCCGCAAGCTGGGCATCGAACACTGCTTTAACAAGCCGGTACGTGGAACCGATCTCTACAACTGCATCATCACCGCAACAGGAGCCGGCAGCCCAACTACCGCACAGCCCATGATAAAGACGATCGATCCTGCATCAGCTCCGGCAACCAATCTGCTCCCCGGGATGACGGTTCGCGTGCTTTTGGCTGAGGACAATGCCATCAACCAGGAAATCGCCACAGCAATGCTTGAAGATACCGGATACCAGGTCACCGCAGCCGAGAACGGCCGCGTAGTGCTATCCATGCTTGCGAGCAGCGATTTTGATGTCATATTGATGGATTGCCAAATGCCGGAAATGGACGGCTTCGAAGCGACCCGCGAGCTACGCCGGCGAGAAAACGAAACCGGCGGCCATCGCATTCCCGTTATTGCACTGACTGCAAATGCCATTGGCGGCGATAGGGAACGCTGCCTTGAAGCGGGCATGGACGACTATATTTCGAAGCCGTTTCGCCGCGACATATTATTAAAGACACTCGCGCACTGGACTCGAGATGAAAAAAAGGCGCCAAGCTCCGCTCCTGCCGCCGACGCGGCTCCGGCCATGGCAGCCACGCCGGAAGCCGTCACCATCGATCCCAAGGCGCTGGAAGTCTTGCGCGCACTGCAAAAGCCAGGCCGCCCCGACGTACTCACCCGGGTTGTCGACATGTTCAACCTCGATGCTCCCCGCTTGCTTTCCGCAATGCGTGACGCCATTGCGGCGAATGACGCTGATGCTTTGCAGCGTGCTGCACATACGCTGAAATCGACTAGTGCAAATGTCGGCGCCATGCTGCTTGCGGCGTACTGCCGTGAAATCGAACAACTAGCGCGCTCTGCGGATGTGGCGGCAACCGCCGCTCCATTTGATGGTGCAATGGAAGAACTTGATCGCGTCCTTGTGGCGCTTGCTCTGGAAAGGGTTGCCGCATGACTAAGGAAACTAAAGACGTTACCGTGGTCCTCATCGTTGACGACGATGCGATGACCCGCATGCTTGTTGTAGAAGCGCTGGAACCCGAGGGTTTCAAGGTGGAAGAAGCCGCAAGCGGCATCGAAGGCATCGAGGCGTTTCAACGCCTCCAGCCTGACATCATTCTATTAGACGTCAGCATGCCCGGAATGGACGGATTTGCGTGCTGCAAGCACATACGTGGACTGCTTGACGGCAAGCGCATACCGATTGTCGTCCTTACCGGAAACGACGATGACGAGTCGATTACGCAGGCATTTGAGGCTGGGGCTACCGATTTTCTCTCCAAGCCCATGCGCTGGAAATTGCTGCCGCATCGAGTCCGATATCTGTTACGGGCCAGCGAAGCCCTGGAAGACCTGGCACGCAGCGAGGCGAGCCTGACGTATGCCCAGGGATTGGCCCATGTGGGAAACTGGGAATATAGCCCGGAAAGCGCCGACGGTTACTGGTCCCCGGAAGTCTACAGGATCCTGGGACTCGACGAGAGTAATAGTCCGCCACGGTTTGAATCGCTGCTGCAACTGGCGCCCAACGATGAGCAGCCCAAGCTGATTTATTCCTTCATGAATTTACGCACTGAAGGCATCAGCTATAGCCTGGAGCACCGCATTACACGCCCCAACGGAGACGAGAGGATCGTGCTCCAACAGGCGGAAGCGTTGCGCGAGCAAGGCCGGATCCTGACACTCCGAGGCACTTTGCAAGACATCACTGAACGTAAGATGCACGAGGCGCGGATCGAATACCTGGCCAACCATGATGCGCTTACAGACCTGCCCAACCGCAACTTGCTGAGCGATCGCATTACGCAGTCAATCGCCCATGCGAACCGTGCCGGCCAGCACATGGCTGTGATGTTTCTCGATTTGGATCGATTTAAATTTATCAACGACAATTTCGGCCACCCCGCAGGCGACAATTTGTTGAAGGCTGTTGCTGCCAGGCTCAGAACAGCGACGCGCGAAGAAGATACCGTAGCACGAATTGGAGGCGATGAATTCGTCATCATGCTGCCGGCTTTCAGCGCCCCCAACGATACCGATACCGCAGTGCGAAGAGTGTTAGATGCGTTTTCCTCCCCGTTCCTGGTCGGCGACCATGCGCTGCATGTCACGACCAGCATCGGGGTGAGTATTTATCCAGAAGATGGCGGCAATAGCGAAACATTGCTTAAAACGGCAGATGCCGCGTTATACAGTGCGAAAGAAAAAGGCCGGAATTGCTTCCAGCTCTATACCCGTGAAATGGGGGTTCAGGTAGAGGAACAGGCAGAGCTCGAAAATGCGCTGCGCCAGGCTGTCGTACGGCATGAATTCGAGCTCTTCTACCAACCCAAGGTCGATCTTAAAAGTGGACAAGTCAATGGCGTCGAAGCGCTGCTGCGCTGGCGTCGCCCGGGAGTCGGCTTGATCCCCCCGGACAGCTTTATTCCCTTGGCGGAAGAGACGGGATTGATCGTGCCGCTGGGCGAGTGGGTATTGAGAACGGCTTGCGTCCAGGCAAAGGCCTGGCAAGTTGCAGGACATCTTGAGCTGAGCATGGCAGTCAACGTATCAGCGCGGCAATTCCGACAACAGAATATTGTCGAACTCGTACGTAGCGCTCTGCTTGACAGCGGCCTCGCCGCTGAATATCTGGAACTGGAACTGACGGAAAGCGTACTCATGCGGGATCGACAGACCGCGGTAAAAACACTGCGTCAGCTCAAAGAGATAGGCGTGGTGTTAACGCTGGACGATTTCGGCACCGGATATTCGAGCCTCTCCTATCTCAAGGAATTCCCCTTCGATGTAGTGAAGATCGATAAGTCGTTCATTACCGACGTGACCAACAGCGTCGACGGCGCCTCGCTCACCAAATCCATCATTGCCATGGCCGAGTCCCTGCATATGACGACAGTTGCCGAGGGAGTAGAGACAGAAGGCCAATTGGGATTTTTAAGCAGCAACCGATGCGACACCATGCAAGGGTATTATTTCAGCCGCCCATTGCCGATAGAAGAAATGGATGCGTTGCTTAGCGCAGGAACACATCTCCTTGATGACAATCAACGCAGCGAGCAACTCAAGCGCACCCTGCTGCTTGTCTGTAACGATGAGGAAATACAGGCTTCCCTCAATCGTCTTTTTCTACCGGACGGCTATCAGATTTTCAGCACAAACAGTCCGCTTGAAGCGCTGGAAATGCTAGCGATCTATCCTGTCGGCGTCATTGTATCCGACTTGGGCAAACCCGAAATACCCGGAATCGATCCCTTAAGCCGGGTCAGGGGACTCTATCCGCATATAGTCCGCATCATGCTTTCCGGCTATTCCGAAATACAACTGGCGACCGGTGAAATTAACGAGACAGCCGTTTATAAATTCCTGACAAAGCCGTGGGATGACCGATTGCTGCGGCAGCATGTCAGGGAGTCGTTTCGTCGCTACGAAGCACGCACAAGGGGTAAAAATCCGAAACAGGAAATCAAGCCTGTCATCGCACCCGCTTTGAAATAAGGAATCGCCATTCGCTACGCGCTACGCGCTGCGCGCTGCGCGCTGCGCCAAACGATAATTTTTCTTGGAATGCGACAGTTTTTGAATCAAAACGGAGAAGTCTATGGATACCGATTTCGGCTGGCCGCTGCCGCCACACTTCGAATCAATCTCTGCAACCCCGGCTGCGGATGATGGCAAGGCGCCATGCATCGTTACCATGAACGACGGCAACCGGAAAGTCGGAAATCTGCTGGGTTTTGACCTGCAAACCTCGTCGATAGAATTTCATCCGGAACGTGCCGGCGGCAACTTGCGTATCGGCTTTGCCAATTTCAAAAGCATCCGCTTAACGTCGCCGATAGAGCTAAAGAAAATGGAACTGCCGTCGACGGTCGAAACACAAGGAGATTTACCCATCCCGATCCGGCAAAAATGCGTGATTTTGTTCAAGGACGGGGAACATTTGCTATCCGAAACGATAGGTTACGTTCCGCGTGAAATCGGGATCTTTCTATTTCTTGTTGGCGTCGGCAACAACGTTTTGCGCTGGTTTATTCCAACAGAAGCAATTGCCAGTTATCAAATTGGCGACAAGCTTGGCCAGATGCTGATAGACACGAGAATGGCGTCGGCGGACGCTGTCGATGCGGGTTTGAAGAAACAAAGCCAGCTGCGGGAATCCAAGCTGGGAGAATATCTGCAGCTGGAAAGCCTGGTCTCAGAAGTGGAAGTGGAAAAGGCGTTGCAAAAACAAAGATCGATGCCTCACCTGAAGCTTGGGGAAGCATTGGTTCAAGAGAATTTGATCACCGTTGAACAGCTGGCACAAGCGCTCAAGAAGCAGAATGAAGACAGAAAGCTGCACCTGGGCGAAATTCTTGTCGGCATGGGCTTTGTCACCAAGGAAAGCATTAAAAGAATATTGGCGAAAAAACTCGGCATCCCCTTCGTTACCCTGCCCCAGTTCCAGTTTGACCTGAATTTAACCAAGGTAGTGCCTGCCGACCTGGCGCGAAAATACATTGTGATGCCGCTATACCGAACCCAGTCACGCATGGTGGTGGCAATGGAAGATCCGCTGTCGTCGGAAGCGTTGAAGGCATTATCATTTTTCGCCAAGCTGACGATTGATCCCGTCATGGCGTCGGAGACTGACCTGGCCGAGGTCATTTCAAAATTTTATGGCCGGCAGGGGGAACGTCAGGATATCGCAGAGTTTGTTTCTAAAATGGATGATGGCGGCAGCGCCGAACCAAGCCAGGTTGGCAGTGAGGTCATTACCGAATCCGACAACGCCACGGTTCGCCTGGTCAACAAGATCATCCTCGATGCATTCGAACAAGGCGCCTCCGACATCCATATCGAAGTCATGAAAGGCAATGAGCCCACCCGGGTCCGCTTTCGCAAGGACGGCATCATGGTCGATTATTCGAACATTCCGGCCAACTACCGTAATGCCTTGGTTTCCCGCCTTAAGATCATGAGCCGCCTCGACATTTCCGAGAAGCGCCGCTCACAAGACGGGAAACTGAATTTTGAGCAGTTTGGTCCTGCGAAAATTGAATTGCGAGTCGTCACCATGCCGACTACGGAAGGCCTGGAAGATATCGTGATGCGCATACTCGCAGCGCCAAAGGCCTTATCCCTGGACGCACTAGGCCTGTCTACCGCGGTGCTGGAAGGACTCAAGAAACTTGCCCTGAAACCTCATGGCCTGCTATTCGTCTGCGGCCCCACCGGGTCAGGTAAAACGACGACTTTGCATTCCTTGCTCAGTTATATCAATACCAGCGAACGAAAAATATGGACGGTCGAGGACCCTATAGAAATTACCCAGAAAGGCCTGCGGCAAGTGCAGGTTCACGCAAAAATCGACCTGACATTCGCCGCTGTATTGCGGAGCTTTTTGCGAGCCGATCCCGATGTCATCATGGTAGGAGAAACAAGGGACCCGGAAACGGCCCGGACCGTCATTGAAGCGTCACTGACCGGGCACCTGGTATTTTCTACCTTGCATACCAACAGTGCAGTCGAAAGCGTCGTCAGGTTATTGGATCTCGGCCTGGATCCGTTTAATTTTGCAGATGCGCTGTTAGGCGTAGTCGGTCAACGGCTCACGCGTAAATTGTGTACAAGCTGCCGCCAGCCTTATTCCGCCACCGCCGAGCAAATCAAGATGCTTGCTTACGAATATTGCCTGGAAACCGGACTCCGGGAAGACGACGTGGTAGCGCAATGGCAAAAACAATATGGCCACGACGGTACTGCTCTCAAGTTATACAAGGCCGTGGGATGCGAAAAATGTGACAAGAGCGGTTATAAAGGCAGATTGGGCGTACACGAATTACTGGTCAACTCTCCCGCCATCAAGAAAAAAATCCATGCCAAAGCGAATGTCCCGGAAATATTGCAAACCGCCATTGGGGAAGGCATGCGTACCTTGAAACAGGACGGGATCGATAAGATATTTCAAGGCCTGACCGACTGGGAGCAAGTAAGAATGCTCTAAGACGAATAATGGCAGGCCTGCCAGATCAATCCCTTCCAAGGAGGCGGATGATTCGGCGTAATCAAGCGTCGTTTGCCTTTTCCAGCGGGCTCGACTGCTTGGCAGCTGGAACTTTTTGTGTGTCGTAATAGAGCTTCAAAGCCATGATTTCCCTGGAGACATCTGCAGGAAAACCTTTGCGGGTGCCTCGTTGATCCAGCAAGAGTTCAGCAAACAGTTTTTCACTGGCGGCATGCCGCGGCCAAACTGCGGCAAATTGATTGGCGATACGCGGATAATGTTTGATGAGCCATAAAGGCCAGATTTCCGTAGGCAGCGACAGTAACCAATTGTATGTCCGTTCCTGCAATTTCAAATCGGCAGGCTCATGCAAGCGGCGCAATTGGTCCCAATTCTTTTCTTGCTTCCTGCGCTGCTCTGCATCAAGTACGGCTTTTGCTTCCGAGACCGAGACTTTTTCGAATGGAATTGAGTCCATAACACCTCCTAAAAGAGGGAATGCCGAGTTGAAATAGCTGTTCTATTGGCACCGGCAAATGATTGGCGTCAGTCTTGACGTTCGACAATAACCTACAAAATGTTGCCATTTGGAATCAATTCTACACCTATTTAATCGTTACGATCACCTGTAACCGGCAGCTGATGGGGAAAATTTTCTTGCGGGCAAGGCAGCGAATGGACGGCACAGCACACGCCAACGCGGCGGCACCAAGCAATTAATAAATTACTATTGCATTGATCTATAGCGCTCTATGATCAATAATAGTTTCCACATGAAAATATTTTCCGGCATCCGCAAGCGCGTGGTTATGCGACAGAAGAGAGATACGCCGATTTTTAAACTTGTCATCAGCTCCTCCATAAAATCATGAACGGTCTTCGAGACACATTGGCGCGGCAAACAGAACTAGTGACAAAACGGATACCAATTACGTCGTTGGCCTTTATTTTCGTCGTTCTTGTCTGCCTATCCTTGGTATTCATTGACGGCTGGCGAAGCTGGACCGCCCGTAATACCCAGCTGCGCGAGATGGGAATTTCCACGTCTAACATGACGCGAGCCATAGCACAGCACGCCGACGACACGATTAAAGCAGCCGACACCACGCTGGTGGGCCTGGTTGAACGGGTACAAACGGACGGTACCGGTCCCGAGGCCCTGCGGCGCATGCATGAACTGCTGGTGCGGAGGGTTATAGAATTGCCTCAGCTCCAAGGCTTGTTCGTCTATGACGAAAAAGGAAATTGGCTGGTTAACGCCTTACCGGCCATGCCATCCAACGTTAACAATTCGGATCGCGATTATTTCATCTATCACAGCACCCACGCCGATCCGAAACCGTACATTGGACTGCCGATCCGAAGCCGTTCAACGGGCGCATGGATCATTACCGTTTCGCGCAGGATCGAACATGCAGACGGCAGCTTCGCCGGCGTTGCGCTGGCCACCATCAACATGGATTATTTCAACAAATTCTACAAAAGCTTCGAGATTGGCCAGCACGGCGTGATCGTGCTTGGGCTAAACAATGGCATCATGCTGACCCGCCGGCCGCTTTTGGCCGATACCAATGGAAAAAATATTGCAAACATCCCCCTGTTTCGCGACAACGTAGCGAAGAAGGCCAGCGGCACGATTTTTATCGTTTCTGCGCTAGACAACGTGAGGCGCCTGAATAGCTTTCGACACTTGGAGCACTATCCCTTGTTCGTCGCCACGGCGTTGTCGGAAGATGAAATCCTCGCAGATTGGCTCACAGACACCTATTTGCACTCCACCGGCGTGGCGATACTGCTCATCGTATTGAGCATGCTGGGATTCCATCTGGTCGGCCAAATCAAGCAACGCCTGAATGCGGAAGCAGAACTTGTGCGAGCACGGGATGCATTGGAAACACTCAACCAGACGCTCGAAAGGCTCGCATTGCAAGACGGTCTCACGGGACTCGCAAATCGTCGTCATTTTGACCTCGCGCTGGACAAAGAATTCAGCCGCGCGGTGCGAGAGGCAAGTTCATTGGCGCTCATCATGATTGATGTTGACTGCTTCAAGCAATATAACGACATATACGGTCACGCAGCAGGCGATGAATGCTTGCGGAAAATCAGCCAGGTAATTAAAACCAATCAGAATCGGCCTGGCGACGTCGCTGCCCGCTACGGCGGAGAAGAGCTTGGCGTTCTGCTTCCCGGCACTGACGTACGCGGAGCAATGACCATTGCAGAAAAAATCCGTTTGGAGATCCATAACCTTGGTATCGAGCATACCGGCAATTCAGCCGGTGTGGTTACCGTCAGCGCTGGCGTTGATGCGTTTATTCCCATTCAAAACCTGGATAACCCGTTAGAGTTGATACAGGCGGCTGACAAGGCCCTTTACGCGGCAAAATCCAGCGGGCGTGACCGCGTTTGCGAAAACCATGGCGCCACTGGCTCCCATCGATCCGCCCCCGAACAGGAGCCATCTGCCATCCTGTAAAGCGGCCAGCGGCCCTTTGCAAGTCCCGCAAAATATGCCCTCACCCCGAGGGCTTTCAGGGTGCACATCCGGGCAGCGCCTGCGTGATGCCGGCATCCTTTCCGAGGACCGGGCGGGTTTGATGGGCCATGGGGTAAACAACATGTCGGCGCACTATCCTACACCGACAATTGCACCGCTTATCCGGATGGCAAATCTTGTACGGAAAACGCGGAATATCCCCAGGTTGCGCAGGGTGATCAACGGAAAGTCGTGCGAAAAAAATCGCGCACAAAGAAAAATGACTCGGAAGATTTCTCTTCCAAGTCATTGATCTTACAGCTTAAATATGGTCGGAGTACAAGGATTCGAACCTTGGACCCCCTGGTCCCAAACCAGGTGCGCTACCGGGCTGCGCTACACTCCGAGAAGCAAGATAATAAACAGTATTCCGATTTTTGTCAAATTTTTATACAGGGAAATTTTCAAATCCTGCCGCAAAAACCAACCCAATAACGGTACCGCCAAAAGCTTATCTGCTGAAAAACTTGAGAGACGGATTAGACCAGAATTTGGAAAAATATGCGAGAGAAAAACGCATATTTCGGCAAAAATTCCAGCCTGCTTTTGGTTCTGCTTAAAACATCGGCAAATCTACGGAAAGAAGCAGCGATATCACGCAAAAATCGCCGCGCCGAAATCATTTATAAAATTAATCAGTCTTGCCGCAGCGCCAGTTGCGCGCGCTGGAAACTCACCTTGAAACGGCTGCCCTTGCCATACTCGGAAGTGATTTCAAGGCGGCCGCGATGGCGCAGCAGGACATGTTTCACGATCGCCAGGCCGAGGCCGGTTCCCTGTGTAGCGCGTGACCGGGTTTTGTCGACGCGGTAGAAACGTTCGGTAAGCCGGCTCAGGTGTTCGGCCGCGATGCCGATGCCGTCGTCGGCAACCACCAGGCTGGCGCACCCTTCTTCCATGCCCCAGCTGACATCGATGCGGCCGCCGTCCGGGGTATACCGGACAGCGTTCGAAAGCAGGTTGGCAAACGCACTTTCCAGCTCATCGTGATTGCCTTTCAGGTCAACGTCCTGCACCTGCAAAGTGATGCTGTGCCTGCCGCCGGACAAGGCCCTGGCCTCTTCCACCAAACGATTCAGCAACGGCTTGATGCGCACCGTATCGTTCGATGGCGGCTGCACCAGCGATTCCAGCCTGGTGAGGGTCAGCATGTCGGCCACCAGCCTTTGCATGCGCTGCCCCTGCTCAGCCATCAGATGCAACTGGCGCTGCCGGGTTTCTTCGCTCATTTCGCTGCTCAGCGCATGTTCGAGAAAGCCGTTGATGACTGTCAGCGGCGTGCGCAGCTCATGCGATGCATTGGCGATGAAATCGCGCCGCATGGTATCCATTTTTTCGTTTTGCGTGACATCGTGGGTGACCAGGATCTGGCGCCGGCTTTCGAATGAAATCAGCTGCACCAGGATTTTCCTGTCGTGATGCATGAACGGCAAAGGCTGTTCGAAACGCCCCGAGAGCATGTAATCGACGAAATCGGGAGAACGTATCAGGTTGGTCAGCAAACGCCCTTCGTCGCGCTTCAGGTCCAGCCCCAGGTGGGTTTGCGCCGCGGGATTGCACCACTCCAGATGCATCACGCCGTCGACGATCACTACGCCGTCCGGCAGCAAGCTCATGGCTTGCCGAAAACGCGCCAGCCATTCCGCCATCTCGGCGCGCGAGCGCTCGTCTTCCAGGCGAATATCTTCCAGCGCGGCAAATGCGTGCGCCCACAATCCCCAGGTTTTGGGCCGGCGGCCGCCGACCGGCGTATCCATCCAGCGTTCGATCTGGTATAGCGACCACATCTGCAGGAACAGCAAGCCTGCCAGCGACAAGCTAAAGAACAGCAGGCCGACGATAGCGCCGCCAACCGCGGCCACCGCTACCGCAATCAGGGACAGCAAGCCAAACCAGAGCAGCGCCGGCACCCAGAATTTGCGCGCGCTACGGGTGCTGGCGACGGCTCCGGGCCTGGTTCCGGGTCTGGCTCTTGTCACGCTGCCGGCTCGGCGTTGAGCTTATAGCCGACGCCGCGCACGGTCTTCACGTAATCGGCGGCGAGGCCAAGCGATTTGCGCAGGCGCATGATGTGGACGTCAACCGTGCGCTCTTCGATGAAAGTATGGTCGCCCCAGACTTTATCGAGCAACTGCGCGCGCGAGAAAATCCGGTCCGGGTGCGCCACCAGGAAACGCAGCAGCTTGAACTCAGCCTGGTCCAGTTCGATTTCCCGGCTGTCGACCGTCACCTGGTAACGGTCGGTGTCGATCTGGATCAAGCCGTGGCTGAGCAGGCTTTGTCCGAGTTCCGGGATCTTGCGCCTCAACAGCGCCTGGATCCGGGCAATCAGTTCCTTGGGCGAAAACGGTTTGGTGACATAGTCGTCGGCGCCGGCATTGAGGCCGCGCACCTTGTCTTCATCCATCCCCTTGGCGGTCAGCATGATGACCGGCAAGGTGGCGCTGCGCGGCTGGCTGCGCCACTCTTGCAGCAGCGCCAGGCCGGAGGTGTCAGGCAGCATCCAGTCCAGCAGCACGGCCTTGGGCAAGACCCCGACGATCGCCTGCCGCGCTTCGTTGGCGCTATACGCTATTTCGCAGGAAAAGCCGGCGTCGTCGAGCGTAAACCGCAGCAGCTCGGCGATGCCGGGTTCATCTTCGACGATCAGGATGTGGGTTTGATATTTCGACATCGGCAATAAGCTCTATTCAGGGGAAGTCGATCGTCAGGAAGTGACTTTAGCGGCGATCCGGCGCGCCATCGCTTGCGCCAGGTCAGCATCCTTGGCTTCGACCATGACGCGTATCAGCGGCTCGGTGCCCGAGGCGCGGATCAGTACGCGCCCGTTATCGCCGAGCTCACGCTCGACCGCTTCTTTCTCCGCCACCATCGCCGGATTCTTCTGCCAGTCGAAACCTGCGCTCACGTTCACGTTGACCAAGGTTTGCGGGTAGAGCGTCATATCGGCAGTCAGCTGCGCCAGCGTTTCGCCGTCGCGCTTCAAGGCCGACAAGACCTGCAGCGCGGACACGATGCCGTCGCCGGTAGTATGCTTGTCGAGGCAAAGCAGATGGCCGGAGCCCTCGCCGCCGAGGATCCAGCCGCGCTCTTTCATCACCTCCAGCACATAACGGTCGCCGACCTTGGCGCGCGCAAACTCGACGCCCATCTGGCGGAACGCCACTTCCAGCGCCATGTTGGTCATCAGGGTGCCGACCGCGCCTTTGACCGGCCCGGTCTTCATGCGGTCCTTGACCATCACATACAACAGCTCGTCGCCATTGTAGATGCGGCCGCCGGCATCCACCATCAGCAAGCGGTCGGCGTCGCCGTCCAGCGCAATGCCGATGTCCGCACGGTTGGAGCGCACCGCCAGCGCCAGCGCGTCCGGCGCGGTGGAGCCGAAACCGGCGTTGATGTTGAAGCCGTTGGGCTGGTTGCCGATAGAAATGACTTCCGCCCCCAGTTCGTGGAAGACATACGGCGCAATGTGATAGGCGGCGCCGTGGGCGCTATCGACCACGATGGTCAGTCCGCGCAGGTCGAGTTCGTTGGGGAACGTGCTTTTGCAGAATTCGATATAACGTCCAGGCGCGTCGTCCAGGCGTTTTGCCTTGCCCAGCTTATCCGACGACACGCAAACCATCGGCAGCTCCAGCGCAACTTCGATGGCGGTTTCCACCGCGTCCGCCAGCTTGTTCCCTTGCGCCGAGAAAAATTTGATGCCGTTGTCTTCATACGGGTTATGCGACGCTGAAATCACCACCCCGGCCGACAAGCGCAAGGCTCGCGTCAGGTAGGCAATCGCCGGCGTCGGCATGGGGCCTGCCAGCATCACGTCAACGCCGGCGGCGGCAAAACCCGCCTCCAGCGCGGCTTCCAGCATATAACCGGAGACCCGGGTATCTTTACCGATCAGCACGGTTGGCTTGCCGGTTCCCGATTTGGCCTGGGCCAGCACCTTACCCGCGGCGTAACCCAGCTTCATTACAAAATCCGGCGTAATCGGCGCTACGCCGACGCGCCCGCGCACGCCATCGGTACCAAAATATTTTCTTGTCATCTCAACCCTCAGTCACATGCATTTCAATCATAACCGTCTTGCTGCTCATGTCCGCTGCGCCGCCTGCCACACCTTGAGCGCGTCCACCGTCTCGGCCACATCATGCACCCGGACTATCTTAGCACCCTGCGAAACCGCCGCCAAAGCCGCGGCCAGGCTGCCGGCAAGGCGCCGCTCCAACGGCTTGCCGGTCAGCTGTCCCAGCATGGTTTTACGCGACATGCCTGCCAGCAAGGGCAAATCCAGCGCACGCTGGATATCTCCCATGCTTTGCAACAAGGCAACATTATGCGCCAAGGTCTTGCCAAAACCAAAGCCTGGATCGATGCTGATGCGATTCCGGCCGATCCCGGCCTGCTCCAGCGCCGCCACCCGCTCATGCAAAAAAGCGCTGACCTCCGCCACCACATCCTGGTACTCGGGCTTGATCTGCATGGTTTGCGGATCGGCCTGCATGTGCATGACGCACAGGCCGCAATCGCTGTCGCTTACAGCTTCCAGGGCGCCAGGCGCGCGCAAGCCGTTGATATCGTTGATCAGGTCGGCGCCGGCGGCGAGCGCTTCGCGCATCACGGCCGGTTTGTAGGTGTCGATGGAGAGCGGCTTGCCGCAATCGCGCAAGGCATAAATCGCCGGCATGACGCGGTCCAGCTCTTCTTCCAGCGACAGCGCCGGGCTGCCGGGACGGCTCGACTCGCCGCCGATGTCGATGATGTCGACGCCATCGGCGATCATCTGCTCCGCGTGCGACAAGGCGAATTCGAGCGAATGGAATTGCCCGCCGTCGGAAAACGAATCGGGCGTGATGTTGAGTATGCCCATCACCAGCGGCCGCGCCTGCGGCGTGTTGACCGGCAGCCGGTAGCGGCCGCATTGAAAATACTGTTGCATATAGAAATTCTATTGAAAGCGCGAAAATAAACAAAAAGGGCGAGGATTGCTCCTCACCCTTGCTGATGGTCATTTCACAAACCGCGACGCCAGACAGGCGCTCCGGGCCAGGTCAGGCCGGTGCGGTGGCGTTCGGCGAAACCCCGCCGGACGAATTGTCGCTAGGCGCCTTGCGCACCGAGCTGCCGGCTTTCGGCAGGCGCGGCTCCAGGCCTTCCATGATGTCGTTGATCTGGTCAGCGTCGATGGTTTCCCAGTCAAGCAAGGCCTTGGTCATGGCTTCGACCTTGTCCTTGTTTTCCTCTAGCAGGCGGCGCGACAAGGCGTATTGCTGGTCGAGGATGCTGCGGATCTCGGCGTCGACTTTTTGCTGGGTTGCTTCCGACACGGTCTTGGCCGACATGCGGCCGAAGTACGCGTCCTGCTCGGTATCTTCATAGACCATGGTGCCCAGGGTCTCGGACATGCCGTAACGGGTGACCATCGCCCGCGCCAGCTTGGTAGCGCGCTCGAAGTCGTTGGACGCGCCGGTCGACATCTGGTGCATGAAGATTTCTTCCGAAATACGGCCGCCGAACAGGATGGCGATCTCTTCCAGCATCTTGTCCTTGTACATGTTGACGCGGTCATGCTCTGGCAATTGCCAGGTCAGGCCCAGCGCAAAGCCGCGCGGCATGATGGTGACCTTGTGCACCGGGTCGGCTTTCGGCAGCAGCTTCGCGACCACGGCATGGCCGGACTCGTGATACGCCGTATTGCGGCGTTCTTCTTCACGCATCACGGCAGACTTGCGCTCGGGGCCCATGACGATCTTGTCCTTGGCATCCTCGAAATCCTGCATCTCGACCAGGCGCTTGGCGCGGCGGGCTGCAAACAGGGCGGCTTCGTTAACCAGGTTGGCCAGGTCGGCGCCGGAGAAGCCAGGCGTGCCGCGCGCCAGGATATCGGCCTTGACGTCGGTCGAAATCGGCACTTTGCGCATGTGCACGTTCAAGATCTGCTCACGGCCGCGGATGTCCGGCAAGCCCACTACCACCTGGCGGTCGAAACGGCCCGGACGCAGCAAGGCTTTGTCCAGCACGTCGGAACGGTTGGTGGCAGCGATCACGATCACGCCGGAATTGGCCTCGAAGCCATCCATCTCGACCAGCATCTGGTTCAGCGTCTGTTCGCGTTCGTCATTGCCGCCGCCCATGCCGGCGCCGCGATGACGGCCCACCGCATCGATTTCATCGATGAAAATGATGCAAGGAGCATGTTTCTTGGCATTCTCGAACATGTCGCGTACCCGCGATGCGCCGACGCCGACAAACATTTCAACGAAATCCGAACCGGAAATGGTGAAAAACGGCACCTTGGCTTCGCCGGCAATCGCACGCGCCAGCAAAGTCTTACCAGTACCCGGAGGACCGACCATCAGCACGCCGTGCGGAATACGGCCGCCCAGTTTCTGGAATTTGGTAGGGTCGCGCAGGAAATCGACCAGTTCGGAAACTTCTTCCTTGGCTTCGTCGCAACCGGCAACGTCGGCAAAGGTGACGGAATTGCTGTTTTCATCCAGCATGCGCGCCTTCGACTTGCCGAACGAGAACGCCCCGCCCTTGCCGCCGCCCTGCATCTGCCGCATGAAGAAGATCCAGACCCCGAGCAGCAGGATCATCGGGAACCAGGAGATGAAGATCTGCTGCAGGAACGATGGTTCTTCCGGCTGCTTGACTTCGAATTTGACGTTGTTGTTGACCAAGTCGCCGATCAAGCCGCGGTCCAGCGACGTAATGGCGGTTTTCACTTTCTTGCCGTCCGAAGTGCTGGCGACAATGTTGCCGCCTTCAATCGTCGCATCGGTGATATGCCCGGCCCTGATTTCAGTGATGAGATCGGAATAGGCAATCGGCCCTGCGCCGCTGGCCAGTCCTCGGCCGTCGAACTGCTTGAATACGGTGAAAAGCACCAGGGCGATGACCACCCAGATGGCGGCTTTGGAAAACATGTTGTTCACTAGAACTCCTTGGACGCGCTGCGCGCCTGACATAGGTACAGCTTCGAGGTATTCCTTAGATTTTACTCGGAATAGATACGGCTTGCTAGGCAGGATATGTGGCCGCACCCACGATAAATCAAGGAAAACTTGTTAATTACCTTGGATTTTTCAATATCTTGCCAAGCAAGAAGATTTCCGAGGACTTGTCGCGGCTGGCTTTGGGCTTCCGGGAGGCCACGGTTTTGAATTCCTGGCGGAATTTCATCAACACTTCATTGTAGCCGGTGCCGTTGAAACATTTCGCCAGCAAGGCGCCGCCCGGCTTCATGTGCTGCTGCGCAAACTCAATTGCCAAATCGATAATTTCCTCCACCCGCGCCGCATCGGAAATGGCGATGCCGGACAGGTTGGGCGCCATGTCGGACAGCACCAGGTCCACCTTGCGCCCCTCCAGCAGGTGCTCCAGCTGGCGCAGGCTGTCCGCCTCGCGGAAGTCGCCCTGGATGAAATGGACATCGGCGATCGGCTCCATCGGCAGGATATCCAGGCCGATGATCATGCCGTGGATGCCGCCGCCGTCCTGGCCAGCCAGCTTGTTGCGCGCGTATTGCGACCAGCTGCCCGGGGTCGATCCAAGGTCGACAATGATCTGGCCAGGCTTGATCAGCTTGTCCAGTTCGTCGATTTCTTTCAGCTTGTAGGCTGCCCGCGCACGGTAGCCTTCTTTCTGCGCCAGCTTCACATAAGGGTCGTTAATGTGGTCGTGCAGCCAGTTTTTGTTTAATTTCTTCTTTGCCATTCGCGTAGAATACCGTTTTTAAGGAATTTTTATGTTGAAACTTACATCCGCCGAGCGTAGCGAGCTCCGTTCCCAAGCCCACGGACTGAATCCGGTGGTCCTGATCAGCGAAGATGGCTTGAAGCCGTCCCTGATGAAAGAGATCGATGCCAGCCTGGACGCCCATGGCCTGATTAAAGTGCGTGTATTCGGTGATGATCGCGAGGCACGGATTGCCATCTACGAAACCATTTGCGAAAAACTCGGCGCCGCCCCGGTACAACACATCGGCAAGCTGCTGGTCCTGTACCGTCCGCAAAAAGATGCTGCCAAAGAACGCAGCGAAAGCCGTGGCAAGGGCATGCGTGAAGTGACCATCGTCAAGCCAAGCCCAAGCGGCACCAAGCGGCCATCGGTGACCAAGGTCATGGTAAAAGGCAATGAACGCGTGACCCAGGGCGGCAATATCAAGCGCGCCAAGCCGCGCCAGAAAAGCAGCAAGAAATCCGCATTGGGCCGTTGATGCCTGCCGCTTCGGCAAATACCACAGCCTGCGCGGGGCGGCCAGCCGCCTAGCGCAAGCTGCGCAAACGCAGGACCAGCCCCACTCCCAGCAAACTCTGGATCAGGTAGATGCCGCTGGCGACGCCATGCAGGATACCGAACCGGGTCTTGGCGTCGGCGCTCATGACGCCGCCGGCCGCTGCCTCCCGCAAATCCGCCATGAACGGCTGGATGCAGAAATAACCGACCAGCGTGCAAACCAGCATCGCCAGCGCCAGCCGCATCAGGGTCTTGCGCAACGGCGCCGCATCGTCGTGGGTACGGTAGCTGAACAGCATGACCAGGACTATGCCGCACGCCACCGACAGCCAGGCCTCGATCCGGAACAGGCTCCCTGCGATGGTGCCGGCCAGCACACGGTCGGGCAAGGTGGCGAACAAGGTCGGTGCAACCAGATAGCCTACCGTCCACAAACTACCGACCCACAAGGTCGCGACTAACAACCTGCATCGCACTACAAACATTGCTGCTCCCGGATTTTCTGATCGAATGCTGCGCTGGCGCCGCCGGGCGCCGTCATCGCCACGCTTTAGACGTAGCGGACTTCCAGGATTTCATATTCGCGAATGCCGGATGGCGCTTGCACGCCCACCACGTCGCCCGCGGTCTTGCCGATCAGCGCGCGTGCGATCGGCGAAGTCACGGAAACCTTGGACAGCTTGATATCGGCTTCATCGGTGCCGACGATCTGATAAGTCACCTTGTCGCCCGACTCCAGGTCTTCCAGGTCGACCGTAGAGGCGAACACTACGCGTCCGTCCGCATCCAGCGTTGCCGGATCAATAACCTGCGCGGCGCCCAGCTTCCCTTCCAGGTCGGCGATCCGGCCTTCGACAAAACCTTGCCGCTCTTTCGCCGCATCGTAATCCGCGTTTTCCGAAAGATCGCCATGCGCGCGCGCTTCCGCGATGGCCTTGATGACCGCTTGACGCTCTTTGGTTTTCAAATGATGCAATTCATCTTTCAGCAATTGCGCGCCATGCTTGGTAAGAGGTACTGAGCTCATAGGGATGGTATTCAACAAATATTAAATAAGGTTTATGACGCAGGGTGCGCCACGCACACGATAAAAGGTCACGGAGGTCAAAAACGCACCGGGAAAAGATGCGCTGATGACCTCCGCAGGAACTTCTGTAGCTAAATTGTGCGTTTCGTCGGCTTCCCGGCGCCAATTGCAGCCCGGAAGCGATTCAGGATGCGCCTAGGCACATCCTGATCTGGCCTTAGTGTAAGGTTTTATGCAGCCCTTGTAAATCATAGACATGCAACTCGTCCAGATGACGCATCCCCTCGACCGCCGCTTCTGCACCGGCAATCGTGGTGTAGGTCGTGGCATGGGCCGCCAGCGCCGAAGTACGGATCGCCCGCGAATCGACAATCGCGCTGCGCTTTTCTTCGACGGTGTTGATCACCAATGAAATTTCATTGTTCTTGATCATGTCGACCACGTGCGGGCGCCCTTCGACTACCTTGTTCACGGTTTCCACCGGGATGCCGGCCGCGCTGATCGCCGCTGCCGTACCCTTGGTTGCCACTACCGAGAAGCCGATCGCTACCAGGTCCTTGGCTACCTGCACCGCGCGCGGCTTGTCGCTGCCCTTGACGCTGAGGAATACCTTGCCCGACTTCGGCAGCTTGATGCCGGCGCCGAGCTGCGACTTGACGAACGCTTCGCCGAAGGTCTTGCCGACGCCCATCACTTCGCCGGTCGATTTCATTTCCGGCCCGAGGATGGTATCGACGCCTGGGAACTTCACGAACGGGAACACCGCTTCCTTGACGCTGAAATACTTCGGCACCACTTCTTCCTTGATCCCCTGGCTGTCCAGCGACTGGCCGACCATGCAGCGGGCTGCAATCTTGGCCAGCTGCAAACCGGTCGCCTTGGATACGAACGGCACGGTGCGCGAAGCGCGCGGATTGACTTCCAGCACAAACACGACATCCTTGCCGTCGATCTGCTGGATCGCAAACTGCACGTTCATCAAACCGACCACGTTCAAGCCCTTGGCCATCAGCGCAGTCTGCCGCTTGATCTCTTCGATGGTGGCCGGCGCCAGCGAATAAGGCGGCAGCGAACAGGCCGAATCGCCGGAGTGCACGCCAGCTTGCTCGATATGTTCCATGACGCCGCCGATGAAGGTGCGGTCGCCGTCCGACAGGCAGTCGACATCGACTTCGATGGCGTCGTTCAGGAAGCGGTCCAGCAATACCGGCGAATCGTGCGAAACCTTGACCGCTTCGCGCATGTAGCGCTCGAGGTCGCGCTGCTCGTGGACGATTTCCATCGCGCGGCCGCCCAATACATAGGACGGACGCACCACCAGCGGATAGCCGATTTCCTGCGCCAGGCGTAATGCGTCTTCTTCAGTGCGCGCGGTGCGGTTAGGCGGCTGGCGCAAGTTCAGGTCGTGCAGCAGCTTCTGGAAACGCTCGCGGTCTTCGGCGGCGTCGATCATGTCCGGCGAAGTGCCGACGATAGGCACGCCGTTGGCTTCCAGGTCGAGCGCCAGCTTCAAAGGCGTCTGGCCGCCGTACTGCACGATCACGCCGTACGGTTTTTCCTTGTCGACGATTTCCAGCACGTCTTCCAGCGTCACCGGCTCGAAATACAGGCGGTCCGAGGTATCGTAGTCGGTCGACACGGTTTCCGGATTGCAGTTGACCATGATGGTCTCGTAGCCGTCTTCGCGCATCGCCAGCGCCGCATGGACGCAGCAATAGTCGAATTCGATACCCTGGCCGATGCGGTTAGGACCGCCGCCCAGGACCATGATTTTCTTCTTGCTGGTCGGGTTCGATTCGCACTCTTCCTCGTAGGTCGAGTACATGTAGGCGGTATTGGTCGAAAACTCGCCGGCGCAGGTGTCGACCCGCTTGTAGACCGGGCGGATATTCAGGGCCAGGCGTTTCTTGCGCACGTCGGTATCGGTCGTCTTCAGCAGCTTGGCCAGGCGGCGGTCGCCGAAACCCTTTTGCTTGAGGCGGAACAAGGTGTCGCGATCCAGCGCTTCCAGCGTCTGGCTGTTTTCCAGCCACAGTTCGATATCGACGATTTCCTTGATCTGCGACAGGAACCACGGATCGATATGGGTCAGCTGATGCACTTCTTCCAGCGTGAAACCCTGGGCGAACGCATCGCCCACATACCAGATGCGGTCCGGGCCCGGCTCGCCGAGTTCTTCTTCAATGACTTCGCGGTCCTGGGTCTTTTCGTTCATGCCGTCGACGCCGACTTCGAGGCCGCGCAAGGCTTTCTGGAACGATTCCTGGAAGGTGCGGCCGATCGCCATCACTTCGCCCACCGATTTCATCTGGGTCGTCAGGTGGTTGTCGGCAGTCGGGAATTTTTCAAACGCAAAACGCGGGATCTTGGTGACCACGTAGTCGATCGAAGGCTCGAACGATGCCGGCGTGGCGCCGCCGGTGATTTCATTGCGCAATTCGTCCAGCGTGAAGCCCACGGCCAGCTTGGCCGCGATCTTGGCGATCGGGAAACCGGTCGCCTTGGAGGCCAGCGCCGAAGAACGCGATACGCGCGGATTCATTTCGATCACGATCATGCGGCCGTCAGCCGGATTGACCGAGAACTGCACGTTGGAGCCGCCGGTATCGACGCCGATCTCACGCAGCACCGCCAGCGAGGCGTTGCGCATGATCTGGTATTCCTTGTCGGTCAGCGTTTGCGCCGGCGCTACCGTGATCGAGTCGCCGGTATGCACGCCCATCGGATCCAGGTTTTCGATCGAGCAGACGATGATGCAGTTGTCCGCCTTGTCGCGCACCACTTCCATCTCGTACTCTTTCCAGCCGATCAGCGATTCTTCGATCAGCAGTTCCTTGGTCGGCGATGCTTCCAGGCCGCGCTTGCAGATGGTTTCGAATTCTTCGGCGTTGTAGGCGATGCCGCCGCCGGTGCCGCCCATGGTGAACGACGGCCGGATGATGACCGGGAAGCCGAGCTCCTTCTGCACGCCCCACGATTCTTCCATGGTGTGGGCCACGCCGGAACGGGCCGAACCGAGGCCGATCTTGGTCATCGCAGCCTTGAACTTGGAACGGTCTTCAGCCTTGTCGATCGCTTCCGGCGAAGCGCCGATCAGTTCAACCTTGTATTTTTCCAGGATGCCGTGGCGATGCAGGTCCAGCGCGCAGTTCAGCGCGGTCTGGCCGCCCATGGTCGGCAGGATCGCGTCCGGCTTTTCCTTGGCGATGATGCGCTCCACCGCTTGCCAGGTAATCGGCTCGATGTAGGTGACATCGGCCATTTCCGGGTCGGTCATGATGGTAGCCGGGTTGCTGTTGACCAGGATCACCTTGTAACCCTCTTCGCGCAGCGCCTTGCAAGCCTGTGCGCCGGAGTAGTCGAACTCGCAAGCCTGGCCGATGATGATCGGGCCGGCGCCGATGATCAGGATACTTTTTAAATCACTACGCTTAGGCATTTTTATTTTTCTCCAACATCGTTTGATTCATCAATTGAATGAAACGATCGAACAAGGGGGCGATGTCATGCGGGCCGGGCGACGCTTCCGGGTGGCCCTGGAAGCAGAACGCCGGCTTGTCGGTGCGGGCGAAACCCTGCAGCGAACCGTCGAACAAGGAAACGTGGGTGACGCGGCAATTGGCCGGCAAGGTAGCGCCATCCACTGCAAAACCGTGGTTTTGCGAAGTGATCAGCACTTGCTTGCTGTCCAGGTCCTGCACCGGATGATTGGCGCCGTGGTGGCCGAACTTCATCTTCAGCGTCTTGGCGCCGGAGGCCAGCGCCATGATCTGGTGGCCGAGGCAGATGCCGAAGGTCGGCACGCCGCGCTCGATCAGTTCCTTGGTGGCGGCGATCGCGTAGTCGCAAGGCTCCGGGTCGCCGGGGCCGTTGGACAGGAAAATCCCGTCCGGGTTGAGCGCCAGCGCATCGGCAGCCGAAGCCTGGGCCGGCAGCACGGTGATCTTGCAGCCGCGCTGCGCCAGCATGCGCAGGATGTTGAACTTGACGCCGTAGTCGAACGCCACCACGTGGTACTTAGGCGTGATCTGCTGGTCGTAGCCGCGGCCGAGGCGCCATTCTGTCTGGCTCCAGCTGTAAGCCTTGGTGGTCGAAACCACCTTGGCCAGGTCCATGCCGGCTAGGCCGGGGAAGCCGCGCGCCAGTTCCAGCGCCTTGGCGGTGGCGGCGGCGATGTCCTGTTCGCCGGCGACGATGGCGCCGCCCTGCGCACCCTTTTCACGCAAGATGCGGGTCAGCTTGCGGGTATCGATGCCGGCGATGGCGACGATATTCGATTCCTGCAGGTAGGCGTCGAGGGTCTTGGTGGAACGGAAATTCGAGACCAGGCGCGGCAGGTCGCGGATGATGAGGCCGGCGGCGTGGATCTGCGAAGATTCGACATCTTCTTCATTGACGCCGGTATTGCCGATATGCGGATAAGTAAGGGTGACGATCTGGCGGCTGTAGCTTGGATCGGTGAGGATTTCCTGGTAGCCGGTCATGGCGGTATTGAATACGACCTCGCCAGTCGTATGACCGGCAGCGCCAATGGAAATACCTTGGAAAATCGTCCCATCTGCTAGCGCGAGGATGGCCGGTACGGTGAGGCCAGAAAAAAATGGCTGCAAGGGGTAACTCCTGATGTTGTTACCGCCGCTGCGCTGCGCCAAACGACCGCTATGAAACCCCAAACAGTGTTGATTTGGCGGCTTTATTAGTCTTTTTGGGACGAGATGGAAGGTGGTATGCGCTACGGCGGAGTAAATTGGGCTAAACCCTGCAATTATAGCCGACAACGACCTGCCCGGCAATCCGATCCGGCGCCAAGCCGAGGGTTTTTGTATAAATAATTAGTAAAGACATGCGGCGATGATGTAATTGACAACTTAACTGACAAACAGCGCCGCAACAGAGGATGCCGCAGACAATATTGGTCAGCTTGCCGGTCCGGCATTCCGAACCGGCAAGCCGCGGCAGCTGACCGTGACCCCCGGTCCCGGATCAGGCGCTCAAAGCGGCAATGCCAGCCTTGGCGATTTGCACGTCTTCGCTCGACTTCACGCCGGAAACGCCGACCGCACCAAGATATTCGCCGCCGACCACGATAGGCACCCCGCCCTCCAGCAAACCTTCCAGGTTTGGTGCAGTAATGAACGAGAAACGGCCATTGTTGATCATGTCTTCGTAGATCTTCGATTCGCGCTGGCCCAGCGCAGCGGTCTTGGCCTTGGCCGGCGCAATATGGGCCGAAATCGGCGCGCAGCCGTCCAGCCGCTGCAGCCACAGCAAGTGGCCGCCATCGTCAACGATCGAAATTGTCACAGCCCAGCGGTTCTTCACCGCCTCAGCCTCTGCAGCCGCAGCGATTTTCTTGACATCGTCGAGTGTCAACACTTGTTTGGATTTCATTTTTGCTCCTTGTGAAATAACTGATTATTGTACTTTAGTGCTCTGCAATAGGCATCCGCGCCGCCGTCATTCCGGGCAGATTATTTCTGGCGCGATATTTGCTTGGAAGAAAATCCAAATCAGGAAAGTCCGTGCCGCCGTTTGGATTTTATCTGATTTTAATTAATGTTTTGATATGATATGGTTTGCCCCGCCGCCTGCCAAGTTTGACAGGTACCTCTTATTCACTTACATTCGTGCGATCGTAATGTCCCCACGCCCACCCGTAACGATGACGATCAAAGAAGCTTTCCCCCTATTCCAGACCTTCGCGCTCGCTTGTGCGCTGCTCGCCGGCTTATGGCTGTGCAGCCCCGCCCGCGCTTCCGATATCACCGATATCGACATGCGGCCGCAACCGAGCAGCACCCGCAGCAAACTCCAGCAATTTACCGATCGGGCGTCGGACCTGGCTGTAAGCGCAATGGGCATGATCGGCATTCACTACAAATACGGTGGCAATAACCCGGAAAACGGCCTCGATTGCAGCGGCCTGGTACGTTATGTTTTCAAGGATGCATGGGGCGTCAATGTCCCGCGCACGGCAGCCGAACTGAGCCGCAGCGGCGAAAAAATCGACAAGCAGGACTTGAAGCCGGGCGACCTGGTGTTCTATAACACGCTGCGCCGCAGCTTCTCCCACGTCGGCATCTACCTGGGCGACAACAAGTTCATCCATGCCCCGTCCTCCGGCGGCAAAGTCCGCATCGAAAGCATGGACCTGGCTTACTGGAAATCGCGCTTTAACGGCGCGCGCCGCATCAACGATCCAGAGCCTGACAGCGACAACCATCAATAACCGCCCTACCGGCAAAAAGCCCCTGCCAGCCAAAGACTGCCAGGGGCTTTTTTCTCGGCGCTCGCTTGGCCTTGGCTTGGCTCCCGCCATGCACTCTTATTCCTCGCGCTTTTCCTTCAATTTCTTCTTGATGGCCGCCATCTGCGCCATCGCCGCCTGCTCGCCGGCCAGGATCGCAGTGTTGCGCGCGGCGAAGTCGTTGCCCTTCATCGCCCCCAGGTCGGGACGAATGACAATGTCCGCGTCTTTCAATTCGTAGCTATTGATGCTTTGCCCCATGATGGCGAAAGTCTGCAGCAGCACATCGACCGAACTGGAAGCGGCCTGCACTTCCGGCGAGGCCGAAATATTCACGGCAATCACGAAATCCGCCCCCATTTCATGGGCAAAACGCACCGGCACCGGCGACACCAGGCCGCCATCGACATACAGGTGGCCGCCGATGTTCACCGACTGGAACACGCCCGGCACCGCCGAAGAAGCCCGCACCGCAACTCCGGTATTGCCGCGGCGGAACAGGATCGGCGCGCCGCTGTTCAAATCGGTGGCGACTGCGCCAAACGGGATTTTCAGCTTTTCGATAGGCACATTGCGGATGGTCTTGTTGACATAGTTCTGGATCGCCTCTCCCTTCAGCACGCCGCTGACCTTGGCAAAAAACGGCACCGACCAGTCGGAAATGGCGGCTTCGTCCATCTGCAAGGCGATCTTCTGCAGCGCAAAGCCGTTATTGCCGGCCGCATACAGCGCGCCGACCACGCTGCCGGCGCTGGTGCCGACCACGATGTCCGGCACGATCCCCTGCGCTTCCAGCGCCTTGATCACGCCGATATGGGCAAAACCGCGGGCAGCGCCGCCGCCCAGCGCCAGGCCGATCTTGACTGGCTTGGGGACTTTCGGCTGGACAATCGGGGCAACCGCCACCGGCGGCGCCGGCGGCGCGATCGGGTTGCTGCCGCAAGCGGCCAGCAATACGCATAAAACGAGGCTCAGGGGCGGCAATAAGCGTGGCAAGGACATAAGAGGGAGGCGGGACATTGAGCAAGATGAAGAAGAAGCGCAAACGCTGTCAATCATCGACAACGAACGCGGCCGGCGGCAAGTGCCGCCGCAGAATTGTAGCCGATGTTGAAGAGTTCGAACCGCTCCGGCAGCCGGAATCGCGCTTAATCTTTCACGGCAGCAACGATTGACGTTGCCGGCAATTTGACGGTAAACACGCTGCCCTCGCCAGGCCGCGACTCGACCACCAGGCTGCCGTGATGGCGCAGCAGCACATGCTTGACGATCGCCAGGCCGAGGCCGGTGCCCTGGGTTTCGCGCGAACGGCTTTTATCGACACGGTAAAAACGCTCGGTCAGCCGCGAGATATGCTCGGCGCTGATGCCGATGCCGGAATCCCTGACCACCAGCTGCGGCCCGGCCTTGCCGTTCTGCCAGAAGATCTGGATCTTGCCGCCGGCCGGCGTGTAGCGGACTGCGTTGGAAATCAGGTTGCTGAAAGCGCTGCGCAGCTCGTCGTTGCTGCCGTTGATGTCGGGGCCGTCGACCGCCAGCGAAAAGCTGTGCTTGCCGGCGGACAGCACTTCGGCTTCCAGCAGCAGGCTGCGCAGCATGGCTTGCATGTCCACCGGTTCGGGACGCAAGGGATAGTCGATCGATTCCAGCCGCGTCAGGGTCAGCATGTCGCCGATCAGGTTCTGCATGCGATGCCCCTGTTCCGTCATCAGCTGCAAATGGGCAGCGCGGGTTTTTCGGTCAAGGTCGGGCTGGGCCTGCGCGATCTCCAGGAAACCGTTGATCACGGTCAGCGGCGTGCGCAATTCGTGCGATGCATTGGCGATGAAATCGCGCCGCATCATGTCGATCCTTTCCGATTCGGTGGCGTCATGGGTCACCAGGATCTGGCGCCGGTTCTCGAACGGGATGATCTGCACGATCAGCTTGCGCTCGCGCAAGCTCAGGGTCAGCGGCTGGTCGTAACGGCCCAGGATGATGTAATCGATGAAATCCGGGGTGCGGATCAGGTTGGTTACCCGCATGCCTTTATCGCGCCCATGCTGCAGCCCCAGGTGGCGTTCGGCGGCCGGGTTGCACCACTCCAGGAACAGGACGTCGTCCATGATGACAACGCCGTCAGGCAGCAGGTGCATGGCCTGGCGGAAGCGGGCCAGCCACTCGCTCAGTTCGGTCTGGTGTTTCTCGTCGTCGCGCCGCAAGCGGTACAGGCGCGAAAAAATGTCGGTCCACGCGCCCCAGCCGTCCGGCAGCTTTTCGCTGCGCGGATTATCCAGCCAGCCGCTGAGCCGGAACAGGTAATGCAGCTGCACCACAACCGCAACCGACATCAGGGCCAAACCCAGCAGCAGGCCGGGCAATACGCCAAACAAGGCCCAGACCACGCCTGAGATGACAAAGATCAGCAGGATCCGCAGCAATGCCGGGATCCAGAACAACATCTGTGGATTCATAAATCACTATTATGCGAGGGGAGCATCGTTCACAGCGCCCGGCCACGGCAATCGGCCTGCGCTTGAAACCCAGCTGTATATATTGCGCTATTTTGCCGAAAGCATGTAGCCGACGCTGCGCACCGTGCGGATCAGGTGTTCCGATTCGCGCAGCGCCTTGCGCAGGCGCAGCACATGGACATCGACGGTGCGTTCTTCGATCACCACATGGTCGCCCCAGACCTTGTCCAGCAGCTGGCTGCGCGAGAACACCCGGTCTGGATTGGCCATGAAGAATTTCAGCAGGCGGTATTCGGCGTGGCCGATATCGATTTTCTGGTTTTCCAGGCACACCGAACAGCTGGCCGGATCGAGCGACACCGCGCCAGCCGACATCATTCCTGGGACTTCGTCAGTCCCCTTGCGCCGCAGCAAGGCCTTGACCCGGGAGGTCAGCTCACGCGGCGAAAACGGCTTGGTCATGTAGTCGTCGGCGCCGTTGTCGAGGCCGGAGATCTTGTCCTCTTCCATGCTTTTCGCGGTCAGCATCATGATCAGCATGGACTGCAGCTGGCGGTCGGCGCGCATTTGCGACAGCAGGCGCAAACCGCTCTGGTCCGGCAGCATCCAGTCCAGCAGCACCAGGTGCGGCGTGCGGCGCTGGACGAATTCCCAGCCGTCGGCGGCGGTATGCACGATGGAGGGAGTCCAGCCGGCTTCCTTGATGGTGAAACCAATCAGTTCGGCAATCGCCGGCTCGTCTTCAATGATCAGGATGGATGTTTTATCAGCGGCCATTTTTTAACACGCGGTTGACATGACATTACGCTTCGTCATCGAACTGGCTGGTGGCGTAATCGGTATGGCGGATATCCTTGCCCTCGACAATATAGATCACGTATTCGGCAATGTTCTTGGCATGGTCGCCGATGCGCTCGACCGCCTTGGCCACCCACAGGGTATCCATCGACGCCGAAATCGTGCGCGGATCTTCCATCATGAAAGTAATCAGGTTGCGCATGATCGAACGGAAATCGCGGTCGATCACCTCGTCTTGCGCGATCAGCTTCATGGCCTGTTTTTCATCCAGGCGCGCCAGCGCATCCAGCGCATCGTGCAGCAGGTCAGCCGCGCCGACAGCGATGACGCGCACCGTTTCGGTATGGTCGATGGTGCCGGCGCCGCGCTTGTGCAGATGGATCGCGGTGCGCGCGATTTTCGCCGCCTCGTCGCCGATCCGTTCCAGGTCGGTGATCACCTTGATGGTCGCCATCACCGTGCGCAGGTCGTTGGCGGTCGGCTGGCGGCGCACGATCAGGTGGCTGCAGGCGTCGTCCAGCTCGATTTCCAGGCGGTTGACCTGGTCGTCGTCCTTGATGACGCGCTCCGCCGCATCCAGGTTGCCGTTGCGGAAAACGTTGATCGCTTCCTGGAACTGGCGCTCGACCAGGCCGCCCATGAGCAATACCTTGGAACGTATGGTTTCCAGGTCCGTGTCGTACTGTTTTGAAGAGTGTTCGCCGGTCATCTTGTTTCCTTCTGTTCTTTACGCGTCAAGGTTGAGGCTGCCGCTGGCATTAACCGAAGCGGCCTGTGATGTAGTCTTGCGTCTCTTTACGTGCCGGATTCATGAAGATCTGGTCGGTCTCGCCGAATTCCACCAGCTCGCCCAGGTACATGTAGGCGGTGTAGTCGGAACAGCGCGCCGCCTGCTGCATGTTGTGGGTCACGATGGCGATGGTGTAATCCTGCTTCAGCTCGCTGATCAGCTCTTCCACCTTGGCGGTCGAGATCGGATCCAGCGCCGAGGTCGGCTCGTCCAGCAGCAAGACGTCGGGGCGCACCGCCACGCTGCGCGCGATGCACAGACGCTGCTGCTGGCCGCCGGACAGGCTCAGGCCGCTCTTGCTCAGCTTATCCTTGACCTCGCCCCACAGGGCAGCCTTCGACAAGGCCCACTCGACGCGCTCGTCCATCTCGCCTTTGGGCAGGTTTTCATACAGGCGGATGCCGAATGCGATGTTGTCGTAGATCGACATCGGAAACGGCGTCGGCTTCTGGAACACCATGCCGACCTTGGCGCGCAGCATGTTCAGGTCTTGCCCCGCTTCCAGGATATTGCGGCCAGCGTACATGATCTTGCCTTCCGCGCGCTGGCCCGGGTACAGGTCGTACATCCGGTTCAGGGTGCGCAGCAAGGTCGATTTGCCGCAGCCCGAAGGGCCGATGAATGCAGTCACTTTCTTTTCATTGACATGCAGGTTGATATTCTTCAGGCCCTGGAACGCGCCATAGAAAAAATTCAGCTGCGAGATTTCTATGGTCGGCTGCTTGTCGAGAGTATTCGGTTTGATTGAGGTTTGCATGATATTGACCAGTAAGGATGGCAATCTGAGTAAATTCGTTAACCTGGAATTTTCTGGCTAAAAAGCGAACGCGACACGATGTTCAAGGCCAGCACGCTGAAAGTGATCAGCAATGCGCCGCCCCACGCCAGCGGCACCCAGTTGTCGAACGGGCTCATCGCAAACTGGCTGATCACCACCGGCAGGTTGGCAATCGGCTTGTTCATGTTGGTGCTGAAGAACTGGTTGTTCAGCGCCGTGAACAGCAACGGCGCCGTTTCGCCGGCAATCCGCGCCACCGCCAGCAGGACGCCGGTGACCACGCCAGCCTTGACCGCACGCAGGCGCACCAGCAAGGCAACTTTCCAGCGCGGCGCGCCCAGTGCGAATGCTGCTTCGCGCAGGTTGCCTGGTACCAGTTTCAACATGTTGTCGGTGGTGCGCACCACCACCGGCACCGCAATCAGGGACAAGGCGAACGTGCCGGCCCAGCCCGAGAAATGGCCGACCTTGGCAACGTAGATGGCGTAGACAAACAAGCCGATCACGATCGACGGCGCCGACAGCATGATGTCGGTCACAAAACGCGTCACCTGCGCCAGCTTGCTCTCTTCGCCGTATTCGGCCAGGTAGATGCCGGCCAGGATGCCGACCGGGGTGCTGATCACGGTCGCCAGCCCCACCAGCATCAGGCTGCCGATGATCGGGTTCAGCAAGCCGCCGGCGCCGGAACCCGGGGCCGGCGTGTTTTGCGTCAGGATGCCGAGGTTCAGCGCGCCGAAACCTTTGATCACCAGCGTCGCCAGGATCCAGGCCAGCACGGCTATGCCCAAGGCCATCGCCAGGAATGACAGCACCATGCCGAAACGATGCATCAGCAGGCGCTTGCGGTAGACCGGGTTGACCAGCGGGTTAGCCTGGATATCGGCATCCGCTTGCAGGGAATTCTTCATTTGGCACCTTCTTTACGGGACATGCCCATCAACATGATTTTGGCGATCGACAAGACAATGAAGGTAATCACGAACAGGATCAGGCCTAGCGCAAACAAGGCCGATACGTGCAGCGTGGTGGAAGCCTCGGCGATTTCATTGGCCAGCGTCGAGGCAATACTGTTGCCGGAGGCGAACAGCGACCAGGACAGCCGCTGCGCATTGCCGATCACGAACGTCACCGCCATGGTCTCGCCCAAAGCGCGCCCGAGGCCGAGCATGACGCCGCCGACGACGCCGGTCTTGGCGTACGGCAGCACCACCTTGCGTACCACTTCCCAGCGCGTGCAGCCGAGGCCGTAAGCGGATTCTTTCAGCACCGCAGGAACCACTTCAAAGACGTCCCGCATGACGGAAGAGATGAATGGGATGATCATCACCGCCAGGATCAGGCCGGCGGTCAGCAAGCCAATGCCCATTTTCGGGCCGTTGAACAAGGCGCCGATCAACGGCAGCTGGCCAAGCGTGGAAGACAGGAAAGGCTGCCCGTATTTGGCAAACAGCGGGGCGAATACAAACAGCCCCCACATGCCGTAGATGATGCTCGGCACGCCGGCCAGCAGCTCGACGGCGGTGCCCAGCGGGCGGCGCAGTTTCGCCGGGCAGATTTCGGTGAGGAACAAGGCGATCCCGAAACTCACCGGAAACGCGATCGCCAGCGCGATGAACGAGGTCACCAGGGTGCCGACGATGGCGATCATGGCGCCATAGTGGTCGTTGACCGGATCCCACTCGACGGTGGTGATGAACGATGGCCCGAACTCGCGGAACACCGGCCAGGCGCCGATCGCCAGGCAGACGATAATGCCGAGCAAGACCAGCAGCACGATCAGCGAAAACAGCAGCGTGACCTTGTGGAAAAGAAAATCCTGGATGCGCTGCTTGCGCATCGCGGCAAGCAGGCTCTGATGCGATAAACCCGCTTCTTCAGCGCTGATTGCCTGGGGTGAGATCGATTGTGCCATGACAGGAATATTTGCACTCATGAGTAGCGATATCCAATGAAGAATAAGGAGCGGCGGCGGAAATTTCAACTGCCAGACCGCGCTCGACCTGGAGATATTTCGCGTGGAGACTAGGTGATCCAATAACATTCAACGATGCGGACAGTTCTTCGACATTCCCCGAACAACTGTCCGCCACGCGTATCTTCAACAACCAGCATTTTCAACACTTGCGACACGAACAATACTTGCAGTACGTGCTTGAGCCGGCTCAAGCACGTACCAAGGCAGGACGATTACCAAACGGCTTTACCGGCGTTATCCTTGATCTGGGCTTTCCAGGATTCTTCCACCAGTTTCACCACCGATGCAGGAATCGCGACATAGTCCAGTTCCGTAGCAGAAGCGCCGCCGTTCTTGTATGCCCACTCAAAGAACTTCAGGACTTCCTTGCCCTTGGCAGCGTCGGCCTGGGTTTTGTGGATCAGGATGAACGAAGCGCTGGTGATAGGCCAGCTGCTCTTGCCGGCTGCGTCGGTGAAATCCACCGCGAAACCTGGCGTCTTGGCCCAGTCGGCGCCGGCCGCGGCAGCCTTGAAAGTCTCGTCGTCCGGTTGCACGAAGCCGCCGTCGCGATTTTTCAGCTGGGTATGCTGCAGCTTGTTTTTCTTGGCATAAGCGTATTCAACATAACCGATCGAACCCTTGATCTTTTGCACGTTGGCAGCGACGCCTTCGTTACCCTTGCCGCCCACGCCGACCGGCCATTTGACCGCAGTGCCGGCGCCAACGCCGGTCTTGAACGCAGGGCTGGTCTTCGACAGGTAGCTGGTGAACACGAACGACGTGCCGGAGCCGTCAGCGCGGTACACCACGGTGATGTCGTCGGCCGGCAGTTTCACGCCTGGATTGAGGGCCGTGATTTCAGGCGCATTCCATTTGGTGATCTTGCCCAGGTAGATGTCAGCCAGCACAGGGCCGGTCAGCTTGACTTGGCCAGGAGTAACGCCATCCAGGTTAACGACCGGCACCACGCCGCCCATGATCGCCGGGAACTGCGCCAGGTTGTCGGCGTTCAGGTCTTCTACCTTCAAGGGCATGTCGGAAGCGCCGAAATCTACGGTTTTCGCCTTGATCTGCTTGATGCCGCCGCCGGAGCCGATCGATTGATAGTTCAGGCTGTTGCCGGTTGCGGTTTTGTAGGCTTCAGCCCATTTGGAGTAGATCGGGTAAGGAAAAGAAGCGCCGGCGCCGGTGATTTCCGCTGCCATGACCGAAGAAACCGCCAGTGTCGAACCCATTGCCAGGATGGCGGCTTTAACGAAGTGATTCAATCGCATTTGTTACTCCCTTGTTGACTATAGATGTGGTGTGCCCAAGTCGAGACTGTTGTGAAATCCATCTCCTTGCAAGGAAGCCGATTTCACAACAGCCCCTGAGACAGGGCGAACTCTAACCAAGATTTATGACAGCTTTATGACGAGTGGAAAATGAATGTGAATGTCATTAAATTGTCAGAAAAGTCATGAAAAACAGGCAGAAAAGCCTGTTACGTCGTAATATTTTCTTCATCCCGGCGCCGCCTCGGAATGCCAAGCCCCCCTGCGACGCTTCCTTTTTCTTCATGAAGCTGTCATATTCAATGCATACACTGCGCCGTAACCATCAGACCTGTTGCCTGATTCATGAATAAGAAAACCAAGCCGGACGATGACTCAAAGCACCCCAGCGCCAGATTAGGCGCCAACCCAAGCTATCTGAATCGCGAACTGTCGCAACTGGCCTTCAACCGGCGCGTCATGGCCCAGGCCGAGGACCGGCATGTGCCGCTGCTGGAGCGATTGCGATATTTATGCATAGTAAGCAACAATCTCGACGAATTCTTTGAAGTACGGATCGCCAGCCTGCTGGCGAACAGCCAGGTTGAAGGCGTCAGCGCCGAGTCGCCGGCATTGGCCGCGGCGCTTGAGCGCACCAGCGTAGAGTGTCATCAGATCGTCGACCGCCAGTACGCCCTCCTGAACCAGACCATTTTGCCGCAGCTGTCGGCCAGCCATATCCACCTGCTGCGGCACAGCGACCGCAACGAAGAGCAGCGGGCATGGGTAAAATCCTTCTTCGAGCAGGAAATCCGCCCCCTGCTGACTCCCATAGGGCTGGATCCGGCCCACCCCTTTCCCCAGGTATTGAACAAGAGCCTGAATTTCATTGTCGAAATGGCGGGTAAAGATGCGTTCGGACGCAGCACCTCGATCGCCATCATCAAGGCGCCGCGCGTTTTGCCGCGCGTGATCAAGCTGCCGGACGTGCTGTCGCCCGGCGGCGCCTCGTTTTGCCTGCTGTCGTCCATCATCCACGCCCACATAGGCGATCTTTTCGTCGGCCGCCAGATATTGGCTTATTCGCAATTCCGGGTAACCCGCAACAGCGACCTGTGGGTCGACGAAGAAGAAGTCAAGAACCTGCGCCAGGCGCTGCAGAGCGAGCTGCAGAGCCGCCAGTTCGGGGTTGCGGTGCGGCTCGAGGTGGCCCGCAGCTGTCCGCCGCACCTGTCCCAGTTCCTGCTCGACCAATTCGGCATCGCCGCCAACCGCCTGTACGCGGTCGATGGCCCGGTGAACATGGTGCGCTTGTCGGAAATGATCGACCAGATCAGCGACGCCAGCCTGCGTTTCCCGCCGTTTGCGCCAGGTTTGCCGCTGCACCTGGACAACGGCAACGACATTTTCGAGCAGCTGCAACAGAAAGACGTGCTGTTGCACCATCCGTTCCAGTCGTTCCAGCCGGTGGTCGATTTTGTCCGTTCCGCGGCATTTGACAGCAATGTGGTAGCAATCAAGCAAACCATTTACCGCACCGGCATGAACTCCGACCTGATGGAAGCGCTGATTGTCGCGGCCCAGCGCGGTAAAGAGGTCATGGTGATCGTCGAGCTGATGGCGCGCTTTGACGAGGAAGCCAACATCAACTGGGCCGACAAGCTGGAACGCGCCGGCGCCCAGGTGGTCTACGGCGTGGTCGGCCTCAAGACCCACGCCAAGCTGTCGCTGGTGATCCGGCGCGAAGCCGGCAAGGACGGCAACGGCGAACTGCGCTATTACGCCCACCTCGGCACCGGCAACTACCATCCGACCACCACCAAGCTTTACACCGACTTCGGCTTGCTGACGTCGAACCAGAAGCTGGCCACCGAAGTCAATGAAGTCTTCCTGCACCTGACCAGCCTGACCAAACCCAAGAAAATGGAGTACTTGTGGCTGGCGCCGTTCCTGCTGCAAAAGGAAATCATCCGGGCCATCCACAATGAAGCCGAGATCGCCCGCAAGGGCCGGCCGGCGCGCATCGTCGCCAAGATGAATGCGCTGCTGGACGAATCCGTGATCCGCGCCCTCTACGAAGCTTCTGCCGACGGCGTCAAGATCGAACTGGTCGTGCGCGGCGCCTGCGCGCTCAGGCCAGGCGTGCCCGGGCTGTCCGAGAATATCCACGTGCGCTCCATCATCGGCCGCTTCCTGGAACATAGCCGCATTTATTATTTCCGCAACAACCTGCAGCACGATGTCTACCTGGCCAGCGCCGACTGGATGAACCGCAATCTGTTCCGGCGGGTCGAAGTCGCCTTCCCGGTGCTCGACAAGGCGCTCAAGAGAAGGGTCATCAACGAGGGCCTGACTCCTTACCTTAAAGACAACACCAATGCCTGGAGCCTCGGGTCCGACGGCAACTGGCACAAGAACAAGCCTCACCGGAGACAGAAACAATACAGTGCGCAACGACATCTGATGCTGGCTTTAGGCGCGCTTTCCCCTACGCATTACACAAACAAGTGAGCAAGGGCACATCATGGAACTGATCCTATGGCGGCACGCGGAGGCAGAAATCGGCGAGCCGGACGAGGGCCGCGCCCTCACCGGCAAGGGCCACAAGCAAGCCTGGAAGATGGCAGACTGGCTGGACCGCAACCTGCCGCACAGTTGCAAGATCATCAGCAGTCCGGCCACCCGCACGGTGCAGACGGCGGAAGCGCTGGGCCGCAAATTCAAGACCCATCCCGACCTCGCTCCCGACTGCAGCGCCGAGCAGCTGCTGGCGGCAGCCAACTGGCCCAACAGCCGCGAACCGGTGCTGATCATCGGCCACCAGCCGACGCTGGGCCAGGCCGCCGCCTTGCTGGTGGCGGGCCAGATGCAGGAATGGTCGATCAGGAAAGGCAATGTCTGGTGGATTGCCCAGCGCGAACGGGGCGACATCACCACCAACTACCTGAAAGCGGTCATGTCGCCGGACTTGATCGCCAAGTAAAAAACACGCTGAAAACCAAGGTGGCGGGAAGCCGTAAGTGGTATATTTGCGCCCAAATCGTTTATCCTGTTTTTCTGTCGTTGTTGTTAAACTACAGGATTTCTGCGGCATTTCCTTGCATAAGATAAAATGACAGGCAAGTTGCGTTATAAGCAACCATGTTGTAGTGGACCACCCAAGAGGTAATGCATGCTCTACCAATTTCACGAATTCAACCGCTCTTTACTCCATCCGCTTGTGCAATGGGCCGATGCCGGCAGCAGGCTCTTCACCGACCCGATCTCGCCGCTTTCCCACACGCCGTTCGCGCAGCGCATCGCCGCCGGCTACGAATTGATGTACCGCCTCGGCAAGCAGTATGAAAAACCTGAATTCGAAATCGACAGCACGCTGGTCAACGACAAGCCTGTCAGGATCATCGAGGAAGTAACCACCACCCGGCCGTTCTGCCGCCTGCTGCATTTCAAGAAAGACCTGGGCAACAAGGAACTGGCCGCCCTCAAGCAGCCGACCATATTGCTGGTCGCCCCGTTGTCCGGCCATCATTCGACCCTGCTGCGCGACACCGTGCGCGGCCTGCTGCCGGAACACGACGTCTATATCACCGACTGGACCGACGCCCGCATGGTGCCGGCCAGCGACGGCCCTTTTCATTTGCACGACTATATATATTACATACAGGATTTCATCCGCCAGCTGGGGCCGGACCTGCATGTGGTATCAGTCTGCCAGCCGACCGTCCCGGTACTTGCCGCAATCTCGCTGATGGCAAGCGCCAAGGACAGCCACTTGCCAAAGAGCATGACCATGATGGGCGGCCCTATCGATCCGCGCAAATCGCCGACCGACGTCAACAACCTGGCCACCGAGAAGCCGTTCAGCTGGTTCGAGAACACCGTGATCTACAGTGTGCCGTCCAATTATCCTGGTTTCGGCCGCATGGTCTACCCCGGCTTCCTGCAGCATGCCGGATTCGTCGCGATGAATCCGAGCCGCCATGCCCAGAGCCATTGGGATTTCTACATGCACCTGCGCGAAGGCGACAACGAATCGGCCGACAGCCACCGCAAGTTCTATAACGAGTACAACGCGGTGCTGGACATGCCGGCCGAGTACTACCTGGAAACCATCAAGACCGTGTTCCAGGATTTCGCCCTGCCGCACGGCACCTGGGAGGTCGGAGGCAAGCTGGTGCGGCCGCAGGATATCAAGAGCGTGGCGCTGTTTACCATCGAAGGCGAGCTGGACGACATTTCCGGCCCCGGACAAACCCAGGCCGCGCACGACCTGTGCAGTTCCATCCCGAAATCGAAAAAACAGCACTACACCGCCGAAAAGTGCGGCCACTACGGGATTTTTTCGGGCCGCCGCTGGCGCGAACTGATTTGCCCGAAAATCACCGCCTTTATCAAGGACAACGCTTAAGCAAGCCCTGTCCTCTGCCGATCCGGTAAATCCGCTGCAAAAACCGCTCCTTCGCCGGGAGCGGTTTTTTTTATTCGGCGCGGCGCCGGTATAATATGCCCCATGTTGTCATCACCCAGCTCCCTGCCGCCCGTGTCCTCGCCTTCCCTCGCCGACCGTATCGAAGCGCTGCTGCCGCAGACGCAATGCACCAAGTGCGGCTATCCGGCTTGCCGTCCCTACGCCGAAGCCGTCGCCGACGGCAGCGCCGGCTATAACCAGTGCCCGCCTGGCGGCCAGCAAGGCGTGGCCCGGCTGGCGCAGTTGCTGCACAAGCCCGCCATCCCGCTCAACCCGGCCAACGGCGCCGAACGGCCGCGGCCGCTGGCGGTCATCGACGAAGCCGCCTGCATCGGCTGCACGCTCTGTATCCAGGCTTGTCCAGTCGACGCCATCGCCGGCGCCGCCAAGCAGATGCACACGGTCATCAACGATCTGTGCACCGGCTGCGACCTGTGCGTGGCCCCTTGCCCGGTCGACTGCATCACCATGGTCGAAACGAGCGGCCCGGCTACCGGCTGGGATGCATGGACCCAGCAGCAAGCCGACGGCGCCCGCGCCCGCCACGATTTCCATCTGTTCAGGCTGGCGCGCGAGAAGCGGGAAAACGATGAGCGCCTGGCGGCCAAGGCTGCGGAAAAACTCAAGGCGGTTGCCGCAGAATCCGCCGCAACGCCCGAGCAGAAAGCCGAACAGCAACGCAAGAAAGCCATCATCCAGGCCGCCATCGAACGTGCCCGGCTGAAGAAAGAACAACAAGCAGAACAGGCTGCCAAGGACTCGCAATGAATGCCGAAAAACGCCGGGAAATATTCACCCGCCTGCGCGCCGCCCTGCCGCATCCGACCACCGAACTGGAATACACCACGCCGTTTGAATTGCTGATCTCGGTGATCCTGTCGGCGCAGGCCACCGACGTCTCGGTCAACAAGGCGACGCGCAAGCTGTACCCGGTCGCCAATACGCCGGCGCAAATCTACGCACTCGGCGTCGACGGCCTGATTCCATACATCCAGACCATCGGCCTGTACCGCACCAAGGCCAAGAACGTGATCGAAACCTGCCGCATGCTGGTGGCCCTGCACGACGGCCAGGTGCCGCGCACCCGAGAACAGCTGGAGGCGCTGCCCGGGGTCGGACGCAAGACCGCCAACGTGGTGCTCAATACCGCTTTCGGGGTGCCGACGATTGCCGTCGACACCCATATCTTCCGGGTCTCCAACCGCACCGGGATCGCGCCGGGCAAGGATGTGGATGCGGTCGAACACAAGCTGATGAAACTGGTGCCCGCCGAGTTCCTGCTGGACGCCCATCACTGGCTGATCCTGCATGGACGCTACACCTGCATTGCCCGCAAACCGCTATGCTGGAACTGCAGCATTGCCGACCTGTGCGATTTCAAGGCGAAAACACCGTTGCCGGAAAAAGGGATATAAAGCCATGCAGCATTCTCATCCGCATACCGAACACCACTTCGAAGCCAGCGACACCGTGCGCGACATCGTCATCGGCATGGCCGACGGCCTGACGGTGCCGTTTGCGCTGGCTGCCGGCATCAGCGGCGCCGCTGTCGGCATCGATATCGTGGTCACCGCGGGCGTCGCCGAAATTGCCGCCGGTTCGATCGCCATGGGCCTGGGCGGCTACCTGGCGGGACGCACCCAGCGCCAGCATTACTACGCCGAGCGCGAGCGCGAAGAACAGGAAATCCTGAACGTGCCGCATCGCGAGCGCAAGGAAGTGATCGACATCATGGCCCAGTATGGCGTGACCAAACAGGAATGCGAACCAATGCTGGCCGGACTGGAACGCAACCCGGTCGCCTGGCGCGATTTCATGATGCGCTTTGAACTCGGCCTGGAAGAACCGCGGCCGGCCGCAGCCAGGAAGAGCGCGGTCACCATCGCCCTGTCTTACCTGGTCGGCGGCCTGATCCCGCTCGCGCCCTACATGCTGATGACATCCATCCCGCGCGCGCTCGCCGCCTCTACCGTGGTCACGCTGCTGGCGCTGTTTGTCTTCGGCTACCTGAAAGGCAGCGTCACCGGCACCGGCGCCGTCAAATCGGCATTGCAAACCCTGATGGTCGGCGGCCTGGCCGCGGCCGTCGCTTTCGGCATCGCCAGACTGATCAGCTAACCACCATGTTCAATCCATCCCAAGACGACGTGCGGCGCTTTTTTTGCGAAACCTACCGCAAGCACCGCGCCAATGAAATCCTGACGCCGCTGGAAGCCATCGCCAGCGACTGGCTGAAACAGCATCCCGAGTATGACGACGACCTGAAGGACGTCGACGCCGCGCTGGGCGCCGACTACTCGGTCGAGAACGGCCAGACCAATCCCTTCCTGCACCTGTCCATGCATTTGTCTATCGCCGAGCAGATCTCGATCGACCAGCCGCCAGGCATACGCGCCGCCGCCACTGCCTTGACGCAACGCCTGCAATCGGAACACGAAGCCCACCATCACATCATGGAATGCCTGGGCGAGATGATCTGGAATTCGCAACGCAGCGGCTTGCCGCCGGATGGCGCTGCCTATATCGACTGCGTCAGGAAACGCGTTTAACGCGGTTCTATCCTGCAAAAAAAACGCCTGGATGTTTTCCAGGCGCAAACCCAAGGAGATTTGGGCAGGGAACCGAGGCTTGGCGAATTCAATGCGGGACGGCGGTCCCTTCGGCGGTTTTGCCGTCTTCGCCTTCGTCGCGGCGATGGAACAGCTGGTACAGGATCGGCAGCACCAGCAAGGTCAGGATGGTCGACGACAGGATTCCTCCGATCACCACCGTTGCCAGCGGCCGCTGCACTTCCGCCCCGGTGCCGGTAGCAATCGCCATCGGCACAAAACCCAGGGACGCCACCAGCGCCGTCATCAGCACCGGCCGCAAGCGGGTCAGCGCACCTTCGCGGATCGCCGTCTCCAGGTTGCGGCCGTCTTCCCGCAAGCCGCGGATGAAAGCAATCATCACCAGGCCGTTCAGCACTGCCACCCCGCACAGCGCGATAAACCCGACTGCCGCCGAAATCGACAGGGGAATCCCGCGCAGCCACAAGGCGACAATGCCGCCGGTCAAGGCAAACGGAATGCCGCTGAATACCAGCAAGCCATCCTTGATATTGCCGAACATGGCGAACAGCAGCGTGAATACCAGCAGCAAGGCGACCGGGATCACGATCTGCAGGCGCTGGCTGGCCGATTGCAGCTGCTCGAACTGGCCGCCCCAGCTGGTCCAGTAGCCGGGCGGGATCTTCACTTGCTGCTGCAGCTTGCCTTCGGCCTCGGCCACGAACGAGCCGATGTCGCGGCCGCGCACATTGGCGCTCACCACGATCCGCCGCTTGCCGTTTTCCCGGCTGATCTGGTTCGGCCCGGGAGCCAGCTCCAGGCTGGCCACTTCGCCCAGCGGGATATAGCTTGTGCGGCCTTCTCCGCCGGCGCTGCGCGGCAGGGATATCGGCAGGCGCCTGAAGGCTTCCAGGTCGCTGCGCAACTCCTCCGGCAACCGCACCACGATATCGAAACGGCGGTCGCCCTGGAACAGGGTGCCGGCTTCCTTGCCGCCGATTGCGGTGGCCACCACATCCTGCACGTCGGCGACGTTCAGGCCGTAGCGGGCGGTCTTGTCGCGGTCGATATTCACCGTCAGCATGGGCAGCCCTGACGTCTGCTCAATCTTCACTTCCGCAGCACCGGCGATCTTGCCCAGCACGGTCGAAACCTTGTCGGCGGTATCGTTCAGGACTGCCATGTCGTCGCCGAATATCTTGACGGCGACGTCGCTGCGCACGCCGGAAATCAGTTCGTTGAAACGCAGCTGTATCGGTTGCGAAAACTCATAGTTATTGCCGGGAATCTTGCCGGCGGATTCCTGGATGGCCGCCAGCAGTTCGGGCCGCGTTTTCTTCGGCTTGGGCCAATCAGCTTCCGGCTTGAGCATGATGTAGCCGTCCGATATGTTCGGCGGCATCGGATCGGAAGCGATTTCCGCGGTCCCGGTGCGGGCGAATACCCGCTCTATCTCGGGAAACTGCCGCTTCAGCGTGCGCTCGATCTGCTTTTGCATTTCCAGCGATTGCGTCAGGCTGGTGCCGGGGATGCGCAGCGCCTGGATCGCCATGTCGCCCTCATTCAGGCTAGGCACGAACTCGCTGCCAAGGCGGGTCGCCAGCAGACCGGACAGCAGCAGCACCGCCAGCGCACCGCCTAGCACCATGGCTTTGCGCTGCATCACCCATTCCAGCACCGGTGCGTAAATACGCTTGGCGCCGCGCATCAGGAAATTTTCGCTTTCCGCCACGCGCTTGCCGATGAACAGCGCTACCGCCGCCGGGATAAAGGTAATCGACAGGATCATTGCGCCGACCAGGGCGATCACCACCGTCAAGGCCATGGGATTGAACATCTTGCCTTCGACGCCGGTCAGCGCAAAGATCGGCAGGTAAACCACCATGATGATGACCTGGCCGAACAGCAAAGGACGGCGTGCTTCCCTGGAAGCGGCGAACACCTCATGGAAGCGCTCGCTGCGGGTCAGCGGCCGGCCATGGTGGGCTTGCGCATGGGCCAGGCGCCGCACGCAGTTTTCGACGATGACCACGGCGCCATCGATGATGATGCCGAAATCGAGCGCGCCCAGGCTGAGCAGGTTGGCGCTCACCTTGTACTGGACCATGCCGGTAAAGGTAAACAGCATCGACAGCGGGATCACCATCGCGGTAATGATCGCGGCGCGCATGTTCCCAAGGAACATGAACAGGATGGCGATCACCAGGATCGCGCCTTCCAGCAGGTTCTTCCTGACCGTATTGATCGCCTTGTCGACCAGCACCGTGCGGTCGTAGACCGTGACCGCCTCGACCCCGGCCGGCAGGCTGCGGTTGATTTCCACCATCTTGCGGTCGACCGCCTGCGAGACCGCGCGGCTGTTTTCGCCGATCAGCATGAATACCGTGCCCAGCACGACCTCGCGGCCGTTTTCGGTGGCGGCGCCGGTGCGCAATTCGCGGCCGATGGCTACCTCGCCGATATCGCGGATACGGATCGGCACGCCCTGCACATTGCCGAGGATGATGTTACGCATGTCCTCCATCGACTGCACCTGGCCGGGCGCCCTGATCAACAGTTGTTCGCCGCGCTTTTCGATATAGCCGGCGCCGACGTTGCTGTTGTTGCGGTCCAGCGCTGTGACGATATCCTGCAGGGTCAGGCCGTAGGACGCCAGCTTCTCCGGCACCGGCGCCACCTGGTATTCCTTGGCGAAGCCGCCGATCGAATTGATCTCGGTGACGCCGCTGACATTGCGCAGCTGCGGCTTGATGATCCAGTCCTGGATTTCGCGCAGGTCGGTCGCGGTGTAGGCGCTGCCGTCGGCTTTTTTGGCGCCGTCCTTCGCTTCCACCGTCCACAGGTAAATTTCTCCCAGGCCGCTGGAAATCGGCCCCATCGCCGGCGTCACGCCCGCCGGCAGCTTGCCCTTCGCCTCCTGGATCCGCTCATTCACCATCTGGCGCGCAAAATAGATATCGGTGCCATCCTTGAAAATCACGGTCACTTGCGACAGGCCGTAGCGCGACAGCGAACGCGTCTGCTGCAGGTGCGGCAAGCCCGACATCACCGTTTCTATCGGAAAGGTCACGCGCTGTTCGGTTTCCAGCGGCGAATAGCCGGGCGCAGCGGTATTGATCTGCACCTGGACGTTGGTAATGTCAGGCACCGCATCGATCGGCAGTTTCTGGTAGTTGTAGATGCCGAGCGCCGCCATCGCAAACACGGCCAGCATGATCAGCCAGCGCTGCTCGATCGAGAAACGTATGATGCGTTCAAACATGGGATCGGATCCTTTGCTTCATCAATGTGCGTGCTCGGCGCTGCTCTTGCCGAGTTCCGATTTGAGGACGAAACTGCCTTCGGCCGCATAGCGTGCGCCCGCCTTCAGTCCCTTGACGATCTCCACGTGCTGGCTGTCGGCGCGGCCGGCGGTCACCGGCTGCACCATGAACCCGTCGGCGATGCGGACAAACACCACCTGCTTGTCGTCGACGCTCTGGATCGCCTGCGGCTGCACCGCCACCGCTACCTCGGCATCGCTGGAAACCACCTCGACATTGACAAACAGCCCCGGCCGCCAGGCCATGTCGGGATTGGCCAGGGTGACCCGCGCCTTGGCGGTGCGGGTCTGTTCGCCCAGCAGCGCGCCGACGTAGGAAATGCTGCCGCTCGCCGTCGACTCGAAGGCGGTGGCGCTGATCCTGGCCTTTTCGCCCAGCCGCACCAGGTTCAGGTCCTTGGCCGGCACGATGATCTCGGCCCACACGGTGGACAAGTCGGAGACCGTGAAAATGCTGGCGTCTGCCGCTACCGCCTCGCCCAGCGCAATGTGTTTCTCGGTCACCAGGCCATTGAACGGCGCCCGGATCTCATAGCGGTTCAAGGCGCCTGGACTGCCGGTCCCTGTGCCCAGCACATCGAGCTTCTGGCGCGCATTCTGCAAGGCGATTTCAGCCTCGTTCATGACTTGCCGTGCTTGCTGGTAATCCTGCTCGGCGGAGATCTTTTCTTGCCATAGCTTTTTTTCACGTTCATAGGTAGTGCGCGCAAACGTGAAGCGCTTCTGCGCCGCCAGCAATTCGCTGCGCTGTTCCGCCAGGCCGGTGCTGGCCACCACCGCCAGCAGCTGTCCCTTCTTGACCTGCTGCCCAAGACTCACCGCCACCTGCTCGACTACTCCCGCCAGGCGCGGCACTACGTGGGCTGTCTTGTCTTCATTGAAGCGGATCTCTCCCGGCAAGGTGATCGACGTCTTGACCTTGGCGGCGCCGGCGCTCTCCAGCTTGACGCCGGACGCGGCAACCTGGGCCTGGTCCAGCTCGACCTTGCCTTCTTCCTGGGCAAACCTGGCTTGCATGGCCTGCTTGCCGTATTGCAGCTGCAGCCTGGCCTCAAACACATGCGGTTCGGCTATCGGTACGGCGCTCCTGAGGAAATCCTTTTCCGGCGTGAAGCCGATTTCCTGGACTTCGCCATCCGGCCTGGTCAATACCAGCTCCAGCTTCGCCGCGTCGGGCGCCAACGGCTTGCCGTCATTGAACAGCCAGACCTGGAGCCGCGCTTCGCCCGCGGCCTCCATCATGCTTACCTCCAGCGCCAGCTTGTCCTCAGCATACAATTTCCCGCCATGCGGGCCGGCGCTTGCGGCCGCGCCTGCCGGGTGGTGTTCGCCGTCCGCATGCTGGCTGTCGTGGCCATGTTTCTCGGATGCCTTTTCTCCGTGGTGTTCGGCATCCGCGTGCGCAGCCGCCTCCCTGTGCGAGCTGTCATCCGGCTTGTCGCCGCCGTTGCTGCCGCCACCCAGGTATATGCCCGCGGCTGCCAGCACAATAATCGCCGCGACGCCGGCCGCGATAGCTTTGCTTTTGCTCAGATTGATGTTCATATTGGCTGCTTCATAAGCTGATTGATAGGCTGATTGATTTGCCGACTACAAGGGGCCGGTTGACGGAAAGGTTCCCAGCACGCGCTCGATTTCGGCGGCGGCGCGATGGATATCTGCAAGTGCGCGCAGGGCCTGCGACTTGGCCTGGAACAGCACGCGCTGCGCGTCCAGCACTTCCAGGAAACTGAATTTGCCGAGCTCAAAACCCTTGGTGGCGATGTCGTAGGTGTTCTGAGCGGCCGGCAGGATTTCATCCTGCAGCGCCACCACTTGCTGCCGCCCCAGCTTCAGCCGTTCATAGGCGTCCGCCAGTTCGCCGTTGAGGCGCAGTTCAGCGCTTTTCTGTTCGTCGCGGGCCTTGTCGGTGCGGCGCAAGGCTTCCAGCAGGTTGCCTTGGTTGCGGTCAAACACGGGAATCGGCATCGACAAGCCGATGATCATTTGGTTGCGGCCGATCTCCTCGGCCCGCTTGCTGCCGATGCTGACGGTAACATCGGGAATCCGGCGGCGGCGCTCCAGCTCGGCCATGGCCTGGCGGCGCTCCACTTCCAGCCGCGCCCTGGCATAAGCAGGCGAATCCCGCAGGCGCGCCTGCAATGTTTCGATGGCAGGAAGCGCCGGCAGATCGTTGATTTCGCCGTCGACGGCGGCAAAAGCGGGGCTGCTGTCGCCCCAGGTAGCGGCCAGGCGCCGGCGCGCGATATTCAAGGCGCTGCCGGCCTGCTGCAGTTCGACCTGGACGCCGGCTTCGGCAACCCGCGCCTTGGTCTCTTCGATCGGCGCCACCTTGCCGGCGCTCACCCGCTTCGCGGTGAGGGCGGTGGCTCGTTGCGCCAGCTGCAGGGAGCTTTGCAGCAGCTGCAGGTTCTCCTGCGCTTCCAGCACGGCAAAGTAAGCAGCGACTACCGCCGCCTGTATGTCGGCGCGTTTGGCCAGCAGGTCCGCCTTGGCGGCATCCCGGCCTTTCTCCGCGGCGGCAATCCGCGCACCGCGTTTGCCGCCCAGCTCCAGCGCCTGGTTCAATTGTATGGTGGTGGTCCGGGTCACCTTGCGCGTGTCCTCCAGCAAGGTCGACAGCTCCGGATTGGGCCTGGCGCCGGCTTGCAGCACGGAAGCATCTACGGCGGCGACTTCCAGCACCGCCGCTGCCAGTTCCGGATTGCTCTTGAATGCCTGCGCCAGCGCCTGTTCCAGCGTCAGCCGGCTGCCGGCATCGCTGCTCTTGAGCGGCGGCAGCCTGTAATCGATGACCGGCGGTGCGGCCGCCGGTTTTGCTTCCTGCGCCAACGAAGGCTGGCAAGCCAATGCCGCCAGACCGAGCGGCAAGAAAAGCTTATACATACCCTACTCCCCAAAAACAGCTATGCCGGCCTGCAGGGCAAACGGCTCGCCAGGCCCGCGCCATGAAATCCGCGGCATGGCTCAATTGCCGGCGTAGGCTGGATCGACCTTCTGGTGCGATTCATCTGCCACCGGTTCCGACGGCGCCGCCGTGCCGCCTTTGCTGCCGCCCGCCGGCGTTTTCGGATAATGGGCATCCGCCACCGACATCTGGCCGGCGGCGCGCGCCTGCTCCAGTTCGCGCACCACTTCCGCGCGGGTTTTTCCCGCGGCTGGCGGCGCAGGCTGGGCCATCACGCCGCCGGCCGCAGCCAGCAGGACAACTACGACGGACATTTTTTTGATCTTCATCTGCTTCTCCATTTCGTCTGGAAACACTCCAACGGCCAGCCGGCGATATCGGCGCGGCCACTGCGTCGGAGCGATGGGTAATTACGGTTTAGATTGACGCCCAGGTTCAGGCGCCGGAATAAATCGATTTTTTCGGGCCGTCTTGCTTGTGGTCATGCGAGCCGGACTTGTTCTTGCCGGCGGCCGCGTTGCCCGTTTCCTTTGCGGTTTCGGCGTTGGCCGGAGCCGCCTGCTTGTCGGCGGCAGGCGCCTGCGCCAATGCGGCGCCGCTGGCGGCCATCAAAGTCAGTACGGCGAATATTTGTTTAGCGTTCATTTCAATCTCCAGAAAATTAAGAAAGAGTTCAACGGCACAGTCCCCGCCTGCGAAGATGCATCGAATCGTTTGCCGGGGCCGTATCGTTAAAGCCAAGTGTAGGAAGGGGACGGAAACCGGAAGGTGACGGCTGGATTACGCTTTTGTAATCCACCGCTGCCGGGTTCTGTAAGATAATCGGCGGTAGGCAGCAACAACACACGCAAGCGGAAGGGCGATATATGCGCATCCTGTTGGTGGAAGACGAACCCAAGGCAGGCGAATACCTGCGCAAAGGATTGAGCGAATCCGGCTATGTGGTGGACTGGGTGCGCACCGGCGCCGACGGCCTGCACTGCGCCACCACGGAAGACTACGACCTGATCGTGCTCGACGTCATGCTGCCCGGCATGGACGGCTGGCTGGTGATCAGCGAACTGCGCAAGACCCATTCGACGCCGGTGCTGTTCCTGACCGCGCGCGACGAAGTCGACGACCGCATCAAGGGCCTGGAACTGGGCGCGGACGACTACCTGGTCAAGCCCTTCGCATTTGCCGAACTGGTGGCGCGGATCCGCACCCTGTTGCGGCGCGGCCCGATCCGCGAATCGGACCTGCTGCATATCGCCGACATGGAAATCGATGTGATGAAACGGCGCGTCACGCGCAACGGCGAACGGATAGACCTGACCACCAAAGAGTTTTCCCTGCTGCACCTGATGGCCAAGCGCCAGTCCGAAGTATTGTCGCGCTCGCTGATTGCGTCGCAGGTGTGGGACATGAATTTCGACAGCGACACCAACGTCGTCGATGTCGCCATCCGGCGCCTGCGCATCAAGATCGACGAACCCTATGCGCCGCCGCTGATCCATACCGTGCGCGGCATGGGTTACGTGCTGGAGGACCGGACTTGAAACTGCGGGCGCCGCGCTCGCTGACCGTACGCCTGGCGCTATTGTTTGCGCTGGCAACCCTGCTCACGTTCACCCTGGTCGGCGGCTACCTGTATTTTTCGCTGGCGCGCCAGCTGGAACAGCACGACGACCAGGAGCTGATGGGAAAAATCACGCTGATGCGGCACCTGGCTGCCAAGGCCAGGTCGGTCCAGGCGATTCGCGACGACCCGCATTCCTTCATGGACGCCACGCTGGGCCACGACGACCTGCTGTTGATATTGCGCAGCGCCGACGGCGCGCCGCTGCTGGACACGCGGCCCGAGGCCGGCAGCTTGCCGCCGCTGCCGATGACTGCAGTCGGCCAGGCGCCGGATGCAAAATCCAGGCAGAACCTGCGCACCTCGGCCGGTTTGCCGGTACGGGCCACGGCGCTCTGGGCCAGCATCGACAGCACCGGGGAAAAAATGCAGATCATCGTCGCCCATAACACCAGCGACAGCATCGAGATGCTGGCCGGCTATCGCAAGCAGATACTCGGCGCGGCCCTGTCGGGAGCAATCCTGGCGGCGCTGCTGGGTTATGCGCTGGTGCGGCGCGGCTTGCGCCCGGCCCGCCTGATCGCGCAGCAGGCGCACTCCATCACCGCGCAACGCCTGGACCGCGGCCTGGACGTAGCCAGCGCGCCGTATGAATTGCAGCAGCTGGTGGCGGCGTTCAACGGCATGCTGGATCGCCTGCACGACAGCTTCCAGCGCCTGTCGCAGTTTTCCGCCGACCTCGCGCACGACTTGCGCACGCCGATCAATAACCTGATGGTGCAAACCCAGGTCGCGCTGGCGCAGGCGCGTTTGCCGGAAGAATACCAGGGGCTGCTGGTGTCCAACGTGGAAGAATATGAGCGGCTGGCGCGCATGCTCGACAACATGCTGTTCCTGGCGCGCGCCGACCATGCGCACGTGGCGCTGGCCTTCGAGCAGCTCGACTGCCGCCTGGAGCTGCAGCGCATCGCTGACTATTTTGAAGGAGTGGCGGAGGACAGCGGCGTACGCCTGAGCATCGCCGCATCCGGCCAGGTACGGGCCGACGCCATGCTGTTGCGGCGCGCGATCAGCAACCTGGTCGCGAATGCGATCCGCTATACCGAAGCAGGCCAGACGATCCTGCTGGAAGCTGCGCAGGTGGAACGGGCAACCGTGGTCACGGTCAGCAATCCGGGTCCGCAGATCGCGGATTCGGCCATCCCGAGACTGTTTGACCGCTTCTACCGGGCCGATCCGGCGCGCAGCGACTCAGCCTCATCGGCCGGCCTCGGGCTGGCTATCGTACAGTCGATCATGAAACTGCATGGCGGCCGGGTTGAACTGAACCGCAGCGCGGACCAGGCCACCGTATTCACGCTGCTTTTCCCGGATGGCAAATGAAAAAAAACCACGCAACGATGATTGCGTGGTTTTTTGTCCGCAAGCGGATAAGCCTTATTTGCGCAGCACCAGGGTGGTCGGCAAGCTGTGCAGGTAAGCAGCGATATCTTGCACTTCCTGGTGCGACAGGGCCTTGGCCTGGCCGCCCATGATCGCATTGCTGCGGCCGTTCGGGCCGTCGCTGCCGCGCTGGTAGGCGATCAAGGCATGCTGCAGGTAATCCTGCGGCTGGCCGGCCAGCTTCGGATAGCTGGGATCGATCGGGGTATGGAAATCGGCGCCGTGGCAGGACGCGCAGGCATATTTTTTCGTAGCCGCTTCACCCGCCGCGATGTTCCCGGCGGCATGGGCTTGCATGAATGCGGTGGAAAGCAGGAACGCCACGCCAGCAAAAATCTTTTTCATTATGTGGGTCCCTTATTTTTGCTGCGAGTAATAAGCTGCGATGTCCGCCATGTCCTGCTCGGACAGGCTGGCCGCGATGCCGCGCATGGTTGGCATCTTGCGTTCGCCTTTTTTGTAGGCTGCCAGTGCATTCTCGATATATTTTGCCGACTGGCCGCCAAGCATGGGCACTTGATAGACTTCCGGGAAGGTAGCTTTATAGCCGGGAATACCGTGGCAGCCGATACACATCGATACCTTGTTTTCAGCTGCCTTAGCGTTGCCTACCACGTCCGCGGCTGCGGCCAGGTTGGCAAGACTCGCGAGCGCGAGAAGTGCAATTAGTTTTTTCATATTAGCTGGGTAATTTGTAGCGAAACCGGTTTAAGGAACCATGGAAAACCTGTTGCGAGCCCAGGCTGCGTGTCTCCCGCCGCCCCTGCGCCGTTTATTACGGCTCACTTCAGCCCACTTCAGTTTTCCTGGTGCCTTTTACTGCGAACTTGCCGCGAATATTGCCTCAAATACTGCAGGAAATACAGCACAGGCCATAGATATAGTCTCTATGCCTTGCTGCATATGCTGCGGCATTTATTGCCAAGGTAGCCCTGCCCGACGCCGACTGCCGTCGCCACCCTACACCAAAACCGGCTAATTTTACCCCAAGAAACAAGCACAGTCCACGCCCGCCAATGCCAAAATCGCAGCATTTGCGGGACCGGGACAATCATTTTTCGTCGCATTGGCCGGCTTTTGCCGGCGCCGGCCGCCTCATCCATGACGGCTGCCGGGCTGGCGGTGCCGCGGAGGCGACGCCTCCGACGGCGACACGGGCCCGGCGGGATCGCTGTCGACGATGCCAGCCGTGGCTGCATCGGCCAGCGCTCCTGCGCCGGCTGGAGCCGCCGGCCGCTCGGGAAACAGGAAGGAGCGCGGCGAGGCGCTGAACCGGCGCAATACCGCCCGGAACACCAGCCGCCGGATGCGCGCCGGCACGTCGCGCGCGCGCAAGGCCAGGGTCAGCGCGCAGGCAAACGAGACGCCCACATTCAACACGCCGATGCTGGCGATGCCGGCAAGCGCCAGCCAGAATTGCGGCGTTGCCAGCGCTTCCCAGCCCAGGCTGCTGGCGGCCGCGGTCAGCGTGCCGGTGGCCAGCGTCACATGGCGCACATCCAGCGGCAGGCCGAAGAACTGGGCCAGCACCGGCGTCATCCCCAGCAGCAGGCCGAGCAAAACGTTGCCGGCAATCTGCGCCACGTTGCGGTCCAGCCAGGCAGCCCAGCGCTCGGCCCGCATCGCCCCCAGCACGAATACCAGGCGCCGCTGATGGGTCAGCGCTTCGCGCAGGCGGCGCAGCGCAAACCAGTTGTCGGCAAAACCCGAGGCCAGGCTCGACAGCCACAGCAAGATCCCGGTGAAAGCGGCAAACAAGGGAGTCGGCCCGATCACCGACAGGCTGTGCAAACTGGCGCTGGCGTGCTCGGCAGTCATCATCGGCGCGTCGGTAGCCAGCAGGATGGCGCCGGAAATCAGCAGCATCACCGGCACCACGCCCATCAGGTTGCCGAACACCGCGGCAGCTTGCGAACGCAAGAGCAAGGCGATTTCGCTCAGCAGCGCGCGCAAGCCCTCTACGGTATCCAGCTGTCCCATCTTGGAGGCCAGCACCGGCGCCGTGACTGCCGGCTGCTTGGTCGCCAGCACACCGCCGACGGCGGAAATCGCCATGAAGCTGACAGCATAATTCAGGGACGCAAACAGGCCCTCGAAGAAACGCGCCGCGCCGACCGCCGACACTAGGGATTTGCCCAGCACGGTAAACGCCGTGATGACGCCGCCGCGTCCGGCCGCCTTCAGCATGGCGCGGTATTCCTTGCTGTCGCGGGCGATGTAGTGCTCGCCGTGGTCGGCGTTGCGCTCGACCATCTTGCGCGCCAGCAGGGAGAAGCTGCGCTGTATCAGCCCGCGCACCGAAGAACGCTGGTGATGGGCGGCGATCAGGTCTCCCAGCAGAGCCTGGACCTGCCCTGCTCCCGGCTCGGTATCGTGGCCGAAAATCGCGGAGCGCAGGTCAGTCAGCAGCGCCATCCGCGTCAGCTGGGCGCGCATGCGTTCAACCCGGTAGACCAGGCTGACCGACACCCCGTGCTCGTCCAGGTGGGCGTAGATCCTGTCGGTCTGCGCCTGGCAGACAGCGATCAGCATGCGCACGCTGCGCAGGGCGGCTTCATCCCGCGGGCTGACATACAGGTAGGTTTCCAGCTCGCGCCGCAACACCATGAACGGAGTTGCCTGCAAGGGCATCTTCGGGTCCAGCTTCTGGCGGAAGGCTTTGCTGATGCCGTCGGCCAGCACTGTCGCCGCCAGGTAGATCAGGGCCTCGTCGATCTGCTGCTGGTAACTGTGGGCGATGCCGTCGTCGGCGATCAGTTTCCAGATTTGCGCCACGCTTTGCCTGTCCAGCGCCAGCAGCCAGTCGGCATCTTCCGGGGTTGGAAACAAGGCGGTAAACAAAGCGGACAGGTCGGCCTCGAACGGCGGTTTCGGCAGCACCAGCTTCACCGCGTGTTCGGTCAGCTCGCCGAAGAACGCCGGTTCATGCGGCAAGCCTGTGGCGCAAAACAGTTCGGGCCCGGCTGCCTCGCGCAAGGTTTTCTGCAGCGTGGCTTGCACCACCCGCCGCACGTCGCGGTTGCTGTCCAGCCATTCCAGCAAGAAATGCAGGCGCTGCTGCTTGGCCCGCAGCCTGGCGTCTTCGTCGAGCATGGAGACTTTGGGGACGTGGCGCAGCCACTGGACGATATCGATGATCCAGTTGGCGCGTTCCTGCCAGGAATAAAACGGATTGGCGCGGCGCATCAAGGCGTCGGCTTGGGTGGCGTAGTGCCGGCTATCAGCCTCCAGGTGCCGCTCGCCGTGTCGAAACCGGCGCCACATCACCCGCAGGCGGAGAAACAGAATTTTCATTGGCTATTCTTATAACAGTGAGGATATGCACGCCTCGTAAGGACAATGCGTTTTTGAGCCCGGGCCAGCCAATTGGCCATCTCGTTTATACTCGGCCTTGTTTACTTCCTTGATGCTTCCTCATCACTAACGACATGCGACCCGAGACACGTTTTGAAAGTTCCCCCAGCTACGTCGCCACCGACGACTTGAAACTGGCAGTCAATGCAGCCCTGACGCTGCAGAGGCCGCTGCTGATCAAGGGCGAACCAGGCACCGGCAAAACCATGCTGGCGGAGGAAGTGGCCGCCGCCCTCGACATGCCCTTGCTGCAATGGCATATCAAGTCGACCACAAAAGCCCAGCAAGGTTTGTACGAATACGACGCCGTATCGCGCCTGCGCGATTCGCAGCTGGGAGACGCCAGGGTCAAGGACATCCACAACTACATTGTCAAAGGTGTCCTGTGGCAAGCGTTTAACGCGGATGAACAGGTGGTGTTGCTGATCGATGAGATCGACAAAGCCGACATTGAGTTCCCCAACGACTTGCTGCGCGAGCTGGACCGCATGGAATTTTACGTTTATGAAACACGTGAAATGGTGCGCGCCAGGCATCGGCCGCTGGTCATCATCACCTCGAACAATGAAAAGGAATTGCCGGACGCTTTCCTGCGCCGCTGTTTCTTCCATTACATCAAGTTTCCGGACAAGGCGACCATGCAGGACATCGTCAATGTGCACTTCCCCAACCTGAAGAAAGACCTGCTGGCGCAAGCGCTGGAAACTTTCTACCAGGTGCGCGACGTCGCCGGCCTGAAAAAGAAACCCTCGACCTCGGAACTGCTGGACTGGCTCAAGCTGCTGCTGGCCGAAGACATCCCGCCGGAAGCCTTGCACAGCAGCGATGCCAAGGCCGTAGTGCCGCCGCTGCACGGCGCCCTGCTGAAAAACGAGCAAGATGTGCATCTGTTTGAACGCCTGGTGTTCATGGCCAGGAAAAACCGGTAAATCCCGTGCTGATCGATTTTTTCTTCACCTTGAAAGACGCCAGGATCCCGGTGTCGATCAAGGAATTCCTGCTCCTGCTGGAAGCGCTGCAGCGCAAGGTCATTTCGCCTACGCTGGATAATTTTTATTACCTGGCGCGCACCACGCTGGTCAAGGACGAAGCCCACTTCGACAAGTTCGACCAGGCTTTCGGCCGCTATTTCAAGGGCATCCAGACCGTCTTCGAGAAAAATGCCGAAATCCCGCTGGAATGGCTGATCCAGCGCATGAAACGCGAATTGTCGCCGGAGCAGCAGGCGCAGCTGGAGAAATTCGGCTACGACAAGCTGATGGGCCGCCTGCAGGAATTGCTGGAGGAACAGAAAGAACGGCACGAAGGCGGCAGCAAGTGGATAGGCACCGGCGGCACTTCGCCGTTCGGCCACGGCGGCAGCAATCCTGAAGGCATCCGCATCGGCGGCAGCGGCGGCAACCGCACCGCGGTCAAGGTATGGGATGCGCGCGCTTACCGCGACTATGACGACGAACGCGAACTGGGCACGCGCAATATCAAGGTCGCCCTGCGCCGGCTGCGCAAGTTCGCGCGCGAAGGCATAGCCGAAGAGCTGGCGCTGGACGACACCATACGCGCCACCGCCAACAATGCCGGCTACCTCGACATCAAGATGCGGCCGGAGCGCAAGAACAACATCAAGGTGCTGATGCTGCTCGACGTCGGCGGCACCATGGACGACCACATCGCCCGCACCGAAGAACTGTTCTCCGCCGCCAAGACCGAGTTCAAGAACATGGAATTCTTCTATTTCCACAATTGCGTCTACGACTACATGTGGAAAAACAACCAGCGGCGCCATGCGGAACGTTTCCCGACCTGGGAAATCCTGCGCAAGTACACGCCGGACACCAAGCTGATCTTCGTCGGCGACGCCACCATGAGCCCTTATGAAATCCTGCAGCCGGGCGGTTCGGTGGAATACAACAATGAAGAGGCCGGCGCCGAATGGCTGCAGCGTTTCACCAAGGCTTTCCCGAAGTTCATCTGGCTCAATCCTGAACCCGAGGGCCTGTGGCAATACCGGCAGTCGGTGGAAGTGATACGGCAGCTGATGAGCAACCGCATGTTTCCGGTGACCATGGACGGCCTGGAACGCGGCATGCGCCTGCTAAGCAAGTAGCACGGACTCTAGCGCCGCAGCGACAGGAATTTCCCCAGCGCCAGCAATATCTGCGGCTGGCCCAGGTGCCGGTCCAGGAAACCGTCGCACTCCACTTGCCGCGCCCGCACGTGGTCGTAGGCAAAATTCTGGTCGATCAGGAAAATCACCGCTACCCTGGTGTCGCGATACTGCTGCTTGATGGCGGTGCACACTGCATAGGGATCGAACCGTCCCAGCTGCGGATTGATCAGCACCACCGAGATATCCTGGTGCTGGTAGACCTCGGCCGCGGCCTCCGGGGTGCCGGCCCACTCTACCGGCACCACATGGTGCGCCATGGTAATTGCCAGGTCGTCGCGAAACGTCGACTGGTCATCGATCACCAGGATGCGGTCGCTCTGCGGCGGCTTGCTGCGCATGCGCTCATATTCGAGCGGATCGGTCAGGTCCAGGTCCAGGCGTTCGCGCCGGCGGCGTTCGGCCACATTGCCGGCCAGCGCCACGTCGGCCGGGTTCTGCTTGGCCAGCATGATCTGGCGCCGTTCCATCAAGGTATCCAGGGCATCGAACAGCTTCAGCCAGCGAATCGGCCGTTCGACCGCGGCAAACGGCAATTCGACGTGGGGAGCGCCGACCAGCAACACCGGCCGCAGGTTGTTCGGCTCCATGTCAGCCAGGGTAGCCAGGGCTTTCAGGTCGTCGGCGTTGACCAGGTACAGGTCCGGCTCCTGCAGGCTGTCGGCGGGCAAACGGCAATACTGTTTCCGGCGGTTTTGCTCGACTGAAAAAGTGGCGTCGAAAATATTGATTTCCCGCGTGGAAAACCCGATGAAACGGATGGCGAATGATGCATCATGATTTTTCATTTTTTATATATCCCTGCTGCGCGAACGCTGGCGAAACCATCATAACAGCGGCCCTGCTCAACTTACACCCTGATTGGCTCACTGTGCAAAACAACAACATTCGATTGCTGGCGGCCAACAAAATCGCATCTGCATCCCGGCCGCCTCCCCCGGATATTTGATTTCCCACGGCTTCCGCGCAGTTTTCAGTATGTTGCTTGCGCAAGCGAACGGCTTTTTCATTAGAATGCGCAGGGATAATAACGAGTAATCTCCGCCCCCATTGAGAATTAGTTGCAAATTAACAATAATTTACATTTACCTTACACCACTGAATGGCAACCAAAAAATCACCGCAATCTGACTATAGCGAATCATCGATCCGTGTACTGAAAGGCCTGGAGCCGGTCAAGCAACGCCCTGGCATGTACACCCGCACCGAAAATCCGCTGCACATCATTCAGGAAGTGATTGACAACGCCTCGGACGAAGCGCTCGGCGGTTTCTGCAAGAATATCCTGGTCACCCTGAATGCCGACGGCAGCATCAGCGTCGAGGACGACGGCCGCGGCATCCCGGTCGGCATGCACCCGGAAGAAAAAGTCCCGACGGTAGAAATCGTCTTCACCCGCCTGCACGCCGGCGGCAAGTTCGACAAAGGCAGCGGCGGCGCCTATTCTTTCTCCGGCGGCTTGCACGGCGTCGGCGTATCGGTCACCAACGCCCTCTCTTCGCGGCTGGAAATCACCGTATGGCGCGAAGGCGGCGTGCACCACATGGTGTTTGCCGACGGCGACGTGGTTGAAAAACTCAAGTCGCGTCCGCTCGGCCGCGAAGACAATAAAAAGACCGGCACCCGCGTCACCGCCTGGCCGAATCCGAAATATTTCGACTCGCCGGCCATCTCGCAGCCGGAGCTGCAGCGCCTGCTGCGTTCCAAGGCGGTGCTGCTGCCCGGCGTCAAGGTCACGCTGCTCAACGCCAAGACCGGCGACAGCCAGACCTGGCAATACGACCAGGGCTTGCGCGGCTACCTGATGGAATCGCTGGCGCAGTCGTCGAACGCCGAGCCGCTGATCCCGCTGTTTGAAGGCGAGCAATACGCCAATGCCGACGCTGAAGGATTTGCCGAAGGCGAAGGCGCGGCCTGGGTCGTGGCCTGGACCGAAGACGGCGCCATCGTGCGCGAATCGTATGTGAACCTGATTCCGACCTCGGCCGGCGGCACCCATGAATCCGGCCTGCGCGAAGGCTTGTTCGGCGCCGTCAAGAGTTTCGTCGAAATGCATTCGCTGCTGCCCAAGGGCGTCAAGCTGCTGCCGGAAGACGTGTTTGCGCGCGTCTCCTTCGTCTTGTCGGCCAAGGTGCTGGATCCCCAGTTCCAGGGCCAGATCAAGGAACGCCTGAATTCGCGCGATGCGGTGCGGCTGGTCTCCACCTATACCCGGCCGGCGCTGGAACTGTGGCTGAACCAGCACGTCGAGTACGGCAAGAAACTGGCCGACCTGGTGATCAAGCAAGCCCAGAACCGCTTGCGTTCGGCGCAAAAAGTCGAGAAGAAAAAATCTTCCGGGGTAGCCGTCCTGCCGGGCAAGCTGACCGATTGCGAGTCCACCGATATCAGCCGCAATGAATTGTTCCTGGTCGAGGGCGATTCCGCCGGCGGTTCCGCCAAAATGGGCCGCGACAAGGAATTCCAGGCGATCCTGCCGCTGCGCGGCAAAGTGCTGAACTCCTGGGAAACCGAGCGCGACCGCCTGTTCGCCAACAATGAAATCCACGACATTGCGGTCGCCATCGGCGTCGATCCGCACAGCAAGACAGACACCATCGATTTCAGCGGCCTGCGTTACGGCAAGATCTGCATCCTGTCCGATGCCGATGTCGACGGTTCGCACATCCAGGTCCTGTTGCTGACGCTGTTTTTCCGCCACTTCCCGCAGCTGATCGATCGCGGCAACATCTGCATCGCGCGGCCGCCGCTGTACCGGGTCGACGCTCCGGCGCGCGGCAAGAAGCCGGCGCAGAAAATCTACGCGCTGGACGACGGCGAGCTGGAAGCCATCGAAGACAAGCTGCGCAAGGATGGCGTCAAGGACAGCGCCTGGGCTATCTCGCGCTTCAAGGGCCTGGGTGAAATGAATGCCGAACAGCTGTGGGAAACCACGATGAACCCGGATACCCGCAGGCTGCTGCCGGTTTCGCTCGGCAACTTCGACATCGAAGCGTCGGAAAACCGCTTCAACATGCTGATGGGCAAAGGCGAAGCCGCGGCGCGCCGGGCCTGGATCGAAGAACACGGCAATGAAGCGGAGGCCGACATCTGAATCCGGCGCCATGGACGATGGCGATATGACAACGTTTTCACCGTCGGCCATGCATGGCGGCGAAACGTATTATCATGGGCAGAGTTTCCAGGCTCCTGCCGCCTTGGTCCGGTTTGCCGGACGGCCGCCAGGCAGCCGAACTTCCCCGTTGTCCGCCGCAGCAATAGCGCAGCCGCCCTGCTGCCCAGGGCTTTACCGCAGCTCACCGCCGAGCTTGCAAAGGATAGTGTTTTTAATGAAATTCCGTAACAGACCAAGCTTGGCCTCCGACAGCAGATGAACCAGCTTCGCCGTCACCTGGGCCAACTCCTCACCGCCACTCTGCTGACGTTTGCACTGCTGACTACTGCCGGCAGCGCACGCGCGGATATTTTCGGCTATATCGACGCCGATGGCATGGGGCATTTCTCGACTGAAAAACTTGATAACCGTTATCAGCTTTTCATGCGCGGCGACGGCTTTTTCGATTCATCGCAACTGGCGGCAGGCGGCGCCAAGCCGCTCAATCCCAAGCTGCGCGACAGCCCGCTGTTCCGCTACCTGTCGCAACATCCGAACCTGAAAAAATACGAACCGCTGGTGAACCAGGCAGCGCAGGAATTCGCGCTGGAGCCGGCGCTGCTGAAGGCGGTGATGGCAGCCGAGTCCGGCTTCAACCCGGGCGCGGTATCGCCCAAAGGCGCGATCGGCCTGATGCAGATCATGCCCGCCACCGCCGAGCGTTACGGCCTGACCGGCGACAGCAAGAAACCGGTCGAGAAAAAACTGACCGACCCGCGCACCAACATCCGCCTGGGCGCGCGCTACCTGCGCGACTTGCTGAAGCTCTACCCGGCACAGCAGGAGCTGGTGATTGCTTCCTACAATGCCGGTGAAGGCGCGGTGCAGAAATACAATAACAAAGTGCCGCCGTATGCCGAAACGCGCAATTACGTGCAGCTGGTGCGGCAGTTCTACCAGCTGTACCAGCCTGCCTTCGCGCAATCCGCCGGCAGCAATGACGCCGGTCCCAAATCCGGCTTGAACCGTATCCGCCTGGTGATTCCAGGCCGCAGCAACATGCCGGCCGCCATGACGCCGGACGCTGCTCCAATTCCGCCGGCTGCGGCAATACCCGCAACGGCAACGCCTCTTATCGAATAATTTCCCGACTCCTCATGACCGACCAAAACGATCTGTTTGCTACGCCAGATGCACCAACCCCGGACGCTGAATCCTTAACCCTCGCTACTTTCGCTGAACGCGCCTACCTCGACTACGCCATTTCGGTCGTCAAGGGCCGCGCCCTGCCCGACGTTTCCGACGGCCAGAAGCCGGTGCAGCGCCGCATCCTGTATGCGATGAGCGAGCTGGGCCTGAACGCCGCCGCCAAACCGCGCAAATCGGCGCTGGTGGTCGGCGATGTGCTGGGCAAGCTGCATCCGCACGGCGACCAGTCGGTGTACGACGCCCTGGTGCGCATGACCCAGGATTTCTCGCTGCGCTATCCGCTGGTCGACGGCCAGGGCAACTTCGGTTCGCGCGACGGCGACGGCGCCGCGGCGATGCGTTACACCGAAGCGCGCCTGACGCCGATCGCTCGCCTGCTGCTGGAAGAAATCGGCATGGGCACGGTCGATTTCCAGCCCAACTACGATGGCTCCACCGAAGAACCGAAACTGCTGCCGGCGCGCCTGCCGTTTGTCTTGCTGAACGGCGCCTCGGGCATTGCGGTCGGCCTGGCCACCGAAATCCCGTCGCACAACCTGCAGGAAGTGGCCAAGGCCGCGGTAGCCCTGATCCGCAATCCCGGCCTGAGCCATGCCGAGCTGATGCAGATCATTCCCGGCCCGGATTTCCCGGGCGGCGGCCAGATCATCACCTCGGCCAGCGCGATCTCGGAAATGTACGAAAGCGGCCGCGGCAGCCTGAAGGTGCGCGCCACCTGGAAAATCGAGGACCTGGCGCGCGGCCAATGGCAGGCGGTGGTCACCGAATTGCCGCCGGGCGCCTCGTCGCAAAAGATCCTGGAAGAAATCGAAGAGCTGACCAATCCGAAAATCAAGCTCGGCAAGAAAACCCTGACGCCGGAACAGCTGGCGCTCAAGGTCTCGATCCTGTCGGTGCTCGATACGGTGCGCGACGAATCAGGACGCGATGCGCCGGTGCGCCTGGTGTTCGAGCCGAAATCGAAAAACCTGGACCAGACCGAATTCACCAACATGCTGCTGGCCCACACTTCGCTGGAAAGCAGCGCCTCGATCAACCTGGTGATGATCGGCGGCGACGGCCGTCCGCGCCAGAAGGGCCTGGGCATGATCTTGCGCGAGTGGATCACCTTCCGCTTCGCCACCATTACCCGCCGTTCGCAGTTCAAGCTGCAGAAAATCGAAGACCGCATCCACATCCTGGAAGGCCGCGAAGCGATCCTGCTGAATATCGACAAGGTGATCAAGATCATCCGCGAATCGGATGAACCGAAACCGGCGCTGATCGAGGCATTCAAGCTGTCCGACCGCCAGGCCGAGGATATCCTTGAGATCCGCCTGCGCCAGCTGGCGCGCCTGGAAACCATCAAGATCCAGCAGGAACTGGCCGAGCTGCGCAATGAAAAAGCCACGCTGCAAGACCTGCTCGACAACCCGGCCTCGATGAAGCGCCTGGTGATCAAGGAAATCGAAGCCGACCAGAAGCAATTCGGCGACGCCCGCCGCACGCTGATCGAAGCGGCGGAAAAAGCGGTGGTGGAAACCCGCATCGTGGACGAGCCCGTAACCGTCATCATTTCGCAAAAGGGCTGGGTGCGCGCACGCACCGGCCATGGCCATGACGCCGGCCAGTTCGGCTTCAAGGCCGGCGACGCCCTGTACGGCGCATTCGAGTGCCGCACCGTCGACAACCTGCTGACCTTCGGCTCCAACGGCCGCATCTACTCGGTATCGGTAGCCACCTTGCCGAACGCGCGCGGCGACGGCGTGCCTATCACGACCCTGATCGACCTGGCTAACGGCAGCAGCGTCATGCACTATTTCGCCGGCCCATCCGACATGGTGCTGCTGCTGGCCAGCTCCGGCGGCTACGGCTTCACCGCCAAGATCGGCGACATGCTGAGCCGGGTCAAGGCCGGCAAGTCCTATGTCACGCTGGATGAAGGCGACCTGCCGTTGCCGCCGCAGGCGCTGAGCGCCAATGTCAGCGCCATCGCCTGCCTGTCGGAAAAGGGCCGCCTGCTGGTGTTCGGCCTGGACGAATGCAAGTCGCTCAGCAACGGCGGCCGCGGCGTGATCCTGATGGAGCTGGAGAACAACGAGAAACTGCTGGCGGCGCAACCGATCAGCCAGCGCGGCGTGCTGGTGTCCGGCATCGGCCGCGGCGGCAAGGCGCAGCAGGTGGCCTTGTCGGCGTCGGGACTGGCGCCGCATATCGGCAAGCGGGCGCGCAAGGGAAAGATGCTGGAATCGAAGCTGAAACCGGCGACGCTGACAGCGCAGCCCTGAAAATGAAAAAGCCGGCTTCAAGCCGGCTTTTTCTTGTCCTGCGTGCCCGGCTCCGTTGGCAAGCCTACGGCGCTGGCGCAGCCATCAGATCTTGGAAGCGATCAGTTTGCCCAGGCGCTCGATGCCTTCGCGTATCTTGGCCGGCGGCACGGTCACGAAGCTCAGGCGCAAGGTATGCTGTTCCGGCGTATTGCCGTAGAACGGTCCGCCCGGCACAAACGCCACGTGCTGCTCCACCGCTTCCGCCAGCAGCTTGACGCTGTCGATATGCTTGGGCAAGGTGACCCAGATGAACATGCCGCCTTCCGGCTTGGTCCAGCTGGTGCCGCTTGGGAAATAGGTCTTGAGCGCATCCAGCATGGCGTCGCACTGGTCCGAATACAGCTTGCGGATGGTCGGGATGTGCTGGTCGAGGAAACCGTCCTTGATGGTTTCGTACACCACCATCTGCGTCAGCTGCGCGGTGTGCAGGTCGGTCGCCTGCTTGGCCTGCTCCAGCTTTTCGATCAGCGGCCGCGGCGCGACCACGTAGCCCAGGCGTATCCCCGGCGTCAGGATCTTGGAGAAGGAACCCATGTAGACCACGCCGCCCGGATTCATGCTCAGCATCTTCGGCAGCGGTTCGGCGCGATAGCTGAGGGCGCCGTACGGATCGTCCTCGATCAGCGGCAAGCCGAGCCGCGCACAGATATCCACCAGCGCGTGGCGGCGTTCCACCGACAAGGTGCGGCCGGTGGGGTTCTGGAAATTCGGCAGCGCGTACAGCATGCGCGCGCCCTGCCCGAGGGTCGCCACGGTTTCCGGGATCAGGCCGCCCTCGTCGCTGGGCACCGAAACAAACTCAGGGCCGTACAGGGAAAACGCCTGCAAGGCGCCCAGGTAGCTAGGCGTTTCAACCAGCACCTTGCTGTCTTCATCGATCAGCACCTTGCCCAGCAAATCCAGCCCCTGCTGCGAACCGGAAGTCATCATGACCTGGTTCGCCATGATCTTGGCGCCGTTGGTCGACAGGGAGTTGGCGACCCATTCGCGCAGCGGGCCATAACCGTCGGTCGGACCGTATTGCAAGGCGACCTTGCCTTGCTCCGACAATATCTTGTCGAACGCTACCTTCAGCTGCTCGACCGGGAAAGTCGCAGGCGAAGGCAGGCCGCCGGCAAAGGAAATGATTTCCGGGCGCATGGTGATCTTCAGGATTTCACGGATGGCCGAACTTTGCAGTTTCTGCGCGCGCTGCGAAAAACGCCATTGCAGCGGGGTTGGATTTTCGATTTTCATACTGTTCTCTTCAAGTGATCTATTTTAAGAGGCTGCCGTCAAGCGCCCGGCCGGGGTCGGACGCGGATTGCAGCAGCCTGCGGTTCTTATGATCTGCCGTCTCCTGGGCTGGCAGCGGATGGCGCTGCCAGGATTACGCCGCGGACTACGCTATTTCAGCAATCATTTCAATTTCCACGCAAGCGCCCAACGGCAGCTGTGCTACGCCAAATGCGGAACGGGCATGCTTGCCCTGCTCGCCGAATACTTCGCCGATCAATTCGGAAGCGCCGTTGGTGACCAGGTGCTGTTCCGTGAAATCAGGCGTCGAATTGACCAGGCTCATCAGCTTGACGACGCGCTTGACGCGCTTCAGGTCGCCGCCGCAAGCTGCCTGCAAGGTGGCGATCAGGTCAACGGCGATGCCGCGCGCGGCCAGCTTGGCTTCGTCGGTCGTGATGTCCTTGCCCAGTTGGCCGACCCAGATCTTGCCGTCTTTCTTGGACAAGTGACCGGACAGGTAAACCGTGTTGCCGCTTTGGGCGTACATCACATAGGCGGCGGCAGGCGCGGCTACCGCAGGCAACGTGATATTCAGGGCTTGCAACTTTTCATATACAGACATCTGACACTCCGAAAAAAAATCATTTGCCGGCGCTTTTGACGCCAGCAGCAATGACGGGATAAATGGGATACAGCCGGCTGGCGCCCCGCCAAATTCCGGCCAATATCGGATTATCTCACCCCAGCGCCCAAATTGCGAAATGTAGCTTGGTATTTTGGCAGCTGCGTTTGCCGCCTACGCGGCCTGCCGCCGCACCGCCATCTTGCGGCCGCACGCCACGACCGCCAGCACGGCCAGCGCAAACAGCATGTTGCGGGCTTCCAGGGTCTCGCCCAGCAACAGTGCAGCCCCCAGCAAGGTCAGGAACGGCTGCAATAGTTGCACCTGGCCAACCCGCGCTATGCCGCCCAGCGCCAGGCCCTTGTACCAAAAGAAGAAGCCGATGAACATCGAGAACACCGACACGTAGGCGAATCCCAGCCATGCCTTGGGCGAAGCGCTGACGCCGTAGCGCCATCCGAGCCAGACGGTTACCGGCAGCAGCACCGGCAAGGACAGCAGCAGCGCCCAGGCGATCACCTGCTGCCCGCCCATGGTTTGCGACAGGCGCCCTCCTTCGGCATAGCCCATGGCAGCGGCCAGCACCGCCGCCAGCAGGGCCAGGTCGGCAGCCTGCAAACCGCCGCCGCCCTGGCTCAGTGCAAAAACGACAACAATGGCGCTGCCGGCCACGGCGGCAATCCAGAATCCGGCCGAAGGCCGTTCGCCAAAGCGCAAGGCGCCAAACAAAGCTGTCGCCAGCGGCAGGATGCCAAGCACGATGGCGCCGTGCGCAGCCGGCACATAACGCATCGCCACCGATGAAAACACAGGAAAACCGACCACCACGCCCAGCGCCGTCAGCGCCAAGGGTTTCCATTGCGCGCCGGTCGGCAGCGCGGCTTTCAGCCTCCACAGCAGCAGCATGCTGCATAGCGCCGCGACCACCGCGCGTCCGAACGCCACGAACACCGGGTTCAGTTCCGCCACCGCCATGCGGGTAAACGGCAGGGTCAGGCTGAACAGCGCCACGCCGGCCAGCCCCAGCCACATGCCTTTGGATTCGTCCGTCATGGCGCCAGCCTTTCGCGTTGCGGTCACAGCCAGATGGAAACCGCTGAGTAAATCGTCAGCAGCACCATCACCGTACAAAATACGCGCTGCCACAAGGGTTGCGCCAGGTAACGCCGCAATACCGAACCGGCGCCGGCCCAGACGCCGACGCACGGCAGGTTGATGACGCAGAACACCAGGCAATAGATGCCGATCGACAGCCAGATCGGCTGCAGCGGCGGTAAAAATGCCGACGCGCTGGTGATGCCCATGATCCAGGCTTTCGGGTTGGCCGCCTGGAATGCCGCCGCGCCAAGGAAGGTCATCGGCTTCCGGTGGCCGCCGGCGTCCGACTTGAACGACATGTTGCGCAGTTTCCAGGCCAGGTACAGCAGATAGGCCGAACCCAGGGTTTTCAGGATGACATGGATCGATGGCAACGCCAGCACCAGGCCGCCGATGCCGGCAGCGCACAGCACCAGCAGCAAACCGAAGCCGAAGGTCACGCCGAGTATGTGCGGAATGGTGCGGTTGAAGCCGAACATGATGCCGGACGAGGTCAGCATGATGTTGTTCGGCCCTGGCGTGATCGACGACACGAAGGCAAATACGGCCAGCGGCAGCAAGGTCTCCAGCATCATGACACGCTCGTCGCAGGATGGAAGCCGGGCCCGCGCAGGCGTGCCAGCATGATGCGCAACAAGCTGGCCGTGCCGCGCTGCGACTGGCCGCTCAAGGTAATCCGGCTGTTGCCGGGATCGGCCTCGACCACCACCATCCGTCCCGGCAGCAAGGCCAGCGAACGGCCGGCGTGCAGCCAGTGATCTTCCGGCTGCCCTTCGAAAGTCACCCAGACGCGGCCGCTGACCACCTTCAGGATCAACGGCTGCTCAGTAACGCCGGACAGCACGCTGCCGCCCGACAAGGTATGGGACTGCTGTTTGAATAGTGTTTGCATGGCGAATTCGCTTCCGGATTTGCAGCATTGAAGATTTAGGTCTATGCTAAGCCAACAAACCAATACAGTACCAATACAGTTAAACAAGTAATTTCTGACATTGTCCCGGCCAAATCACCAATACAGTAACCAGCACAGTGACCAACACAGTCCCCCCCCGCAAGCTGAGCAACAGCCAGCTGCCGTCCGCCACGCAGCCGCTGTCGCGCGATAGCGACACCTCGCTGGTCGAGCAGATCGTGCGCAGCATCGAAACCCGCATCAGCGACCGCTTGCTGCGCACCGGCGCCCGCATGCCGTCGATCCGCCAGTTCGCCGACAGCCACAGCGTGTCGCGCTTCACGGTGGTGGAAGCCTATGACCGGCTGGTGGCCAAGGGCTGCCTGGAATCGCGGCGCGGTTCCGGCTTCTATGTGCGCGAACGCTCGCCGCTGCTGGCCGAGCGCGGCAGCAGTGCCGCCAGTGACAAGCAGCCGCAGCTGATCGATGTGGTCTGGCTGGTGCGCAATATGCACCAGCAGGCGCCGCACAAGAAAATGCCGGGCTCCGGCATGTTTCCCAGCGAATGGCTGGACGCCGACCTGATCGCCAACGCCCTGCGCAGCATCAGCCGGCAGAATCCGGCGCAGCTGCTGTCCTACGGCATTCCGCAGGGCTTCCTGCCGCTGCGCCAGCAATTGCAGCTGAAGATGGCTGAACTGGAAATCGCCGCCACGCCGGAACAATTCGTCACCACCACCGGGGTCACCCAGGCATTGGACCTGGTGGCGCGCCACTTCACCCAGCCCGGCGACGTGATCCTGGTGGACGATCCCTCCTGGTTCCTGATGTTCGCCTCGTTCGCCGCGCTGGGCGCCAAGGTGGTCGGCGTGCCGCGCCTGGCCGACGGCCCCGACATGGCCAAGCTGGCGGAACTGGTCGCGCTGCACAAGCCGAAGCTGTATGTGCTGGTATCGGTGCTGCACAACCCGACCTCGACCTCGCTGTCGGCAGCCAAGGCGTTCCAGATCCTCAAGCTGGCCGAGGAGCACGACTTCATGATTGTCGAAGACGACATCTACTGCGACATGCATCCCGGCTCGGCGATCCAGCCGGCGACCCGCATTGCCGCCCTCGACCAGCTCAACCGCGTGATCTACATGGGCGGCTTCTCGAAGACGCTGTCGCCCAACCTGCGCTCCGGTTTCATCGCGACGTCGCTCGAACTGGCCCAGCATTTTGCCGACCGCAAGATGCTGACCAACCTCACCAGCGCCGAAGTCGGCGAACGCGTGGTCTACAAGATCCTGTCCGAGGGCCACTACCGCAAGCATCTCGACCGCCTGCGCAGCAAGCTCGACAGCGTGCGCGACCGCACCATCCGCCAGATGGAAAGAATCTGCATGACGGTCGACATCAGCACCCCGGCCGGCATCTTTGTCTGGGCCGATACCGGCCACGACACCAATGTAATGGCGGAAAAAGCCCTGGCCGAAGGCTTTTTGCTGGCCCCCGGCGCCCTGTTTTCACCCAGCCAGCTGCCTTCTTCGCGCATGCGGATCAACGTGGCGGCGATGTCGGACCCGGCCATCTGGCGCTTCCTGGAGCAGGAATGCAGCAAATGAACATGACAAACAAGCAAGTTATGCAGCTGCAGCCCGATCCGCTCTTGTAAAATCCGGATTACTCCCCATTTTTCGAGCAATGTACAAGGCAAAAGCGAAGCCACGCAGGCCGTCTTGCCGCCCTTATCGCTTTTACATCACTTTTTCTACGCTTATTTAATTTACACACAGAGGAAACAATGGCCGTATCCGAAAAGCAAACCCTTGGTTTTCAGGCAGAAGTAAAGCAACTGCTGCAATTGATGATCCACTCGCTGTACTCGAACAAGGAAATTTTCCTGCGCGAGCTGGTTTCCAATGCATCCGATGCCGCCGACAAGCTGCGCTTTGAAGCGATCAACAACGGCGCCCTGTTCGAGAACGATCCTGAACTGAAGATCAAGGTCGCTTTCGACAAGGCTGCGCGCACCATCACCATCTCGGACAACGGCATCGGCATGAGCCGCGATGAAGCCATCTCGCACCTGGGCACCATCGCCAAATCCGGCACCAAGGAATTCTTCTCGAAACTGTCGGGCGACCAGCAAAAAGATGCGGCCCTGATCGGCCAGTTCGGCGTCGGCTTCTACTCCGCCTTCATCATCGCCGACAAGATCACGGTCGACACCCGCCGCGCCGGCGCCAGCGCCACCGAAGGCGTGCGCTGGGAATCGGCGGGCGCAGGCGATTTCAGCATCGAAGCCATCGACAAGCCGTCGCGCGGCACCGACATCACCCTGCACCTGCGCGAAGGCGAAGACGAATACCTGTCGGCCTGGAAACTGAAATCCATCATCCGCAAGTACTCCGACCATATCTCGCTGCCGATCGTGATGCAGAAAGAGGAATGGGACGAAGAAAAGAAGGAAACCGTAGTCAAGGACGAGTTCGAGACTGTCAACCAGGCCAGCGCGCTGTGGGCCCGCAGCAAATCCGACATCACGGAAGAGCAGTATGTCGAATTCTACAAGCACGTCTCGCACGATTTCGAAGCGCCGCTGACCTACACCCACAACCGGGTCGAAGGCCGCAGCGAATACACGCAGCTGCTGTACGTGCCAAGCCGCGCTCCGTTCGACCTGTGGGACCGCAACAAGCGCGGCGGCATCAAGCTGTACGTCAAGCGCGTCTTCATCATGGATGACGCCGAACAGCTGATGCCGGTCTACCTGCGCTTCGTCAAGGGCGTGATCGATTCCAGCGACCTGCCGCTCAACGTCTCGCGTGAAATCCTGCAGGAATCGCGCGACGTGCGCGTGATCCGCGAAGGCTCCACCAAGCGCGTGCTGGGTTTGCTGGAAGAACTGGCGAACAGCGACGACCAGGCGCAAAAAGACAAGTACGCCAGCTTCTGGAAAGAGTTCGGCCAGGTCCTGAAAGAAGGCATAGGCGAAGACGCCGGCAACAAGGAAAGAATCGCCAAGCTGCTGCGTTTTGCTTCCACCAGCAACGCAGATGGCAGCGGCAGCGAGGCGCAGACTGTCTCTTTCGCCGACTATATCGGCCGCATGAAAGAAGGCCAGGACAAGATCTACTACGCGACTGGCGAAACCTTTGCCGCCGCCAAGAATAGCCCGCACCTGGAAATCTTCCGCAAGAAAGGCGTTGAAGTGCTGCTGCTGACCGACCGCGTCGACGAATGGATGCTGTCCTTCCTGCAGGATTTCGAAGGCAAGGAACTGGCGTCGGTAGCCAAGGGCGGCCTCGATCTCGGCACCCTGGAAGATGAAGCCGAGAAAAAGCAGCACGAAGAAACCGAAACCCAGTTCAAGGACCTGGTTGAAAAGATGAAGGGCGCGCTGGCAGACAAGGCCAAGGATGTGCGCGTCACTTTCCGCCTGACCGATTCGCCGGCCTGCCTGGTGGCTGACGAGAATGAGTTGTCGGGCAACCTGCTGCGCATGCTGAAGGCCGCCGGCCAGGAAGCGCCGGACTCCAAGCCGATCCTGGAGATCAACCCGGACCACCCGCTGGTGCAGCGCCTGAAGTACGAAGAAACCAAGTTCGGCGACTGGTCGCACATCCTGTTCGACCAGGCTTTGCTGGCCGAAGGCGGCGCCCTGGCCGATCCGGCCGGTTTCGTCAAACGCCTCAATGAAATGCTGCTGGGCATGACCGGCAAGTAAGGCAAGCCAATAAGCAAGCCGGCTTGCCGCCTCCCCGGAGGCGAAAAAAGGGCGGGAAGACTTTCATGTCTTCCCGCCCTTTTGCTTCATGGCCGATTTCACGGCCGGCTCCATAGCCGATACTTATGCGGTCAAGGCGCCACTTCGAATTCGCCGACAAATACCGTTTCCTGGCGGTCCTTCAGGCGCAGCGTAACCATCTGCTCCTTCTGCCTGGAGGTGCTGAAACCGGTGGCCAGCTTGACCTGCAAAGTGGTGGCGCCGGCAATCACCTGCTGGCGGTTGCCATAATAATTGGCTTCGATCTTGTACTTGCCCGGCTTGGCCTTGCGCAAAGAAAACTCCTCCGGTCCGTAGCCCTGGGTGAAATCGCGCGACAGGCGTCCGCCCTGGTAAGTCAGCGCATGGCCGTAGTAGCATTTTTCACCGTTTGGATCGGTGACCCACAGGTCCATGTCGGAATTGTCCGCATCCCAGGTCATGATCACGCGCAGATCGAGCGGCATGTTCTTCAGCAGGCGCGGATCGATGCGGCCGGTGTCGAGCTGCGCGCCAGAGGTGGCGACAATCGCATTCAGTTCTGCCAGCACGATGGTCTCGATTTCCGGGAAACGGGCGTCCCATGGCCGCAACACCACTTCGTACAGCTGGTCGACGGCTTGCTGGTACTGCTTGTTGGCGGCATACGCCAGCCCCAGGTCGCGGAACGACTGGGGTTCTTCTTCAGCCAGCCGCCTGACCTTCTCGAACACCGGTATCGCCAGTTCCGGCGCACCGGCTTGCAGCAGGCGATAGCCCAGTATGCGCAGCACCGCGCGGTTTTCCAGGTCCATCTCGGCCAGGTTGGACAGCACGCGCAACGCCAGGTCGCGCTGCCCTTTCTCCAGCAGGATATCGGCGGCGTCGAGGAAAAAAGCGCTGCTGTTGGCGTAGCCGGGTTTTTCGTCGAGATAGATGGCATACACGGTGTCCGGCGTGGCCGATTTGAGACGGTCGATATAGGGCGCTGTCGCACTCCATTTTTTCAGCGCCATCGTGATCTCGGGCGTAGCTGAAGCGGTATCCGAATCCGCCTTGGATTTTGCCGAATAATTTGAAACCGCTTCAAAATTCTGCCGGGCGCTGACAGCGGGAGCGGGAGCCGGAGCAGACGGCGCTTGCGTCACCGGCGCGGCGGCATTGAGGCGCATCCGCCCCTCGTATCGGGCCTCGCCCTGCACCGGCGGCTTCGATTGCTGCGCAGCGCCTTTAGGAAAATCTTTCTCCCACCATGCAGCCTTGCGCTGGAATTGCTGAATCACGGTTTCCAGGTGTTTATCGCGCGTTTGCCGGATATCCGCTTCGCGCAGCGCTTTCAATTGCTTGAATGCGGCCTGGTATTCTTCCGGCGGCGCAACGTCGTAGCGTACGTAGTCGTCCAGGCGCTCCAGCACGATCAGCGAAGTCTCGTGCGTCGCCAGGCCGAACTGCTGGCCGATGCGGCGGATTTCGGCGCGATGCAGGTCCTGGTTCGCCGCCAGCTCGCGCAAGCGATACCCCGCCCACAGGTACGCCGCCAGCGGATGGGCCGGCGCGGTGGCCGAGACCGCCACGGTCTTGACCTGCTGGCGCCCGCCCTGCCGCAGGTTGAGCGTGAGTTGCGCATCGGCGCCGCGCAGGCGGCCCGCAACGCGGATGACGCCGTTTGCCACCTCATGCGATTCGACTTGCAAATCGGTAGCGCCGACCGCGCTCAAGGCGTCTATATGGGTCGACTCGGTCAGCAAGGCTTGCGCCGCCGCTGTCACCAGTTGCGGCGACACCTGCAGCAGGCGCCCGCCGGTGTTTTCAGCCCAGGCTGCGAGCTGGCTGTTATCCGCCGCCAGCGCCGCGTTCAGCGCATAGAGCCGTTGCCCTGCCGCCAGCTTGGGAAAAGGCGCGTTGCCATAGTTGCTCAAGCCGTCGCTGACCAGCAGGTATTCGCCGACCTCAGCCTGCGGCCGCCAATCGCCAAGAGCGCTGGCGCCGTCGTACACCGTACCTTGCAATGCCTGGCGCAGCGCGCTCCAGTCGCCGTTGACGACACGGAAAGACGCGCCTTCTTCCGGCCTGTCGCGCAGCCTGGCCAGGCGTACTTCCGCGTTGCCGGCAGCCTTGAAGTAACGGTCGAGCACGGCAAATTCGGCGTCGTGGTCGCGCGCCGCGCCGGAACCCGAACTGTCCCACAGCAAGCCGACCACCTTCGGCAGGCTGCGCGCCGTACGTGTCTCAGCCACTGGTATTTCGGTGATAAACCAGGTCTGGTCGTCGCGCGCCTGGAGGTAACTCTGCGGCTTGTCGCCGGCGGGAATCTGAATGTTGAGCGCACCCGTAGCGGCGAACTGGCTTTTTGCCACATGCGCCTGGTACTGCTCGCCGGCCTGGGTAAACGTGAGCGCGCCAAATGCACCGCTGGCTTGCGGCGCGGCGCTGGCGCCGTGCACCGCCAGGCTCAGGTCAAAGTCGCGCATGCGGTCGCCATAGGCCAGCGGCAGGTTGTACACCCAGTGCCGGCCTTGGCGCGAGAGCGGCTCCATGTACTTGAGCTCCACGGTGCGGCTGCCGTAGGCGGGAATCGGGAAGATGCGCAGGCGGAAATTGTTGCCTTGGGTGGTTTCCAGCAGACCAGGATCGACCCGCCGCCGCTCGATCGCTTCGAATATCTGGCGGCCCTTGGTTTTTTCCACCGGCACCGCCGGCCGCATCCGGCCTTCGATATCCAGGGCAAACGCCGTGACCTGCTGGCCGTCCAGCAACGGGAACTGCAATTGCCCCTCGAGCGCGCGCTGGTTGGGATTGAAAAACACCATCCGCACCGTGGTCTGGGCCAGGCCGCCGCTGATTTCGCCGCTGATGCGCAGGCTCTGCAGCACCACCGGCTGCTCGCCGCCGGCCACGATCAGCGGCGGCGGGCGCACGATCGATATCGCTTGCGCTGCGGGAAGCAGCAGGACCAGCATGCATAAAGCGCCAAGCAAGCGTCGTAACATTTTATTCTCCGTTGATGCCGATACCCCGGCTTGTCATATGAAACGGGCCAGGTCCGCGAACGGGGTTAAATAAATCGACGGCGGCGCAAAAAAAGATGCCGCTGCATCCGGCGGTTGCATTCTTGCAGCGCTGCGCTCACAATCGCCGCTATCACCCGACAGTGCAAAGAATCACAACAACAAGCCGCCATGTACGCCGAACCTTCCGATGAAACGCTGATGCTCAAGTACCGCGACGGCGACCTCGGCGCATTCAAGGAACTGTACCGGCGCCACAGCCGCGGCTTGTATCGTTTCATCGCATGGCGCTCGCCGCGCCGCGACTGGGTAGATGAAATCGCCCAGGATGCCTGGGCCGGCGTGCATCACGCGCGTGCGCGCTACCAGCCGGAATCGCGTTTCCGCACCTACCTGTTCCAGATCGCGCGCAACCGCCTGATCGACCTGCTGCGCCAGCACCAGGCGCTGTTGAGCAGCGATATCGGCGGCGCCAACCAAGGCGACGGCGAAGCCGGGGTGGAATTCGATGACCTGGCCGACGCCGCCCATGAACAGATGTCGCCGGAAGCCGCACTGGAACACAGGCAGCGCATCGCCGAGCTGCACGCGGCGATACGCAGTTTGCCCGGCGAACAGAAAGAGGCCCTGATTTTGCAGCAGTTCAATGACATGAGCCTGGAAGAAATCGCGCAGGTTGCCGCTGTGCCGGTAGAAACCGTCAAGAGCCGCTTGCGCTATGCGATGCGCAAATTGCGCCAGCACCTGGTGCCGGACCTGACGTCCAACGAGGAGGCGGTATGACTGCCGAAGACAACAAGCACGACGACGCCGAATTCGAAGCATTCCTGCAGGGCCGCGGGGAACTTGCGCGCAAATTGCAAGCCCTGCCGCAGCCGTCGCCGTCGGCGGCTTTGGATGCGGCGATACTGGCGCAGGCAGAAACCTTGGCTGCAGCTGCGGCGCCGGTGCGCGAGGCTGCCAACGACGCCTTGGCGCCGAACACGGCCAAACCTCGGCAACCGCATTTCATGATGCGCTGGAGCACACAGCTGGCGATGGCCGCCAGCGTAGTGCTGGCCACCCTGGTGATGCTGCGCTGGCAGAACGAACCGGTAGTGGAACCAGTGGAACAGGCAGAAAAAATTGAACAGCCGGCACAGGTCGCGCAAGCGCCACAAGCAGAGTCGCCAGCGCCGCCGGCTGCGGCCGTTGCCGCGCCACCGCCGCCGGTAGCGAGCAAGCCGCATGCCGCTCCTGCAGCATCCCCGCCCAAAGCCGCCAAGCAAGATGCACCGCCTGCACCCGCCCAGGCCAGAACCTCAATGCCGGAGGCCGATTCCAATGCCCAGCTTGGCGCCGCTGAAATTGTAATCCGTCAGAATTATGCGGCTGCGCCAGAACCGCTTGCACGCAAGGAAGCGGCCGATTCGCGCGTCAGGGCGATCGTCGTTCCTGCGCCGCCGGCCGCGGTTGCCGCCGCACCGGCGCCGTCTGCTCCGGCGCCAGCCGCGCCTCCTCCAAAACCCGAGGCAAACGCCAAGGCCGAAGCCTGGCTGTCGGTCATCGAGGAAATGATCAAGGCCGGCTTGCGCCGGGATGCCCAGGAAGAATGGGAGAAATTCGACAAAGCCTATCCTGCTTATCCGGTGCCGGAAAAACTGCGGGAGCAAATCAAGGCGCTGGAAAAATAGAAAACCGGCCGCATCGGCGCAACGCCAATCCGGCCGGCAGCTGGCAATGCCTCAGGCCGCTTGCGTGACCTGCTTGCGGGCGGCAAGGTGGGCCAGCATGTCGTCGACCATGTCGGCCAGGCTGTATGCAGGAGACCAGGACCACTCTTCGCGCGCCTTCGAATCGTCGATCGAACGCGGCCATGCATCGGCGATCGCCTGGCGGAAATCGGGCTTATAGGCGACGCTGAACGACGGGTAATGCTGCCTGATGATATCCACCAGTTCGCGCGGCGAAAAACTCCATGCCGCCAGGTTGTAGGAACCCGCCACCTTCAGCTGTTCCTTCGGTGCGCTCATCAGTTCGATGGTAGCGCGCACGGCGTCCGGCATGTACATCATCGGCAGCGTGCTGTCGATATCCAGGAAACTGGTGTAATCCTGGCCTGCGGCAGCTGCAAACAGGGCCTGGATCGCGTAGTCGGTGGTGCCGCCGCCCGGTTCGGCAGAATAGCTGATCAAGCCCGGATAACGCAGGCTGCGGATATCCATGCCGTATTTTTCCGCGTACCACGTGCACCAGTGCTCGCCCGCCAGCTTGGAGATGCCGTAGACGGTCTTGGGATCCATGGCGCCGACTTGCGGCGCATTGTCGCGCGGCGTCGACGGGCCGAAGGCGGCGATCGAGCTGGGCCAGAACACTTTCGACAGCTTGGCCTGGCGCGCCACTTCCAGCACGTTCAGCAGGCCGGTCATGTTCAGGTTCCAGGCCCACTCGGGATGCTCCTCGCCTTTGGCCGACAAGGCGGCCGCCAGGTGGTAGATTTCACCGATGCCGTGCTGCTGCACCACTTCGGCCAGGCGCTTGGCGTCGGTCACGTCCAGTTTTTCGTAGGCCAGTTCCTGGTGCCGGCCCAGGGCTTGTATATCGCTCGCAACCACCTGTTTTGCGCCATGCAGCTTGACCAGCGCCGCCGTCAGTTCGGTGCCGATCTGGCCGTTGGCGCCGATTACCAATATTTTTTTCATCGTTCGTCTCTTCAGTTTTTTACCAGGCCCAGCTCTTCGCCGGCTTGCCGGAAAATGCCCACGGCGCGCTGCAATGTCGCTTCGTCATGGACTGCCGACATCTGCACCCGGATCCGCGCCTGTCCTTGCGGCACCACCGGATAGAAGAAACCGACGGCGTAGACGCCCAGCTCGTACAGGCGGCGCGACAGCTTCTGCGCCACCACGGCGTCGTACACCATCAGCGGCACGATCGGATGGGTCCCCGGCTTGATCTCGAAACCGGCGTCGGTGATGGCTTTGCGGAAATAGACGGTGTTGCGCTCGAGGCGGTCGCGCAGTTCGGTGGACGCCTCCAGCAGGTTGAGCGCCTCGATCGAAGCGCCGACGATCGCCGGCATCAGCGTGTTCGAGAACAGGTAGGGCCTGGAGCGTTGCCGCAGCAGGTCGACCACCTCGCGCCGCCCGGCAGTGAAACCGCCGCTGGCGCCGCCGAGGGCTTTGCCGAGGGTGCCGGTAATCACGTCGACCTTGCCGAAGATGCCGCGCGCTTCATGCGTGCCGCGTCCGCGCGCGCCCATGAAGCCGGTAGCGTGGCAGTCGTCGACGCCGAGCAAGGCGCCGTATTGGTCGCACAGCTGGCGGATCACATCGAGCTGCGCCACGGTGCCATCCATCGAAAACACGCCATCGGTAAACACCATGGAAAAGCGGGCGTTATCGGCCTTGGCCTGTTTCAGGCAACGCTCCAGGTCTGCCATGTCGTTGTGGGCGTAACGGTAGCGTTTCGCCTTGCACAAACGGACGCCGTCGATGATCGAGGCATGGTTGAGCGCATCGCTGATGATGGCATCCTGCTCGCCCAGCAAAGGTTCGAACAGGCCGCCGTTGGCGTCGAACGCCGCAGCGTACAGGATACAGTCCTCGGTGCCCAGGAACGCCGCCAGGCGCTGCTCCAGTTCGCGATGGATATCTTGCGTGCCGCAGATGAAACGCACCGAACTGAGGCCGAAACCATGGCTGTCCAGGGCGGCGTGCGCAGCCTTGATCAAGGCCGGATGGGACGACAGTCCGAGGTAATTGTTGGCGCACAGATTGATCAATTCGCCGCTGGCGGTATTGATCTTGCCGCCTTGCGGGCCGAGGATCAGGCGCTCGCTTTTCAACAGGCCGGCGGCCTCGATCCCGGCCAGCTCGTCGCGCAGGTGGCCATAGAAGCCAGGCGTCCCGGCTTGGGTGCTGATGTCTTGTGTCATTGTCTGCCTCGATCTTATATAATATATTGCTTCAATTCGATATATCGAACAAGAATTCCACGATAATGCACAAAAACGAGGTTGTCAACCAGATGAGCAGCAATCCAGGAAAAAATTTGGAGGATGCACCGCCCAAGGTCGGCGATACATTGGTCAAGCTGCGCCAGGCCGACGGGCTTTCGCTGGATGCCTTGTCGAAGCGCGCCGGCGTCTCCAAGTCCATGCTATCGCAAATCGAGCGCAACCAGGCTAATCCCACGGTGGCCGTGGTGTGGCGGCTGGCCAACGCCCTCGGCGTGCCGATTTCGCTGCTGGTCGACGGCAACCAGCCGGTCCCAGCCTCGATCGAAACCCTGCCCAGCCACGCCACGCCATCGCTGCGCTCGCGCGACGGCCATTGCGTGCTGCGCATCCTGGGGCCGATCGAACTGGCCGGCCAGTTCGAATGGTATGAACTGTCGGTGGAACCCGGCGGCTGCCTCGACTCGGAGGCGCACGAACCGGCTTCGCGCGAACACCTGACGGTCTTGTCCGGCATGCTGGAAGTCCAGAGCGGCAGCAACATCACCAAGATCAAGGTAGGGGAAACGGCGCGTTATGCGGCAGACCGCCCCCACTACATCAAGAATGTCGGCAAGAATGCCGCTACCGCCCTGCTGGTGGTGATCCATAACGGCCAGTAACAACGCCCGGCATCAAGAAAAAAGGCTGGAAGACAATCATGTCTTCCAGCCTTTTTGACTTTATAGGCGCTTGCTTCGGCGCTTAGTGGGTTACCCGGGTAACGCCGCCCGACGACAGCAAACGCACGCGGTCGCCGACATTGAAACGCTCGTCTGCATCCTGGGTAATGGCGCGCAATTCGCCGTTGCTCAGGCGTACGGTGATTTCCAGGCCTGGACGCTGGTTCAGGTTGTTTTCGACCTGGTTGCCGGCAATCCCGCCGAGCACCGCGCCGACCACGCCGGCTGCAATCGAGCCGTTGCCTTTGCCGATCAGCGAACCGGCGCCCACCGCGCCAAGCGCGCCGCCAGCCAAGGTGCCGGCGCCGCCGCCGGTGTTCTTGTCGATAGTGACCGGACGCACCGAATCAACCACCGCCATGCGCACCGATTGTTCACCCTGGGCCTGGTGGCTGGTATATACGTTTGCCGAATTCGGCGTCACGGCGCAACCGCTCAAGGCCACCATGGCTGCGACTACGATCAGGTTCTTCATTCTTGATAACTCCATCATAAATTGCTCTTACACAAAAATTGCCGCATAACCCGCGAAGCGCACCGACAGAAGGGTTGCCCGCGCACGGCGCCGTTGCTTGCAGCATTGGACAGTGAAACAGTGGATCAGGTTTTGGCCAATTCTGCTCATTTTATCAATTTTTTACAAGCAACTGAAATTTTGCAAAAAACGCATGGCTTTTCGCCCGCGCGCCGGCATCAGCGGCCGCCGGCGACATCGATGAATGTGCCGGTCGAATACGACGCCTCGTCGGACACCAGCCACATGATTGCGCGCGCGACTTCCTCGGCGCTGCCGCCGCGCCGCATCGGCACCGTATCCTTGACGCGGTCGACCCGCCCCGGTTCGCCGCCGCTGGCATGGATATCGGTATAAATGACGCCGGGCCGGACCGCATTGACGCGGATGCCCTGGTCGGCGACTTCCTTCGCCAGGCCGACCGTCATGGCGTCGATCGCGCCCTTGGAGGCGGCGTAATCGACATATTCGCCCGGACCGCCGAGCTTGGCCGCCATCGACGACAGGTTGACGATGGCGCCGCCCTCGCCGCCGAGGCGGTTCGACATGCGCCGCACGGCTTCGCGGGCGCACAGGAAACTGCCGACGATATTGGTGGCGAATACGCGCTGCAGACGGGCCACGTCCATCTCCTCTACCCGCATCTGCCGCTCCAGGATGCCGGCGTTGTTGACCAGGGCGGTCAGCCTGCCGAGCTGCGCGTCCACGGTCTGGAACAGGTTCAGCACATCGGCTTCTACCGCGACATCCCCGGCGACCGCCAAGGCTTCGCCGCCGGCCTGGCGGATAGCATCGACCACCTGTTCGGCGGCGCTGCGGTTATGCACGTAATTGACACATACGGCGTAGCCGCGGGCGGCCGCCAGGTGCGCGGTGGCGGCGCCGATGCCGCGGCTGGCGCCGGTAATCACGATCACTTGTTTCGACATGCTGCCCTCATTCGTATTTGCGGGCATCCTCGATGACTTTACCGTCATTCGGCAAGCTGCCCGGTGCGACAAGCAAAACCTCGCCGCGCAGTTTGGTCACATCGCGCAGGCTGTCCGCAACCTGCTCGGCGACGGACGCCGGCGCGTCTCGCGTTTCGCAGTGCAGCGTCATCACGTCGCTCGCCATGGCGCCGCTGACCACCAGCCGCGCTTTCAGTATCTGCGGATGACGCTTCAGCACTTCGGCCAGCTGCGACGGATGGACGAACATGCCGCGCACCTTGGTTACCTGGTCGGCGCGCCCCATCCAGCCCTTGATGCGGGTATTGGTGCGGCCGCATGGCGAGACGCCCTCCAGCACCGCAGACAAGTCCCCGGTGGCGAAACGTATCAGAGGATAATCCGGATTGAAGGAAGTCAGCACCACTTCGCCCACCTCGCCGGCGGCGACCGGATCGCCGCTGCCGGGCCGCACGATTTCCAGGATCAAATCCTCATCCAGGATCATACCCGGATTGAGGCGGCCGTTGCTGAGCGACTCGTAGGCGATATTGCCGACGTCGGCCGATGCATACAATTGCAGCACGTGCGGCACGCCGTTGTCGTGGAACCACTGGCGCAGCGACGGCGGCAAGGCTTCGGCGCTGAGCAGCGCCCGTTGCACGGTGCCGATGTCGGCGCCCATCTCGCGCGCCTTTTCGATGATGATCTTGAGGAACGACGGCGTGCCGACGTAGGCATCCGGCCGCAGGGCCGACATCGCCTGCACCTGCAGTTCAGTCTGGCCTATGCCGGCCGGGATCACCGCGCAGCCCAGCTTGCTGGCCGCTCCTTCGACCATGAAGGCGGCCGGCGTGAAATGGTAGGCGAAACAATTCTGTATCAGGTCGCCGGCGCGCAGCCCCAGGGCGCGCATCGGCCGCGCAAAACGCCACCAGTCCTGGCTGCATCCCTCAGGATCGAAGATCGGCCCGGGCGACACGTACAGGCGGCGCAGCTGGCGGTGCGGGGTGGTGTTCAGGGCGCCGAACGGCGGTTGCTGCGCCTGCAGTTCATGCAGGTCCGATTTGCGCGTGAGCGGCAATTGCGCCAGCGCGGCGCGGTCGCGGATCTCGCCGGCGGCAACGCCGTGCAGGATGCGCGCCCAGCCCTGCGCGCCTTGCGCCCGTGCGATCAATTGCGGCAAGGCGCTCATCAGGTCCGCCTCGCGCTGCAGCGGATGGCGTTGTTCAAGGAAGTCGAGAGTGTCAGACATGGGCGGGCCTGTATGCGTGGACGGAGAAGCAGCGTAGGGATAATGTCAAGCCAGCCAGCGTTTGCGGCGCCGGTAGAATTTCATGTCGCGGAAATTCTTGCGTCCCGCGCCGGAGAGGCCCAGGTAGAACTCCTTCACGTCTTCGTTGCTGGCCAGTTCGCTGGCGGCGCCTTCCATCACTACCCGGCCGTTTTCCAGGATGTAGCCGAAATCGGCGTAGCGCAGCGCCACCATGGTGTTCTGTTCAGCCAGCAGGAAAGACACGCTCTCCCGCCGGTTCAAATCCTTGACGATCTCGAAAATCTCCTCGACCACCTGCGGCGCCAGCCCCATCGACGGCTCGTCCAGCAGGATCATCGACGGCTTGGCCATCATCGCCCGGCCGATCGCCGTCATCTGCTGCTCGCCGCCGGAGGTGTAGCCGGACTGCGATTTGCGCCTTTCTTTCAGGCGCGGGAAATAATCGTAGATCTTTTCCAGGTCGCGCTTGACCTGGACATTGCTGGCCTGGCGCGTATAGGCGCCGGTCAGGAGATTTTCTTCCACCGTCAGGTGGCCGAAACAATGGCGTCCTTCCATCACCTGGATCACGCCGCGCCTGACCAGGTCGTTCGGCGTCAGGCGGTCGACCCGCTCTCCCCGGTATTCGATGCTGCCCTTGGTGACATCGCCGCGCTCGGCCGACAGCAGGTTGGAGATCGCTTTCAGCGTCGTGCTTTTGCCGGCGCCGTTGGCGCCCAGCAAAGCGACGATCTTCCCTTCCGGCACCGCCAGCGACACCCCTTTCAGCACCAGGATGACATGGTCGTAGATCACTTCGATATTATTGATGTTGAGTGCTGTACCCATGCGTTCCTCGGCTATGCGGTAAAAAAGCGCCGGCAGCCCGGGCGGGCGCCGGCGCCGGGACTACTTCATGCAGGCGGGCGTGATGCCTTTTTCTTTTGCATACTTGGCGGCGGAAGCCTTGAACAGCGGATGGATCAGGTTCTTGTTGCCTTCGATCCAGTCCGACACCAGCACCCACTTGCCGCCATCCCATTGCTGGATCTTGATCTTGCCCGATCCCTCATGGTTATCGCAGGACGTCTTGATTTCAGGCAGCAGGCCGGAAGCGCCCAGCTGCTGCAGCCGCGCGTTGGTGATGTTGAGGTTCTCCAGCCCCCAGCGCACATCCTCGCCGCTCATTACCTTGCCCTTGCCGTACTTGGCCTGTGCGGTGCGTATCGCTTCCACCGTCGCCAGTGCCGCCGATACGCCGCGGTTGTACAGGATCGAACCGATCTTGGCCTTGTCCTGCATGTTGCCCTTGCCGGCGCCGTACACCACCTTTTCGATATCGGCGATCAGCGGCACGCTCTTGCCGGATACATTCCAGGTCGCGCTCAGGTAGCCCTTGGCGGCGTCGCCGGCCGGCACCGTGTCTTCCTCGGATCCCGCCCACCAGGAACCGATGATCTTGTCGCGGGCGAAACCGACTTTCTGCGCCGCCTTCAAGGCAGTCTGGTTCATCACGCCCCAGCCCCAGAAGATCACGTAGTCCGGGTTCTCCTGGCGGATCTTCAGCCATTGCGCGCCCTGTTCGTTGCCGGGATGGGCCACCGGAATCTGCACCAGCTTGAACTTGCCCAGCGTCGCCTCGGCTTCCAGCGCCACGATCGGCTCCTTGCCGTAGGCCGAATCGTGGTACAGGAACACGATTTTCTTGCCGGCCAGCGAGCCGTTGTTCTTGCTCGCCAGGTATTTGACGATTGCCGACACCTGCATCTGGTAGGTCGTCACCAGCGGGAAGGCGTACGGGAACACCGAGCCGTCGACCGCATCGGTACGGCCGTAGCCGACCATCAGCAACGGCACCTTGTCTTCCGCCGTCTTGTCGATCAGCGCATAGGCGATGCCGGTCGCCATGGCGTTGATGGCGGTGCCCTTGGTGACCGGGTTCTTGCCCTTGAGCCGTTCGTAGCACTCGACGCCCTTGGCGTTGTTGTACTCGGTTTCGCATTCTTCCCAGGACAGCTTGACGCCGTTGATGCCGCCCTCTTTCAGGTTGACGTAGCTCAGGTAGTCGATATAGCCGCCGTAATACGATTGGCCGTTGGTGCCGTAAGGACCGACCCGATAGCTGGGAATCGCGATGAACTGGTCGCTCGCCTGCGCCATCGCCGGCAAGGCCGGCGCCAGCAGGCTGGCTGCGGCCGCGACGGCGAGCATGATCCGTTTGAGGTTTTTCATTATCTTGTCTCCTTTTGTCGTGCTAGTTATCGGGACTGCAAAAAACTGCCGCATCGGTCAATGCGGGAACGGCCACAAGCGCAGCTTTTCCTTGGTGATCTGCCACAGGCGCGCCAGCCCGTGCGGCTCTACGATCAGGAAGAAAATGATCAGGGCGCCGAACAGCATCATCTGGATATGCGACACAGTGGCGTTGGTGAACGGCAGGTGCAGCCAGGCCGCCAGCGGAGGCAGGACGTTATCCAGGAAAATCGGCAGCAGCAGGATGAAGGCGGAACCGAGGAAAGCGCCGAGGATGCTGCCGACGCCGCCGACGATGATCATGAACAGGATGCGGAACGACAGGTCCAGCGAAAAGCCGTCCGGCTCCACCGAACCGAGGTAACAGAAAGCATACAAGGCGCCGGCCACGCCGCAGAAAAACGAGCTGACGGCAAACGCCAGCAGCTTGGTCTGCATCAGTCGGATGCCGATCACTTCCGCCGCCACGTCCATGTCGCGCACCGCCATCCATGCGCGGCCGGTGGAGGAACGCACCAGGTTTTTCGCCAGCAGCGCCATCACGCAGACAATCGCCAGCACGAACAGGTATTTCCTGACCGGGCTGTTGATGGCGATGCCGAACAGGTCGATCTTTTGCGCGCTGATCACGCCGGAAGAACTGTCGTTGGAAAACCAGGGAAACTTGGTCAGCGCCCAGATCACGAAAAACTGCGCAGCCAGCGTCGCCACCGCCAGGTAAAACCCTTTGATCCGCAGCGAAGGCAGGCCGAACAGGACGCCGACCGCCGCCGCGCAGCAGCCGGCCAGGATGAAGGACAGCAGGATCGGAATGCCCTCTATCCTCAGCTGGAAGTTATAGGCGGCATAGGCTCCCACCGCCATGAACGCGGCCGAACCGAGCGATAGCTGGCCGGCATAGCCGGTGAGTATGTTCAGGCCCAGCGCCGCCAGCGCAAACACCAGGAACGGAATCAGGATCGCGGAAAACCAGTATTCGCTGCCGGCCAGGGGAATGCCGACAAAGGCGACCGCCAGCAGCACGGCCATGCCGATGCGGTCCTGGCGGATCGGGAATATCTGGCTATCCGCGATGTACGAGGTTTTAAACTGTCCGGCCTCACGATAAAACATGGCATTTCTCCGTTCGCATCATCTTGCAGGTTGGCAGGCCGTCACACACGATCGATATGCCGCTCGCCGAACAGCCCCTCCGGCCGCACCAGCAGGAACAGCAGCGCAAACACATAGGGGAACCATCCTTCTATGCCGCCGAAATTACCGCCGAACAGGTCTTGCATGACCGGCGGGATATAGATTTCGGCCAGTTTTTCGGAGACGCCGATGATCAGGCCGCCGGCAATCGCTCCCGGGATCGAGGTAAAGCCGCCCAGTATCAATACCGGCAAGGCCTTCAAGGCAGTCATCGTCAACGCGAACTGGACGCCGTTGCGCGAGCCCCACAGCAAACCGGCAACCAGCGCGACGAAACCGGCCACGCCCCAGACAATCACCCAGATATGGCGCAACGGGATGCCCAGCGACAGCGCCGCCTGGTGATCGTCGGCCACTGCCCTTAAGGCGCGGCCGACCTTGGTTTTCTGGAAGAACAGCGCCAGCAGCAGCACCAGCCCGATCACCATGCCGGAAGCAAACAGGTCGAATTTGGAGATGCCAATGCCGAAGCTGTCCATGACCGAGGCGATAGGCTCGTCGACGATGCCAAGGTTGATCGCCCGCACTTCGCTGCCGAACAGCATCGGCCCCAGCCCTTCCAGGAAAAAGGCCAGGCCGATGGTGGCCATGAACAGGGTGATCGGCGGCTGGTTGACCAGCTTGCGCAGCACCAGGCGCTCGGTCGCTACCGCCACGATGACCATTACCGCGAAAGCGCCGATGATCGCCGCCCACATCGGCCAGCCCTTGTCCATCAGGCCCACCACCGCCAGCGCCGCGAAATAGACCATGGCGCCCTGGGCGAAGTTGAACACGCCCGATGCCTTGTAGATCAGCACGAAACCCAGCGCCACCAGGGAATACATCAGGCCCGAGAGCAAGCCGCTCAGCGTCACTTCAAAGAAAAATTGCATTGGTCGTCTCCGTTCAGTGCGAGCTGCCGAGGTAGGCTTTGATGACTTCGGGATTGTTCATGACTTCCTCCGGCGTGCCGTCGCCGATTTTCTTGCCGTAGTCGAGCACCACCACGCGGTCCGAGATATCCATCACCACGCCCATGTCGTGCTCGATCAGCACGATGGTGCTGCCGAACTGATCGTTGACATCCAGGATGAAGCGGCACATGTCCTGCTTTTCTTCCACGTTCATGCCGGCCATCGGCTCGTCCAGCAGCAGCATGCTGGGTTCTGCCGCCAGGGCGCGCGCCAGCTCGACGCGTTTTTGCAAGCCGTAAGGCAGGCGCCCGACCGGCGTCTTGCGGATGTGCTGGATCTCCAGGAAATCGATCACCTCCTCGACCTTGCGCCGGTGCTGCATTTCCTCGTTGCGCGCCCGCCCCCACCAGATGGCGTTCGCCAGCAGGCCGGAGTGCATCTTGGTATTGCGGCCGGTCATGATGTTGTCGAGCACGGTCATGCCCTTGAACAGGGCGATGTTCTGGAAGGTGCGCGCAATCCCCTGCCGCGCCACTTTGCTGGGATGCATGCTGTGCCGCGGCACGCCATGGAATACGATGCTGCCTTTTTGCGGATGGTAGACGCCGTTGATGACATTGATCATCGAACTTTTTCCAGCGCCGTTGGGGCCGATGATGGCGCGGATTTCATGCTCTTTCACATTGAAGGAAATATCGGTAAGCGCCTTGACGCCGCCGAAGGACAACGAAATGTTCTGCAGGTCCAGCACCACTTCGCCGATGTTGCGCTCGCGGCCCATGACCTGCTGTTCCGGCTTGTGCAGGGCAGCTGCCGGCGGCGCCGGTTCTGCCGGCAGGATTTCTGCCGTGGCATCTCTTTTCATGATCGCGCTCATAGGGCTCAGGCTGCTTTATCGATGGTGGCGAAAATCTTGGCGTCGGCAATCCGCAAGTCGGCAGCGATCATGCCTTGCCGGCCGTCTTCGAACTTGACCAGGGTTTCTATGTATTGCGACTGCTTGCCGCCGTACAAGGCGTCGATCAGCACGGCGTACTTGCCGGCGATGAAGTCGCGCCGCACCTTGCGGGTGCGCGTCAGCTCGTCGTCATCGGCATCCAGTTCCTTGTGCAGGATCAGGAAACGGTGGATCTGCGACGCCGCCAGCAAAGGATCCTGCGCCAGGTCGGCGTTGACCTTTTCGACGCAGCCGGCGACCAGCGCATACACCGCCTGCTGCGCAGCCAGGTCGGCATAGCTGCTGTAAGCCAGGTTGCGGCGCTCGGCCCAGTTGCCGACCGCATCCATGTCGATGTTGATGAACGCCGTGCATTGCTGGCGCCGGTTGCCGAACACCACCGCTTCCTTGATGAAGGGGAAGAATTTCAGCTTGTTTTCTATATACTTCGGCGCAAACAGGGTGCCGCCGGCCATCTTGCCCACATCCTTGGCGCGGTCGATGATTTTCAAGTGGCCGTCGCCGTCGAAAAAGCCGGCGTCGCCCGTGTGGAAATAACCGTCGGCATCGATCGCTTCGGCCGTGGCCTCCGGCCGCTTGAAATAGGATTTCATCAAGCCGGGCGAGCGCACCAGCACCTCGCCCTTGCTGTCGATATGCACTTCCACCCCTTTCATCGGCCGTCCTACCGTGTCCAGCTTGACGTCGCCGGAAGGCTGCATGCACACGGTGACGCAGGTTTCCGTCATCCCATACAGCTGCTTCAGGTTGATCCCCAGCGAACGATAAAAATCGAACAGGTCGGGTCCGATCGCTTCGCCGCCGGTATAGGCGACGCGAATCCGCGACATGCCCAGCACATTCTTCAGCGGACCGTAGATCAGCAAGTTGCCGAGCCCGTACAGCAGGCGGTCGGCCAGCGACACATCCGGCTTCTTGTCGAGTATGCGTATGCCGACGCGCCGTGCGATCCCCATGAACCCATGGAACAGCTTGCGCTTGATCCAGCCGGCGTCTTCGATCCTGATCATTACCTGCGTCAGGATATTTTCGTAGATGCGCGGCGGCGCAAAATAATAGGTCGGGCCGATCTCGCGCAGGTCGGTCATCACGGTATTCGGCGATTCCGGGCAGTTCAGGCAGAAGCCGGCGACATGCGCCTGCGCAAACGAATACAGGAAATCGCCGACCCAGGCCAGCGGCAGGTAGCACAGCAGGTCGTCGTCCTGGTCCAGCTGGTCGAACTCGACCAGCGTCCGCGCGGTGGTGATCATCGCCGCATGCGAATGGCAGACGCCTTTCGGTTTGCCGGTGGTGCCGGAGGTATACAGGATGATGGCGATGTCGTCGGCCCGCCCGGCATCGACTTCGTTCATGAAGAAGCCGGGATGCGCCAGGTCGTAGGCGCGCCCTATCTCCGCCACTTTGGCAAAGGAAGACAATTCGGCCTGGCGGTAATTGCGCAGGCCGCGTTCATCGTCGACGATGATGCGGCTGATGCGCAGCAGCGTCTGCTTGATCTCGAACACCTTGTCGACCTGCTCCTGGTCTTCCACCACCACAAAATCGATTTCGGCATCGTCCAGCACGTAAGCCATGTCGGCCGCCGGGGCGTCCTGATACAGCGGCACCGGCATCCCGCCCAGGCACTGCGCGGCCGACATCGCCCAATACAGCCGCGGGCAGTTATTGCCGACAATCGCCAGGCTCATGCCGCGCCGGAAACCGAGCGCCGCCAGGCCGCAGGCAAAAGCCCGTACTTCGGCGGCCACCTCGGCCCAGCTGGTCGCCTGCCAGATGCCAAGGTCTTTTTCCCGGAACGCCGGCTGCTGCGGGCGTTCCTGTGCATGTTTCAGGAGCAGATCCGGAAATGTCTGCACTCCTGGACGTCGTGTTGTCTCCACCATCGTCCCACCTTTTTTATATGGTCTCACGGCATCGAGATCGAAGCCGTGTGCCTGTCAGTGTCAAGTCAGTCTGGACCGGCATGCTTACGCCGCACTTACTCTAGCGGACTGCAATAGCCGGTTATGCGCTGCTTTTATGCGATGATAGTAGTGTGAGTCGGGAGATGGGGTTGTCATCTCGCAGACAATTGCCAAATTTTCGATATTGCAACGCATCATGATGATCAAAGAGACTTCCATCCAAGACATGCTGGCCAAGACCATGTGGGCGCGTTCGCTTACCGATGCGCAACTGGCGCGGGTGGAAGCCGAGATGTTCAGCCGCAAGATTGCCGGCGGCGCGTTCGTCTGCCGCAAAGGCGATCCGGTCACGCACTGGATCGGCGTGCACGAGGGATTGCTGAAGATGAGCAGCGTCTCCCCCGAAGGGAAAACGGTTTCCTTTGCCGGCATGGCGAACGGCGGCTGGCTGGGCGAAGGCTCCCTGCTCAAGAGCGAGCCGCGCAAATACGATGTAGTAGCGCTGCGCGACAGCGAACTGCTGTACATGCCGAAAACCACCTATCTATGGCTGCTCGACAACAGCATCCAGTTCAACCGTTTCCTGGTCACGCAGTTGAACGAACGGCTGGCGCTGTTCATCTCGCTGGTGGAATACGACCGCATGCTGGAGCCCGATGCGCGCGTCGCGCGCTGCCTGGCGGCGCTGTTCAATCCCTACCTGAATCCCGGCATAGGCCGCGAGCTGCAGATTTCCCAGGAGGAAGTCGGCAATCTTTCGGGCGCCTCGCGCCAGCGCGCCAACCAGGCGCTGCAGGTGCTGGAGAAAGCCGGGTTGCTGAAGGTCGATTACGGCAGCATCACCATCCTCGACCTGGACGGCTTGCGCCAGTTCCATTCCTGACCGGCCGCAGCCGCAGCGATGACCCGCAAACGCAGCTTTCCCCCGGTAGTGGATGAGCAGGTCCGCCTTTTGATACTCGGCAGCCTGCCGGGCAACGTCTCGCTTGCGCACAGCCAGTATTATGCGCATCCGCAAAACGCCTTCTGGAGATTGATCTCGGAAGTCGTCGGCGAAGACCTGCGCGCGATGGATTATGCGCAGCGCCTGCAGGCCTTGCTCGGACATGGCGTGGGATTGTGGGACGTGGTGGCCGAAGCGCAACGCCAAGGCAGCCTCGACAGCAACATCGTCGACCACGCCAACAACGACCTGATCGGCCTGATAGACAGCCTGCCCAGGTTGACGACCATCGGATTCAACGGCGGGACGGCGGCGCGCCTGGGATTGAAGGCATTGAAGGAACACGCCGAAAAATACCGGATCGTGCTGCTCCCTTCGAGCAGTCCGGCGCATACGATGGCTTATGAAAAAAAATTAGCACAATGGGCAAATCTCAACATCAAGAATTGACGATCTCCATTCACCCAAACACCTGATTCTGCAGATTGACCACCCACAATCGACATTTGATTGTTATTTGACCGACAACATTATTTCATGCAAGATAGGCAATCCTGATTATCCTGGGTCTGCCTGCTCCGTATCCCTTCCTTTCCCGACCATGCTCTGCTTGCCGATGAAGAACTTGAAGCAGCCAAGGGGAAATAAACATGACGAATGCAAAGTCCTGCCTGGAACCGGCCCAGGTAGCCTGTCTACATGCGTTGCTGACGGACTGCGGAACACATTGCGACTTCAATTTGAATATCGGTATTTTTTTAAGGGAAATTAGATGAAGAGTCGCTTCTTTAAATCTGCATTATTGCGATGGTTGCTGCCGTCACTCCTGGTATTGCTGTTAAGCGCCTGCGCTGGCGCTGGATCAAACCGATTGATCGCGGAAGGAAAGACTTCCACTCCTGTTTCGGCAATATCGCACTATGGCAAGGGTATCGGAATTGGAGACTTCTATATCAACGGTCAATGGGGCGGAGTTTTATATGATGGTTGGGGTGGAGGAGGCGCGACGGTGTGTTGCGTGACCCTGCCCCGTGCGACCAACGCGCCCACCATGGTGACAGTGAAATGGAAGACATATCGTACGGGAGTCACGGAAGAGCGCTGGCATGAGGTGACTGTGCCAGTGCACTTTGATGTCCCATTAGGGAAGAGCGATGGCCTGAAAATTCATTTCTTACCTGGACATCGTGTTGAAGTTTGGAGCGCACGAATTGGACTTTGGGATCCAGAATATCCAGGTCCTCCATATCCACGCCCTCCTGCTCCGGATTATGTTCCTCTCCCCGACGAAAAACCTGTACCGGCCAAGGGGAAATAAACATGACGAATGCAAAGTCCTGCCTGGAACCAGCCCAGGTAGCCTGTCTACATGCGTTGCTGACGGACTGCGGAACACATTGCGACTTCAATTTGAATATCGGTATTTTTTTAAGGGAAATTAGATGAAGAATCGCTTCTTTAAATCTGCTTTATTGCGTTGGTTGCTGCCGTCACTCCTGGCATTGCTATTAAGCGCCTGCGCTGGATCAAACCGACTGATAGCAGAAGGAAAGATTGGCACCACCGTTTCGGCGGTGTCCCACTATGGCAAGGGTATTGGAATTGGAGACTTCTATATCAACGGCCAATGGGGCGGAGTTTTATATGATGGTTGGGGTGGCGGAGGTGCGACGGTATGTTGTGTCAGCCTGCCGCGCACGACCAGCACTCCTACCATGGTGACCGTGAAATGGGAGACCTATCGTACGGGAGTCGCAGAAGAGCGTCGGCATGAAGCTACTGTACCAGTGCATTTTGCCGTTCCTCCAGGAGATGGCTATGGTTTGGTAGTCCATTTTCTACCAGGACATCGCGTTGAAATCTGGTATGCCGGTGAGGGTACCGGCAGCCCTGATTATCCAGGTCCTCCATATCCACGCCCTCCTGCTCCAGATTATGTTCCGCTTCCTGATGAAAAACCTGAACCGGCCAAGGAGAAATAAACATGACGAATGCAAAATCCTGTCTCGAACCGGCCCAAGTAGTCTGTCCACGTGCGTTGCCGACGGATTGCGGAAAACATTGCGACTTCAATTTGAACATCGGTATCTTTTTTGATGGTACCGACAACAATATGAAACGCGACACCCCATCTCTTTCACAAAGCAATATTGCTCGTTTATTTCGCGCCTACCAACACAATCCTATGGAAGGCTTTTTTTCGCACTACATTCCTGGTGTCGCGACACCGTTTGAGGAACTTGGCACCGATGGGGAAGACATACGGGAGGCTGCCGCCGGCAAGGGCGGTGAGCCGCGCATTATCTGGGGATTGCTGCAGGTCTTAAATTCCGTGCATCGTTTTGTAAGCGATAACAAACCGATGTTCAAGGATAAGCAAATGAAAGCACTCTGCAGCGACCACTGGGTAAAGCAAGACAATCCACGTGAGTGGCCAGCGCCCGTCCCGTCCGAAGAAGACAAGATACTCAAAGAGCTCGGCTTGAAATCCGGTTTGGTCGATCACGAAAAAACGCGAGAAAATTTCTTGAAACAATGCGCCCTTAAACTCAGCGTGCACCTCAGGAAATCGACAACGCTGCCATGCCTTGCCGGCATTTATCTCGATGTATTCGGCTTTTCCCGCGGCGCGGCCCAGGCGCGCGTGTTCACCAACTGGCTACACCAATACTTTCTGATTGACTGTCAATTGTTCGGCATCCCCGCCTATGTCCGTATACTGGGCCTGATGGATACGGTCGCCTCGGTCGGCGCCACCAACGCCAACGATGGCGAAGGCCACTGGGATTGGGCCAAGCCGGAAAATCTGCATATACATCCGTGGGTCATGAACTGCGTCCACTATGTCGCGCTGCATGAGTTTCGCACCGTATTCCCCGTCGATAGCCTATGTCAGGGCGACGTTTTACCAAAAAATTGTTACGAACACTATTATCCCGGCGCGCATGCCGATGTCGGCGGCGGTTATGCACCCGGCGCGCAAGGCAAGGCGGTGCGCATCGTTGATGGCGTACCGGTTGCGGACGACAGCATGAAGTTGTCGCAACTGGCGCTCAACGACATGTATCAGGCCGCCAGAAAAACCTGTGAATATCATTCCGGGCAGCCATGGATAGAAGTGACTCCGCCGCCCAACGAAGTTCGGAAGCATTTCATCGCGCCTCCTTCGCGACACTCGCGGAATCCAAAAGTGGAAGAACAATTTGCCTTGGATCCGAGTGTCCGTTCCTCAGTGGAGAAGTATTTTGCCAACTGCGACATCTCCGAGGATCTCCCCATTGGCAAGCAATTGCAGGCCCATGGTTTGATGTACCTGGCCTTCCGCCATATGGTCACCATGGCGGACGGTTTCGAGCGCCTGTATAGCGTCAAATTTGCGCAGGCCGTGGGGAAAATTCAGGTGCGCGACAATGCCGGCAACCTGAAGGAGCAAGATAGCCTGGATTATTACCGGAAGGGACAAGTGGTATTCGCCGACCAGATCGATATGATGAAGCGGCTATGGCGCAGGGATTCAGGCGATCGGTTTGGGCGGGATCGTTACAGCGAGAATGTCGTAGAAATCTATCGCTCGATCCAGAAGATAAAAGTATCTCCCACGGTTGGGGGCTTTTACGACGACATGGTGCATGATTCTTATGCCGGATTTCTCGAAAAACTGGGTGGCGAGGGTTGGCGCAAGCACGTTGAAGGGCAAGGTTACCTGCGTTACCGCGCCGTGTATCGCGGCGACGATATACGCCTCAATTCCATGTATGCCCGCCGCGCTTGACCAGTATCCAGCATGAAAAATCCTCAAGGACGTAGCGGCCGGACTGGCCAGACAATATTTAGCGCAAGTTGCCGCCGGGGCACGGTATCATTGCCCTACATTTTTACCTGACGCTATTTATTCCGCTAATGCTGATCAAACGCAAATCCATAGAAGCCGACGCCAACCGCATGGATGGCCCGCGCAAACGCTCAGAAGTTGCAAAAAAAGACACAGCCAAACCACCGCGCAAACCCAAATTTGCGCCAGTCACGCTGTCCGAGCAGGACGGCGTGCGCTTCCTGCATTTCGGCACCGAGTGGGTGCAAGGCGCGATGCGGCTGCGCAAGCCGGACTGGCCGGAACTCGAGTACGCCCAGCAAATGATGGCCTGGATGCTGTTCAACCCGGAGCCGCAGCACATCGTGCAACTGGGCCTGGGCACCGCGGCGCTGACCAAGTTCAGCTACCGCCAGTTCCCGGCCGCGCGTGTCACCGCGATTGAACTGAACCCATCGGTACTGGCGATCTGCGCCTCCATGTTCAAGCTGCCACCCGACGACGAACGGCTGTCGGTGCTCGAAATGGACGCCATGGATTTCGTCATGGACCCGCTCAACCACGGCAGCATCGACGCCCTGCAGGTCGACCTGTACGACGCCACCGCGCGCGGCCCGGTGCTCGACACGCCCGAGTTCTACAGCGCTTGCGCGGCTTGCCTGAAGGACGACGGCATCATGACCGTCAACCTGTTCGGCGACCACCCCAGCTATGCCAAGAACCTGAAAGCCATGATGTTCGCTTTCGACGATGTCTGGTGCCTGCCTGAAGTCCATGAAGGCAATGTCATCGCCATCGCCTTCAAGAAAACCCCGCCGGTAGATTTCAGCGCCTTGTATGAACGCGCCGCCGACATTACCGCAGCCACCAAGCTGCCTGCCAAATCCTGGGTCAACGGCTTGAAAGCCTGGCATTCGCCGCAGTAACAGGCTAGGCTGGACCAACCCATGCTGCTCAACCAATCGATACTTCCATCGCAATGAACACTGCACCGCCCAAAATACTAGACCTGCAGCAGATCTTCACCTGGCTGCTGAACGATGGCACGGTCGACAAGAACGATGTCAAAGCGTTTTATACCCAGGCGCAAGGCATTTTCCGCAACGCTCCGATCGCGATCCATCCGCTCAATGCGGTGGCCCAGTGCAAGCGCCAGTCGGCGCTGCCGCCGCATCGCGCCATCACCCTCGAATGGCTGACCGAATGGCTGGCGCGCCAGGTGCAGATGCCGTTCTACCGGATCGATCCGCTCAAGATCGATTTCGCCAAGGTGGCCGATGTCATGTCCGCCAGCTACGCCACCCGCTTCAACATCCTGCCGGTCGAGCTGAGCCTGACCGACTTGGTGATCGCCACCGCCGAGCCGTTCCGCACCGAGTGGCAGGCGGAAATCGCCAAGATCACGCGCCGCAATATCCGCCTGGTGATCGCCAATCCGCTCGATATCACGCAATACATCACGCAGTTCTTCACGCTGGCGAAATCGATCAAGAGCGCCCATAAATCGGGCGGCCAGGAACTGGCGCTGCGCAACAACTTCGAGCAGCTGGTGGAACTGGGCAAGTCGAACAAGCAGGTCGACGCCAACGACCAGCACATCGTCAACATCGTCGACTGGCTGTGGCAGTATGCGTTTGAACAGCGCGCTTCCGACATCCACATGGAACCCAAGCGCGACTTCAGCGCCATCCGCTTCCGCATCGACGGCGTCCTGCACCAGGTGTACCAGGTGCCGGCGGTAGTCATGATCGCCATGACCGCGCGCATCAAGCTGCTGGGACGGATGGACGTGATCGAAAAGCGCCGGCCGCAGGACGGTCGCATCAAGACCCGCACTGCCGGCGGCCAGGAAATCGAGCTGCGTTTGTCTACCCTGCCGACTGCCTTCGGCGAGAAGCTGGTGATGCGGATTTTCGATCCTGAGGTAGTGGTCAAGACCTTGCCGGAACTCGGTTTTCCGGTCGACGACGCCTTGCGCTGGGATGCGCTGACCAAGCGCCCGCACGGCATCATCCTGGTGACCGGCCCCACCGGCTCGGGCAAGACCACGACGCTGTACACCACGCTCAAGGCGCTCGCCACTTCCGAGGTGAATGTCTGTTCGGTGGAAGACCCGATCGAAATGGTGGAAGCTTCGTTCAACCAGATGCAGGTCAACCATGGCATCGACCTGACTTTCGCCGACGGCGTGCGAGCCCTGATGCGGCAGGATCCGGACATCATCATGGTGGGCGAAATCCGTGACCTGGAAACCGCTGAAATGGCGATCCAGGCCGCCCTCACCGGCCACCTGGTGCTGTCGACCCTGCATACCAACGACGCGCCGTCGGCCGTGATGCGCCTGCTGGAACTGGGCGTGCCCTACTACCTGCTGGAAACCACCTTGATCGGCATCATGGCGCAGCGCCTGGTGCGCACGCTCTGCACCCATTGCAAGAGCCCCGACGGCCAGGTTGCCGACGATGTCTGGGCCACGCTGGCGGAAAACTGGAACGTACCCAAGCCGGCCAATGTCTACCATCCGGTCGGCTGCCCGGAATGCCGCCAGACCGGCTACCGCGGACGCACCGGCCTGTACGAGCTGCTGACCGTGACCCAGCCGTTCTCCAAACTGATCCAGACCGAAACCGACATCCATGCGCTGAAGCGGCAGAGCATCAGCGATGGCATGAAACCCCTGCGCCTGGCTGGCGCGCTGAAGGTGCTGGAAGGCGTCACCACGGTGGAAGAAGTCTTGAAAGTCACCTCGGCGCTGACCTGAAGCGGCAACTTGCCTGCATCGCTGTGAACCATAAAGGGCTGCCCGTCTGGATGACGGGCAGCCCTTTGTCCGTTTACCTTTCCTTGGCACAAGTCCGGCCTGCGGCGGCACAAAAAATTATTAAAATAATAAATATCCGGACAGAAAAAAACGCTATTGCCGATCCTGGAACTGATTTCCAATAGACAATGATTTAACCTTTGCGTAAGCTAAGGCACGCTATTGCCGGCACCGTCTTCCGAGCTTGTCATTTTGCTTGAAAGCGGCGTCAGCACTGGCTCAGGGAGATGTGTGCATTTTGCAATACAGGGAGTAGTCTGCAACGATTAGTTTGCAATAAAAAAGACAGGCGGGAAATCCGCTCCGACCATACGCAGTCAAATCCGGATAAAAATAATGAAATTGACACACTTTAATTTCGTAACGGTAGCACTTGTCTTCGGCCTCGTCAGTTCCGCGTTCGCACAGGAAGATCCGACCTTGTTCCTGAACCGCGCCAATGCCAGGATCGCCAAGGCGATGGCCTTCAAAACCAGCTGGGACGGCCCCACCAGCGGACCGAAAATCGCAGCCCAGAAAAAATCGATTGTGCTGATCGCATCAAACCTGAAGAACAACAGCGTCCTGCGCGTCGCCAACGGCGTCAAGGAAGCGGCGGCGGTAGCCGGCTGGGACGTGTTCGTGATCGATTGCTGGGGCGTCAACAGCAAGCACGCGGAAGCCTTCAGCCGAGCGCTGGCGCTGAAGCCGAACGGCATCGTCCTGGCCGGCATCGACGCCAACGAACAGCCCAAGGAAATGAATGCCGCCCACACCCAGAGCGTGCCGGTAGTCGGCTGGCATGCATCCACCAGGATAGGCCCGAGCGACGGCTTATTTACCAATGTCACCGCCGATCCGAAAGAGGAAGCGACGATTGCGGCCTTGCTGGGCGTGGTCAACTCCAACGGCAAGGCCGGGGTGGTCGTCTTCACCGATCCGAACAGCCTGTATGCACAGTCGAAGTCGAACGAATTGGCGTCGGTTATCAAGCAGTGCCGCAGCTGCAGCCTGCTCAGCGTGGAGGCATTGCCGGCCACCACCAGCGCCGACAAGATGCCAGCCATCCTGACGGCGCTGGCGCAGCGCTTCGGCAAGAAGTGGACGCACATCATCGGCGTCAACGACAATTACCTTGACCTGCTGGCGACGCCGGCGGCGGCCGCGGTCATCGCCGGCAACAAGATCGAGGCGCTGTCCGCCGGCGAAGGTTCCGAATCGGCCTACCAGCGCATCCGCAGCAAGAGGGTGCAGCTGGCCACGGTGCCGGAACCGTTCAGCCAGCAAGGCTGGCAAATCGTCGATGAACTGAACCGCTCGTTTTCCGGCGAAAAAGCCAGTTCCTACGCCACCCCGGCTTACCTGGTGACGGAGCAGAACATCGCCTTCCACGGCGGCCAGCAAAACACCTTCGAACCGAATAACGGCTACCGCAGCGAGTACAAGAAAATCTGGGGGAAATAACGCGGTTGGCCGGCGCTTGCGCGATGGAGGTAGAATCGACGGACGACAGCTCGGTTCAACCATGGTCCAAGGAGAAATCAGATGCATTCGAGAAGAATCCTTATCGCGCAAGGCGGCGGCCCGACCGCCGTCATCAACCAGTCTTTGGTGGGAGTAGTGCTGGCGGCACACGGAGTGTCCAATGTCGACCTGGTGTACGGCGCCCGCAACGGCGTGCGCGGCATCGTCGACGAAGACTTCCTGGACCTGGGCCAGGAAACCAGCAGCAACCTGGAGCTGGTGGCCAACACCCCCTCTTCCGCGCTAGGTTCGACGCGCGACAAACCCGACCTCAAGTATTGCCAGGAAATCATCCAGGTGCTGCAGGCGCACCAGATCAACCACTTCTTCTACATCGGCGGCAACGATTCATCCGACACCCTGCGCATCCTTAGCCTGGAAGCGGAAAAACTGGCCTTTCCCTTGCGCTGCATCCACATTCCGAAAACCATAGACAACGACCTGGTCAGCAACGATCACACGCCAGGGTTTCCATCGGCCGCGCGCTTCGTGGCGCAGGCGTTTGCCGGCGCCAACCTGGATAATGCCGCCTTGCCCGGCGTCTATGTCGGCGTGGTGATGGGCCGGCACGCCGGCTTCCTGACGGCGGCGGCGGCGCTGGGCAGGAAGTTTGCCGATGACGGGCCGCATCTGATTTACCTGCCGGAACGGGTGTTTGTGCTGGAGAATTTCCTGGCCGACGTCAAGCAAGCCTACCAGCGCTTCGGCCGCTGCGTGATTGCCGTTTCCGAAGGCATACACGACGCATCCGGCACGCCTATCGCCAGCCTGCTGGCCAAGACGGTGGAGCGCGACGCCCATGGCAATGTGCAGCTGTCCGGCAACGGCGCGCTGGCTGACCTGCTGTGCGAAGAGATCAAGTCGAAACTGAACATCAAGCGCGTGCGCGGCGATACCTTCGGCTACCTGCAGCGCTCGTTCATGGGTTGCGTCTCGGATGTGGACCAGCGCGAAGCGCGCGAGGTCGGTGAAAAGGCGCTGCAGTTCGCGCTTCATGAAAACCGCAACGGCACCGTCGCCATCAAGCGCAGCGGCGCCTATGCGGTCAACTATGAATTGCTGGACCTGGACGTGGTGGCAGGCAAGACGCGCGTGATGGAAGATGAATTGATTGCCGCCAGCGGCACCGACGTCACCGACGCCTTCCGGCTGTACCTGCAGCCGCTGCTGGGATCAGGCATGCCGGACGGCTTCCGCCTGCGTGCGCCGGCCGTCGCAAAAATACGGAATAGGACTAGCTGACCCGCGCCCTGCCAAGGCGCGGGATGCGGCACCTCATGCGGGTGCATTCTCCATCGCACTGTCGTACTGGCCGAGGTGCGCCAGGCCGTTCAGCCGGCAGCGGCGCAAGAAGGTTTTTTGCGCTTCGGCCACGTTCTGTTCCTGGCCCTTCCAGGTTGTCAGCACCGGCGCCTGCAGCGCTCGCCCGTAAGAGAAACTGACCGGCCACGGATGCGCGCCAAGCTGGTTCATGGCGTTCAAGTGCGCAGTCGCGTCTTGCGCGCTCTGGCCGCCCGACAGGAATACGATGCCTGACACCGCCGGCGGCACATGGCGCTCAAGGCAGCGCATGGTGGCTTCTGCAACCTGCTGCACACCGGCTTGCTGCGGGCATTTCATGCCGGCGATCACCATGTTCGGCTTGAGCAGCATGCCCTCGAACACAACGCGCTGGTTATCCAGTTCGGCAAACACGATTTCCAGCACCTGTGAAGTCACTGCCTCGCAGCGTGCTATATCGTGCGAGCCGTCCATCAGCACTTCCGGTTCGACGATCGGCACGATCCCGGCCTCCTGGCACAGCGCGGCATAACGCGCCAGGGCGTGGGCGTTTGCCTGTATCGCGGACGTCGTCGGAATGCCCTGCTCGCTGATCTCGATCACGCCGCGCCACTTGGCGAACTTTGCTCCCAGCTGCCGGTATTCCTGCAGGCGCTCCCGCAAGCCGTCCAGTCCTTCGGTGATTTTCTCGCCGGCATGCAGGGCCAGCAGCTTGGCGCCGCTATCGACCTTGATGCCGGGAAGGATGCCGCGGCGCGCCAGCAATTCGGCAAACGGGGTGCCGTCGGCGCTGCCCTGGCGCAGCGTTTCATCGTACAGGATGACCCCGCCGAGATAGGGCTCGACACCCTCGGTGGTAAACAGGATTTCACGATAGCGGCGGCGGCTTTCCTCGCTGCATTCCAGTTTGATGGCATCGAACCGTTTCTTGATGGTCGGCCCGCTTTCGTCCGCCGCCAAGATGCCCTTCTGCCCTGTCACGATGGCGCTAGCCACCGACTTCAGCTCGTCGATATTCATTGCTGGTTACTCCCAGTGATGACTGCGGACTGCAAAAAGTCGTCGAAACCATGCTGCCACGAATGCAGCGGCAAGGCAACCGCCGGCGCCAGGTTCCGGAGCGACCCAGGCAAGCTTCAAGGCAGCGGCGAACAAGGCCAAGGCGGGTTGCCCGGTTTCAAAACTGCTGAACGCCAAGATTACCCTGGATGCAAGGCTGGAAGCCTGAATCCCGGCTTACGTGCGCCAGCGCACCGACCATGGCCGGTTTTAGCGCTACTGTTGACTCCAAGGCCAGGGCATTTCCCTGCGACCCCGTATCGATAAAGAGGTAATCCTATGAAAACCATGCAAAAACTTACTGCCGCGGCAATCACTGTTGTCATGTTGCTTGGCCTGGGCGCATGCGACGGCATGTCGCGTCGCGGACAGAACACGGCGATCGGCGCAGGCGTAGGCGCTGTGGGCGGTGCGGTATTAACCAACGGCAGCGCCCTTGGTACGGTTGGCGGCGCCGCAGTCGGCGGTGTGATCGGTCACGAAATCGGGAAATAACCGGCCAGGCCCGGCGCGCTTGCTGGCGGCAGGCTTGCCTGCGTCCTGCCATGGAAATGGCATGCCGCGGCCTGGGCCATAACCATTGGCCCTCAGGCCCTCAACATAGCAACGCTGCATAAACCTGCCGCTCAACGGCATAACAGCTGCATGCCGCCGCCTCCAGTCCAAGCCTGTCGATCACCTTGAGGTTGCCGCGCCGGTATTCGATCAGCCCGCTGCGCTGCAAGGCGCTGGCCGCAGCGGTGATGCCCTCGCGGCGCACCCCGAGCATGGCGGCCAGGAATTCGTGGGTGACACGGAAACTGTCGGAATGGGCTCGGTCCTGGCTCATCAGGAGCCAGCGTGCCAGGCGCGGGCCGATCAGATGAAAACGCAGGCAGGCGGCCGAAGTGGCCATCTGCGCCATGCGGACATACAGGTATTGGTGCATGCCTTTCAGCAAAGCCGGACTGTGCGCCAGCTCGCTGCGGAAATCATTGGCGCCGATGCGCCGCGCAGCCCCCGGGCTTTGCACCACGGCGTGCACCGGCGCGGTCGCCACGCCCAGCGCCATCTGCGCTCCCAGCATGCCTTCCCGCCCCACCATGCCAACCTCGACCCCGGGACTGCCCGCAATTTGCGCAATCAGGGAAATCGACGCTTCGACAGGAAAATACACATGGCGGATAGCATGGCCGGGTTCGCACAACACTTCGCCCAGCTCCAGCTCCACCGGTTCGCTGACGCCCAGCAGATGCAGGCGATCCTTGCGCGGAAGCAGCTCGATCAGATGGTTCTCGACGGTGCCCAAACTGGTTCTCCGGTATATTGCCGGCCCGTCAGCTTGACGAGCCGAGATGAAGATCGTGTTATTGGCAAATACGATGTCGGGGTAGTACTGGCAGTGTGCAGCAGGCAGCTGCGGCTGACCGTCTGCTAGCGCACATAACGGAGATTGCGTTGACGCGCCATCCTGGCGCGCAGCTGCGGCAGCCCGGCGGCCGGAAACGCTGTTGCCGGGATTTTTATGCAAAAAGACAATATCTCGTGGTAAATTTCCATGCCACAACTTGCAGCGTCTGAAAATCATCGGGAACAGGGAAATATATGCATAAAAACAAGGCCGTCATGGGCAACCGCAACCGAATGCTGACTGCAGCAAGCACGGCTGCGATATGCGTGTTTTTTTCAGGCTTCCTGTCCGCCGGTGTCGCAGCCGCGCCATCCGCCCCGGACGCCATTACCCCCGACGGCGGCAAATATTACGGCCGCCTGACGGACGGCAAGCTGCAGGGCCAGGGGAAAATGGAATGGGCGAATGGCGCTGTTTACGAGGGTGGCTTTGAAAAAGGACTGTTTTCAGGAAAAGGAAAATATCGGATAGATCCCGGCTACCTGTACGAAGGCGAGTTCAAGGATGGCATGCGGTCTGGCCAGGGCCGCGCGGTCGACCCCAGCGGGTCGGTGTACGTCGGACACTTCGCCAATAACGAATTCGACGGCTTCGGCAAGCTGACGGCCAAGGACGGCGAGTATACCGGGCAGTTCAAGCATGGGACATATGCCGGCAAAGGGGAAATGAAGTACGCCAACGGCCGCACCTACAAAGGTGAATTCGCCGACGGCCAATTCCAGGGCAAGGGACGGTATGAGGTAAAGGGTGAAGAATTCTACGAGGGCGAATTCGACAAGGGAGAATTCACCGGATATGGGATCTACCAGAGACAGGACGGCTCGCGTTATGCAGGCGCCTTCAAGAAATGGCTGCCGCACGGCGGCGGCCGGCTTACCGATATCCGCGGCAACGTCTACGAAGGCATGTTTGCCGATGGCCGCCTGGTCGGGCAAGGACGTTATGCCGGCAAGGACGGCAGCAGCTACCAGGGCGGATTCAAGAACTGGAAATACCACGGGCAAGGGATTTTCCGGAATGCCAAAGGCGACCGCTACACAGGAAATTTCTCGTATGGTTTCTATGAAGGCGAAGGCACGCTGACTTATGCTTCTCCGCAAAAAGACGGCCGCACCAAGGACAGCGGCATCTGGAGCGAAGGCGTCCTGGAAGATGCCACTGCTGAAGCGCAAGCCAAGCTGAACCTGGAAACCGCGCTGTACCAGCAGCGCGCCCTGCTCGACAAGACCCTGGCGGCGGTCGCGCCGCGTGAGCCGGGCAAGGTCAACATGTACCTGCTGGCTGTCGCCGGCGACGGTTCGCAGGAAGTATTTCACCGCGAAACGGATTTTGTGCGCAAGCAGTTCGACCGCGATTTCGGCACCCAGGGACGCTCGGTGGTGCTGGTCAACAGCCGCAACACGATTACCCAGGAGCCGATGGCGACAGTCACCAGCATCCGCGAAAGCCTGAACGCCATCGCCGGCAAAATGGACAAGCAGAACGACATCCTGTTCCTGTACCTGACCAGCCACGGTTCGCGCGACCATGAACTGATGCTGACCCAGAACGGCCTGGAGCTGCGTTATCTCAAGGCGGCGGAACTGGGGAAAATGCTGGCGGAGTCCGGCATACGCTGGAAGGTGGTGGTAGTGTCGGCCTGCTATGCGGGCGGTTTCATCCCCCCATTAAAAGACGAGCGCACGATGGTGATTGCCGCCGCCCGCCCTGACCGCACTTCTTTCGGCTGCGCCGACGACAATGACTTTACCTACTTCGGCCGGGCGTTCTTCCAGAAATCCCTGCCCGGCAGCGCGTCCTTCAGCGCGGCCTTCGACAAAGCCAAAGCCCTGGTCGCCACCTGGGAAAACGACGACATCAAGAGCGCAGGCAAAGGCGGCGGCGTAATGCATTCAGAACCGCAGATATATCACACCGCCGCGATCGACCAGTACCTGAAGACATGGCAGGCGCAGCTGAAAACCGTTGCGCCGGCGGGCAATGCCAAGCAGGCTTCGATCGTCGCGCCGCCTCGCTGACGCAGGCCGGCGGCACGCCGCGTACCTATTGCTGTTCGTAAGCCTGCTGCAAGAGCTTGGCGTCGATCTTGACCATCTTCATCATCGCCTGCATGACCCGTTGCGCTTTCTGCGCATCCTTGTCTTGCAGCAGCTCGCCCAGGACCTTCGGGATGATTTGCCACGACAGGCCGAACTTGTCCTTGATCCAGCCGCAGCCTTGCGGCTCGCCGCCTTCGGAAAACCTGGCCCAGAGTTCATCGACCTCTTCCTGGTTTTCGCAATTGACGAAAAACGAAATCGCCGGCGTGAAGCTGAACTGGGGGCCGCCGTTCAGGGCGATGAAATCCTGGCCATGCAGCTGGAACGTGGCCGACATCACCGCCCCCTTGGGACCAGGCCCGGCATCGCCGTAGCGCGACACGTTGCCGATTTTTGCATCCTTGAAAACCGACGTATAGAAATTCATCGCCTCTTCGGCCTTGCCATCGAACCACAGGAATGGAGAAATTTTCTGCATTTTTGCTGCTCCTCGGTGAAGAAAATGCGGAAGGAAATACGAAAGGAAACGTGGAAAACCGCCTCTGCTCAAAGATAGCGGCCCCTGTCCTCAAGCTACTCGCCAGCTGCCGGCTCCATATACGCGAATTCCCAAGCGTGGCCGTCCAGGTCGCGGAAACCGTGGCTGTACATGAAGCCGTAGTCTTGCGGTTCTTCCGTGGTGCGCCCCCCTGCAGCGCGGCCGGCGGCAACCAGCTGGTCGACCTGGGCGCGGCTGTCGCATGAAACACAGACCAGCACCTCGGTCTGCTTGGTGGCGTCGCACACCGGCTGTTTAGCAAAACCCTGGAAAAAATCCTCTACCAGCAGCATGGCGTACAGGTTCTCGCCAAGGATCATGCAAGCCCCTTGGTCGTTGGTGAATTTCGGGTTGAAGCCATAACCGAGGCTCTTGAAGAAATCCTTCGATTTCGGCAAATCCTTGACTGGCAGGTTGATGAAGATTTGCTTGTGCATGACCTTTCCTTTCAGATAATTCAGGCGGTTGCCTGCGCTGCAGCGATATCGCTGATGTCGAGTTCGCGCACCGGGCGCACTTCAATGCTGCCGTAACGTGCAGGCGGGATTTTCGAGGCCCAATGGATCGCCTCGTTGAGGTCCTTGGCTTCGATCATGTAGAAACCCGCCAGCTGCTCCTTGGTTTCGGCGAACGGGCCGTCGGTCAAGGACATCTGGCCGTTGCGCACCCGGACGGTAGTGGCGGTGTCGATCGGCTGCAGCGCTTGTCCGGCGACAAAATGGCCGCTGCCGCGCAATTCCTCGGCAAAAGCGAAGCAGGTGCTGTCCGGACAGGCATGCAGCTTGTCCTGGGCAAGGTAGACAAGGCACAGATAGTTCATGATGGTCTCCAGTAAATGGCATGGAATGGTCGGCGACAGCTGGCGGCGCAGAGCCCCCCGGCGTCGGTTTATGTACACCTGCACAAGATAGTCGAACCGCGGGCAGCGGAATCGACAGTACTCCAGATATTTTTATTGCTCTGCCAGGCCGGCCAGCCGCCGGTGCAGGAAGCGCCGCTCCGGCTCTTGCTGGGTCAGGGCCAGCGCCCGCCCGTAGGCGGCGCGCGCTTCTGCAACGTGGCCAAGGCGGCGGTGCAGGTCGGCTTGCGCCGCGTGCGCCAGATGATAATTTTGCAACTGGCCGCCGGCAATCAGGTTGTTGACCAGGACCAGGCCCGCATCCGGCCCTTGGTGCATGGCGACCGCCACCGCGCGGTTCAGCTCGACCACCGGCGTCGGCTCCAGGCGCAGCAAGGCGTCATACAAGCCTACGATCTGTCCCCAGTCGGTAGCATCGGCATGGCGGGCGTGGGCGTGGACCGCGGAAATCGCGGCCTGCAGCGCATAGGCGCCGAAACTCCCGGCCGACAAGGCGCGCTCCACCAGCGCCGATCCTTCGGCAATATGTTCTGCGTTCCACAAGCTGCGGTCTTGCTCGTCCAGCGGGACCAGGTCGCCATCCGCGGTGCTGCGCGCGATGCGGCGCGATTCATGCAGCAGCATCAGCGCCAGCAAGCTCATCACCTCCGGTTCCGGCAGCAGTTCCAGCAGGAGCCGGGCCAGGCGGATCGCTTCTTGCGACAGGTCATGGCGCGTCAGCGTCGCGCCCGAGGAGGCGGAATAACCTTCGTTGAACACCAGGTAGATGACGCGCAGCACCGTGTGCAGGCGCGCCGGCAATTCGTCGCGGCCTGGAACCTGGTAAGGGATGCGGGCGTCGCGGATCTTCGCCTTGGCGCGCACGATGCGTTGCGCCAGCGTCGGCGCCGGGGTCAGGAAAGCATGGGCGATCTCTTCCGTGCTCAGGCCGCACACTTCGCGCAAGGTCAGCGCGATCTGCGCGTCCGGCGCCAGCGAGGGATGGCAGCAGGTAAAGACCAGCCGCAGGCGATCGTCCTCGACGTGTTCGCGGTCGTCGTCCGGACCAGGACTGCCGTCGGCAATCGTTTCGATCGATTCCGCCACCTCGTCATAGGCGGTGAACCTGGCGCGGCGCCGTATGCCGTCGATCGCCTTGAAGCGCCCGGCGGACACCAGCCAAGGCACCGGCTTGTCGGGGACGCCGTCGCGCGGCCATTGCTCCATCGCGGCCTTGAACGCATCCTGCAAGGCTTCTTCGGCCAGGTCGAAATCGCCCAGCAGGCGAATCAGGGTAGCGAACACGCGTCGCGATTCGCTGCGGTATACATCTTCTATCGTGGCGCTTATTGGCATCGTGTAGGCATCGTAACGAGGTGGTCTCTGGCAGTGCTTTTTATAGCCTGTCCATTCCTGTACCACGAGAATAATACATTGAATCACGGCCCTGCCGATCCTCCCTGGAACAGTGCCGATGATGCAGCAGGGCCGATGCACCTTGATTCCAGCATTGACTTCCTTGTCCAGTATAATGGATAATATTTCCATTATTATAGATACCGAGAACCCTGCCATCATGGATATCAATGCCCGCATTGCCGCTCGCGTCAGTTTCCTGCGCCAGGAGCGCGGCCTGTCGCTGGATGCGCTGGCCACCAAATGCAGCGTCAGCCGCTCCATGATTTCCCTGATCGAGCGAGGCCAGAGCAACGCCACCGCGGTAGTCCTGGAAAAACTGGCGACCGGGCTCGGCGTGATGCTGCCGGCCTTGTTCGACGATCCGCAGCCGCAGGCCGCGCCCCTCATCCGCCACGCCGACCAGCCGCAATGGCGCGATCCGCAATCGGGCTACCTGCGCCGCAATGTTTCGCCGCCGCATCCGCAATCGCCGCTGCGGATTGTGGAAGTGCTGTTTCCGGCCGGCGCCCGGGTCACTTACGAAACCTCGGCGCGCGACGCGCTTGTATACCAGCAGATATGGATCCTGGAAGGCAGGATGGATATCACCGTCGGCGATGCGCAATATTCGATCGAAGCCGGCGACTGCCTGGCGTTCCAGCTGGACAGCCCGGTCGCCTATCACAACCCCCATCGCAAACCAGCGCGCTATGCCGTGATCAGCAGCACGGACAGCGCGCGCCCATAAGGAGCCGGCACATGCAAGAGCACATACAAATCCGTCGCCTGGACTCGCTCGAACCGGCCGCGATCGCCGCCCTGAGCGAGATCCTGATCGATTGCGTCGACGGCGGCGCTTCGGTCAGCTTCATGCATCCCCTGACCCGCACGCGGGCGGACAATTTCTGGAATGACGTCGCGCCCGGCGTCGCCGCCGGCGAACGCCTGCTGCTGGTAGCCTTGGCCCCCCATGGTGAAATTGTCGGCACGGTGCAGGTAATCTTGAAGCAGCCCGAAAACCAGCCGCATCGGGCCGATGTGGCTAAACTGCTGGTCCACCGCAAAGCGCGCCGCACCGGCCTGGGTGCGGCGCTGGTGACGGCGGCGGAACATGCCGCGGCGCTCGCCGGCAAGCGCTTGCTGGTATTGGATACGGTCACCGGCAGTCCGGCGGAACAGCTATACAAGCGGCTGGGATGGCAGGTATCCGGAGTGATTCCCGACTACGCGCTATGGCCGGATGGCCGCTTGTGCGCCACCACCGTCTTCTACAAGCGGATCGGAAACGGCGCAGCGGCTTAAGCCGGTTACCTGCGCCGGTTACTTGGCATAGACCGGGGACTCCGTTTGCGGCGGCTCGGCGCCGGCCGCTGCAAAGTTGCTGGGAAAACGCGCATCCCGCAACTTCATGAAGGGCGTTTCGACCAGCCTGTACAGCAGGTAACCGCCGCCGATGCAGACAATGGCAATCACACCCGCTTCAACCGCAGGATTGACGCCAGCGCTTTTCAGGATCCGGTGCGCGATCACGGCGAGCGGCTTGTGCACCAGGTAGATCGCATACGACCATGCCGCCAGCTGGGCTGCACCCGGTATCCGCCAGCGAAAAAGCCAGCTGCACGGACTGAGCGCGGCCGCCACCAGCAGCGCGAAGGCGACGGCAACCAGCGAATAGCCGAACCCGCTCATGAAGAATCCGTAGCCGTAGTCTTCGATATAGTAATAATTGACGATCAGGTAGAAAAGCAGCGCCACCGCCAGGCCGCCGGCAAGCAGCGACAGATGGCCCCAGCGCAGGATCTTTTGCCATAGGTCCCGGTGAAAATTCTTCAGGAGGGCGACGGCGATGCCAGGCAGGAATTCATCGAAGCGGCAAAAGCTTGAGTAATAGATATTCGGGTAATAACCGCCGACCGCACCTCCCGCTTCCCGTCCATACTGCAGCCACAATACGCTGCGCAGCGCGATCCCGGCCAGCATCAGCAGGCCCAAGGCGCTCCATGCCAGCCGGATCGACTTGCCATACCGGGCGGCGGCGATGACGACGGCCGGCAGCAGGAGATAAAACTGTTCCTCTATGCACAGCGACCAGGCATGGGAAAAAGCGGTTCCCGGCTGCAGCCACAGGTTTTGCGTGAAGGTGAGGAAACGCCACAGCGGCGGCAGCCCGTTGCCGCCCATGACCAGGGGAAAAAGAAAATAAAGCGCCAGCACGACGTAGAAATTGGGCAGCGTCCGCAGGAATCTCCTGGCGTAGAAATGCTTGAGCGACAGCTGCCGTCCGCGGACGACGCCGGCAAAGATCTGGTTGCTGATGAGGTATCCGCTCAGCACGAAGAACAGGTCGACGCCGGTCCAGCCCACCCTGCTGGCCCAGCCGAATGTCGGTGTGCCGCTGACGAAGACCATGTAGTGGTACATGAACACGAGCGCGATCGCTGCAGCGCGCAGCGTGTCCAGGCCGTTGTTGCGATGCGGCGTATTGGTAGAGGGGCGGATGAATGGCAGCATCGGAGGCAGCGGCAAGGTTGATCGGAGTCTGCTGGAAATGGCCTGTCCTGTTACGAGACTTGGCCCGCGCCAGCCACCGCTACGCAAACCATATGAAAAAAGCCCGCCGAAGCGAGCTTTGGTAATGACCGATACTTGAGGAGATTCGCGTAATCCAGTGCTATCTGCAAAGTGACTACGCCGCGAATGAATCTACTCAAGTATCCGCCATCGGACAAATTCTGGATGCGCACGATAGTCTGTACGTGCGGCCAAGTATGCAACACGGATTTCTTCGACGCAAGTTTTTTTTAACGCTTTTCCATCCAGGCGCGAATCGCTTTCCAGACGATGGCTGGTAGACTTCAATCTCCCTGCTTCCCACCTATCCGATGGAAGAAAAATGCATAGCGCGACCAGAGCTGAATCGAATTCTGCAACCCGGACAATGCTCGACGGCGTTCGCCCCCAACCCGTTACTGTGCGTCGCCCTGTGCGCACGGCACTATTTGCGCCGCTCTTGCTGCTGGCATCCAGCTTCTGCCCGGCAGCCGGCGCAGCCGAGGCGTCGCCCTGCCCGCCGGACTGGGAAGTCCAGATCTGCGAACTGAAGGCGGTGGTGGACGTGCTCAAGAAAGAGCACCTGACCGAGATCGACGTCCCGGCCTTCCTCGATGAAACCATCCGCCTCGGCGTCAAGACGCTGCCCTACGCCAGGTTCTTCAATGCCCAGGAACGGCAGGAACAAATGAAAAAAGACCAGCGCACGCGCAACGGCGCGCCTGGCATCGGCATCATTTTCGAGACCTTGCCTGACGGCTTGCATATCATTGATGTGGTGCCTGACGCACCCGCCGCGCAGGCCGGCGTGCGCACCGGTGACCTGGTGGTGGCGATGGACGGCAACAGCATGGTCGGCATCGACAATGCCGAGATTGCCAAATACGCCAACGGCGAAGCCGGTGCGCCGCTCAGGCTCACACTGTTGCGCGGCCCATCGCAGCAGCGGCTGGAATTGGCCCCGCTGCGCGCCATCATCAAGCCGCAGCCCGCCAGCGTCAAGCGGCTCGACGGCAATGTGCTGTATACCCGGCTGGCCAGTTTTCCCGAGCCTGCCATCGGCGACTACATAGACGTGGTGCAAGCCGAACGCAAGAAAGGGCCGCCGGCCGCGGCAGTGATCCTCGACCTGCGCATCAACGGCGGCGGCGCGCTCAACGCGGCGATCGGCATTACGGCGCTGTTCACCGGCCGCAACAAGACGGCGATGGTGACGCTGCAGCGCGACGATAAAATCCAGCACCGCATCAGCACCAATTGGCCGGATTACGACCTGCCGGTAATGCAAGGCCAGGATCCGCTCGCCCCCTTGCAAGGCGACGACTGGTGGCGCAACGTACCCCTCATCGTGCTGGTCGACGGCCAAAGCGCCTCTGCCGCCGAAGCCACCGCCGCGGCGCTGAAAGACCTCGGGCGCGCCCGGCTGCTAGGCACGCCGACCTATGGCAAGGGCATGGCGCAAACCGGGGTCGACATCCGCGACGGCACCCAGGTTTCCTGGAGCAATGCGCGCAACTTGCGGCCGAACGGCTGCCCGATGGAAGGTTACGGCGTGGTGCCGGACTGGATCGTGCCGCCGCGCAAAGACGCCGACATGGACGGCGTCCTGCTCGGCTATCGCGAAGTCGACATTCCGCGCGCCGCCTACGCCAGCAAAACCGCGCCCGATCCCTTCGCCGACGTGCGCAAGGAGCGCCAGCGCCTGCGCGACCGGCGCGCACTTGCCAAGCTGGACCCGGCCAACAGCGCAGCGTTGCCGCAAAAGGAATTCGGCGCCGCCAAGGATTGGCAGCTGCAGCAGGCGCTCAACGCGCTGGCCGGCAAGCCGGTGCAGGCAGTGGCCGTGAACCCGAGGTTCATGCCGGCGCAGCCGGCGTGCCTGAAACTGGACATACAGGTAACTGAACAACAGAAAACGCAGTGACAGTCCACTGCACGTGAAACCGCGGATTTTGATCCGGGCGGCTTTTTCACGCTCCCAGAAAATTTTCTACCGCATTGCCTTGGCGCGGCAAGACGCCATCCCAGCCGTGGGCCGGCCGTTCTACCAGGCTTGCGCGCCAGTCGCCCACATAATCGAAAGCGGGAGCCGGCACGGGATCCGTGAACCAGAAACTGGTCTGCAGGATGACCTCGGGCTCGCCAAACCAGTGCGCCCGGCCGTCGCCGTCCATCACCCACCACCTTGCGCCCTGCGGCGCCTGGCTCCAATCAACGTTGCATTCCATGGCAGAACCCTTCACGTTCGCATCGCCCCGCAAACCGGTCATTCATTTCTTGATATTGATATGGTTGACCACGTTGGTTACCCTATCGACTCCCATGGCGGCCACAATGCTGGTCTCGACCTGGGCCTTGCTGTCGGCGAGGCCGCTCAATGTCACTTCGTGGTTCTGGACCTGGACTTGCAGGCCCAGGCTTTTGAGATCGCCGCTCGTCAATAACGCGGCTTTGACCTTGGCAGTGATGACGGCATCGTCAACTGCAGTATCGACGGCAACAGGCGGCGGATTGCCAGTCATGTCTTTTGTCTTGTTGCAGCCTGGCAGCGAGACCAGCAGGATGCACGCAGCGACGACACCCGGACGGACGAAACGCTTCAGAAGCGCGACCATGATTTTCCCAGTCCTCTTTCAAGCTCACACAACTCTTCTGGTGTCTGCCGGTTCTTCTTGCAATATCTGACGCAGCACCATGGGACGTTGCGGCAAGGCCAGCTGTCGCGGCCTTTGCCTGTCGGCGACGCTTTCCACGCCGTCACTGGCAATCGCTTCAAGGAAAACCAGGACGCTGCGATAGTAGTCGACGCGCATTTCCGACTCGAGCAACTGCCGTTCCGCCTGAAACAGCGAGAGGCGCGCGTCGCGCAATTCGCCTTCCGCCAGTTTTTCCGGCGTCGCAGCGTATTTTTTCGCCCAGCCGCTCATCCATTCCATTCCCATGTCGCTTCCTTTTTTGTCAGGAGATAATTTACCGCCAACTGTGCAATCGGCTAATGCACAAAAAAATAAAGCGCTATCAACATGATCATCGGCGCGCCAAGAATCCATCCCAGAATATATTTATCCATCGCGGTTCTCCTTTTTCTTGCGCGTATCGAATAAGTGCGGAACAACGGATACAACGAGAGGGAGCTCTGTATTGCTTACTCAATGAAAGATCTTATAGAGCTTATTTATCGCCAGATCCGTTCGCTATCCCACATTGCACAAAATTTCCGCAATGCTGTCCGCAGGCAAGCGATATTTTCGGCACCATCCGGATTGGAACAACAATGCTATCAACGTACGCTAGCGAACAGAAAGGCAGCGCTTAAAGGAGCAGAGTCCAGTACATACATTGGAACTCCCCTTTTTTGCATTGGCAAACCATGGTTGCGTTCGCAAATCCTTTTACATTCCTGGCCGCCATTGCGATATGTGCGCTGCCCGCATTCCTGGTTGGCTGTAACGACGCGCAGAGCATGCCCGCTGTTGCGCCGTCCGCCATGGCCAAGGCCACAACCGACGGCTCCATGCTCACCGCCAAAATCAAGACAGCTTTATTGGCAAGTAGCGACCTAGAAAATCTTGATATAAGAATCCAGATAAGAAACGGTGAAGTCGTGCTACGCGGATTCGCCGACGATCAAGTCCAGATCGACCGCAGCATAGCCATGGTAAAGCGGGTAGCCGGGGTCGGCAAGGTAATCAACCGCATCAGCGTCAGGAAATTCACGTAGACGCCGAGAGGAACAAAATGCAACCCAGACAAGATATCCATCCTGACGCCGGTCCGCCGCACAAAGAAGGCGACGCTATCGAAAACAAGGAAAGCAGCGTTGAAAGTGCGCTCGATGAAGCACTGGACGAAAGTTTTCCTGCCAGCGATCCCGTCGCCATCACTATCGGGAAAGCGCCATGTCCGCCGGCATGATCGAATTCAAGATGGCCTGGTGGTTCAGGTTCTACATCCTGGGCGTCACGGCCATGTGCTTGCTGACCGGCTGCGAGCCGCAGCAGGAAAGATCGCTGTACTGGTGCAGCAAGGCGATCAGGGCCAGCTGCAACGGCAAGCGCATCAGGATCTCTTGACCCGCATCTTCCGCACAGCCTCGTCATGTACATCGCGGACGTATGAATTCTTTTTGCCCGCAGACACATCCATGCATTTTTTGGCGAACCCCAAGCATCAGCAAGGGTCCGCCGCCAGCCGTTTTAACGGGCCGGGATAACGACAACAGTTCCAGCCTCGGTGCTTCCCTTGGCGCCGGTACTTCCTCGCGCACCTGTGCTGCCGGTTGCTCCGGTATAGCCGGTTGCTCCGGTATCCCCTGTCGCTCCGGTGCCTCCGGTTGCGCCGGTATCCCCGGTTGCACCGGTGCCGCCAGTGGCTCCGGCACGGCCAGGCGCACCTGTGTAGCCGGTGCTGCCGGTCGCGCCGGTGTACCCGGTCGCGCCTTGCGGCCCGGCAGGGCCCGTAGGCAAGGTAAAGCAACCAGCCAGTGTGAGCGTCGCCAACGCTGCAGCAAACTGTATCAAGTACTTCATGATGATTTCCTTTGTTTGACTAACCAGAACTACCCACAAGATTGCGAGCAGCCACCCAGATTTGATCAGTCTCTGGCGACAATGATGAGCGCCGGCAGATCAGGCCATCGCTACTGCACGATCGCAGCACCGGCCGAATTGCGAACTTGGTCCGAAGACCTGCATGCTGCCGGTGCGCTGCGATTGCAACCCAGAATATTCAGGAAAAGGCATGGGGTCTGTGCGTTTGCGTACCAAGTCGGCTTGCTGCCGGCGCACCGGATAAAGAAAATCGCAGAACTGCGATGTAGAACTCACCGCAAATGGGTTGTAATGCCGAATGAAATGGCGCTGCATGGACCACTGGATATCGGACGTGTCGAATAAAGCGCTTATTTGACGGAAATATCTGACGGAAATAAAAAAGCCTCCCGATTGCTCGGGAGGCTTTGAATCTGTTGGTGGGGCGTGTGTGATTCGAACACACGACCTACGGATTAAGAGTCCGCTGCTCTACCAGCTGAGCTAACGCCCCAACAGGGGACGAATTATAGCGGCTGTTTATTATTTTTGCTAGTTCTTCGTAAGATTTTCTATCAGTTTGCATATGGGCCGTTGTTTCTGCCCTCCCGCAGGCGCCGGCGGATCGTCACGCCGTGACCAGACCGACCCAATGCAAGGTTGATTCGTCCGCCGCAACCGCGGGCTGCCTGGACAGCGGCGCGGCCTTGACGGCGCCCTTGGCCGACAGGTAAACGGCCTTCTGGGCTTTTCTCAGCAGGCGCTGCTCGATGCGCCTGGTATACACGTCGGCGTGCTCGACTATGCGTTCCAGCATCTGCGCCAACTCAGCGTCCGCGGCCTGGCTTTGCGCCAGCTGGCGCCAGAAATCGCATTCGGTCCAGCGCCGGAAACGCATGTACGCCGTGCTTGAACTGCCGAACCGCTGGGGCAGGTGGCGCCACAAGCTGTTGTTCAGGACTATCCACAGCACGCCCTCAATGAACAGGCGGTTGTTTTTTGCGTTGGCGCCGGGATCGCTCTGCTTGCCGGTCAGGAGCGGCTCCAGCTTTTGCCATTGTTCATCCCGAAGCTTAATTTCCTGCTTCTGCACTTGACTCATCGTGACGGCCTCCAGAAAGAATGTCGTTGCACTACCCGCTTCAGTTGCTCATGGCAATGAACCGAGGTACTGGCTTGACATTCTAGCCACGGGGTTCGTCAGAAAATATAAGAAATGTCTGAAATTGAAAGGCCATATCCGGCCCACAAGCCGCCTTAAAGCGGATCCGGCCAGGCGCGCATCGCTTGTGCGCCTATCGCCAGCAGTTTCTCGCGGCCGGCGTTGTCGCGCGCCTGGGTCGACATGCCATGGATGACAGTCACGAAAAAACTCGCCATCGCCGCCGTATCGGTATCGGCGGCCAGTTCACCCTCGCGCACGCCGCGGTCCAGGCGGTCCTTGATGCCGGCCTCCATCTGTCCGCGGTAGTCCGCCAGCACTTCCTGCACATGCGAAGAGGCGGCGGTGCAATTGGTGGCTGAAGTGACGACCATGCAGCCGGGCGGCTGGTTGGGGTCGGTCTGCGAGATGGCGATGACCTCGAGATAACTGCGGATGCTTTCTTTCGCCGTCAGCGGCTCGGCCACGATCGACTCGAAAAAACATGGTTTTTTCGCCAGGTAATATTCCACCGCTTCCAGGAACAGGCGTTCCTTGTCGCCGAATGCCGTGTACAGGCTGGGCGGCGTGATTCCCATGGCGCTGGTCAGGTCATTGAGCGAAGTCGCCTCATAGCCGTAACGCCAGAAAACCAGCATCGCGCGCTCCAGCGCAAGTTCCCTATCGAACGATAAAGGACGGCCGGCCTTCTTGCGCGGCTTGTCTTGTGTCATTTCCATAGTGATCGATATTAAACTACTTGACAGCGTAAAACAACCCCGCTAGAGTCGAACCCTAAATCGTAGTGATCGCTATTAAATAGAAATCCTGGAGACGCCGGATGTGGCCAAATGGAAACTTCAGTGTCTCACAGAATTAAATTTGATGTTTTCCGAGCGTGTTTTTTTGCTTTCAGATAAGGGAAAAACCAGCACATCTGGAGGATCAGACAAGAAGCGTCCAGTAAGCGGCTATCGGCTGGCAGGCAGTCAGTCATATATTGCTAATCATGATTTGAAGCAATCCGAGCCACTCAAGAACGCCATCGTCGGTCGCCAGACCAAGCTGAAATCTCACCCGGACGGCCTTGCGCTCAAGCGATTGTTTCCGATTACGCAGTTATCCATTTCCGTTTCCACATATATATCCAGGGGTCTCACATGCAAACTTCGACACCATTATTTTCTCGCAAAGCCATTGCGATTGCGGTTGGCATCCTCGTCCTCGCCGCCGCCGGCACCTTCACCCTGACCAGCCGCCAGGCCAAGGCGGTCGCCGCACCGCCTCCTGCAGCATCGGTCTCGGTCGCCGCCGCCCTGGAAAAATCGGTTACCGAATGGGATGATTTTTCGGGCCGCGTGGAAGCCATCGAACGGGTTGAAATCCGCCCGCGCGTATCGGGCACCATCGACGCCGTGCATTTCCAGGAAGGCCAGCTGGTCAAGAAAGGCGACCTGCTGTTCACCATCGATCCCCGCCCGTATCAAGCTGAACTGGCGCGCGCAGTGGCAACCCAGGCCGGCGCCCAGGCCGGGCTGGCGCTGGCAAAAACCGAGCTGGCGCGCACCAGCCGCCTGATCGAAGAACATGCCGTGGCCCAGCGCGAGCTGGACCAGCGCAACAATGCCTTGCTGGAAGCCGACGCCAGCCTCAAGGCGGCGGACGCAGCGGTGCAGACCGCGCGCCTGAACCTGCAATACACATCGATTGCAGCGCCGGTCAGCGGCCGCGTGTCGCGCGCCGAGATCACGGTGGGCAACCTGGTCGGCGCCGGCGTTGCTTCGCCGGCATTGACTACCGTGGTATCGGTGTCGCCGGTGTACGTCAGCTTCGAGGTGGATGAGCAAACCTATATCCGCTACGCCGCCAACGGCGCGGTCGGCAATTCGGGCGTAAGCCGCTTGCCGGTCTCCATCGGGCTGGCGAGCGAAGAAGGTTATCCGCACCAAGGCCAGATCAAGGCTTTTGACAACCGGCTTGACACCGCCTCCGGCACCATGCGCGTGCGCGCCGTGTTCGACAACCAGAACGGCGCCCTCACCCCCGGCATGTACGCCAGGGTGCGCACCGGCGGCTCGGCGGCGGAAACCGCGGTGCTGATCGACGACAGGGCTGTCGGCAACGACCAGGACAAGAAATTCGTCATGGTGCTGGGCGCCGACAACAAGGTCACCTATCGCGCGGTCAAGCTCGGCCCTATCGTCGATGGCTTGCGCGTGGTCCGTTCCGGCCTCAAGAAAGGTGAACGGATCGTCGTCAACGGCTTGCAACGGATACGCCCGAATGACCTGGTCACGCCGGTCACGGTAACCATGGATGGGGAAAACAGTTCTCCCGCCAAGGCTGCGGTGACGGTGGCCAGCGCTAAATAACAAAGGCGATGACGATCCTCACGGTTGCATCAACACCAGCATCAACGCCAAATACCCAGCAGAGCCCAACACCATGAATATTTCAAAATTCTTTATCGACCGCCCGATCTTTGCGGGCGTGTTATCTGCGATCATCCTGATCGGCGGCCTGATTTCCATGCTCAGCCTGCCGATTTCCGAATATCCGGAAGTGATTCCGCCGTCGGTCATCGTCAAGGCGCAGTATCCGGGCGCCAATCCGCAAACCATCGCCGAAACCGTGGCGACGCCGATCGAGGAACAGATCAACGGCGTCGAAGACATGCTGTACATGTCATCGCAAGCCACTTCGGACGGCTTGATGACCCTGACCATCACCTTCAAGCTGGGCACATCGCCGGACCAGGCCCAGCAGCTGGTGCAGAACCGCGTCAACCAGGCCTTGCCGCGCTTGCCGGACGTAGTCCAGCGGCTGGGCGTGACCACGGTCAAGAGTTCGCCCAACCTGACCATGGTGGTGCACTTGCTGTCGCCTAACGACCGCTACGACATGGCCTACCTGCGCAACTACGCCGTGCTGAACGTCAAGGACCGCCTGGCGCGCCTGCCCGGCATCGGTTCGGTGCAGCTGTTCGGTTCCGGCGACTATTCGATGCGGGTCTGGCTCGATCCGCGCAAGGTGGCCGAACGCGGCCTGGCTGCTTCCGATGTGGTCAACGCCATCCGCCAGCAAAACGTCAACGTCGCCGCCGGCGTGATCGGCGCGTCGCCGTCGGTCCCAGGCGTCAACTACCAGATCTCGGTGAATGCCCGCGGCCGCCTGGCCAATGAAGAAGAATTCGGCAACATCGTGATCCGCACCTCGCCCGATGGCGTCGTCACTTACCTGAAAGACGTGGCCCGGATCGAACTCGGCGCCAGCGAATACGCGCTGCGCTCGCTGCTCGACAACAAACAGGCGGTAGCGATCCCGATCTTCCAGGCGCCCGGCTCCAACGCGCTGGAAATTTCCGACAACGTCCGCCGCACCATGGCCGAACTGAAGCAGGACATGCCGGAAGGCGTCGACTACAAGATCGTCTATGACCCGACCCAGTTCGTCCGCTCCTCCATCGAAGCCGTGGTCCATACCCTGCTGGAAGCGATCCTGCTGGTGGTGATCGTGGTGATCATCTTCCTGCAAACCTGGCGCGCTTCGATCATTCCCTTGCTGGCGGTGCCGGTATCGGTGATCGGCACCTTTGCGGTGATGATCGGCCTCGGCTTTTCGATCAACGCCTTGAGCCTGTTCGGGCTGGTGCTGGCGATCGGGATCGTGGTCGATGACGCCATCGTGGTGGTGGAGAACGTCGAACGCAACATCGAGAACGGCCTGTCGGCCAAGGAAGCCACCTACAAGGCCATGCGCGAAGTGTCCGGGCCAATCATTGCGATCGCCCTGACCCTGTGCGCAGTGTTCATCCCGCTGGCGTTCGTCAGCGGCCTGACCGGCCAGTTCTTCAAGCAGTTCGCCCTGACCATCGCGATTTCTACCGTGATCTCGGCATTCAATTCGCTGACCTTGTCGCCAGCGCTGGCAGCTTTGCTGCTGAAGGGCCACGGCGCCAAGAAAGACGCTTTCCAGCGCCTGATCGACCGTTTCTTCGGCGGCTTTTTTACTGTGTTCAACCGCGTCTTCCACCGCGCCTCCGATTCCTACAGCGGCGGCGTGACCGGCATCCTGAAACGCAAGAGCGCGGCGCTGGCCGTGTATGCGGTGCTGATCGGCATCACCGTGCTGCTGTTCCATACCGTGCCGAACGGCTTTATCCCGGCCCAGGACAAGCAATACCTGGTAGGTTTTGCGCAGCTGCCTGACGCTTCGTCGCTGGACCGCACCGAGGACGTGATGCGCAAGATGTCGGAAATCGCGCTGAAACAGCCTGGCGTGGAATCGGCCGTGGCCTTCCCTGGCCTGTCGATCAACGGCTTCGTCAACAGCCCTAACTCCGGCATCGTGTTCACCACGCTCAAGCCGTTTAGCGAGCGGCGCGGCGCCGACCAGAGCGGCATTGCGATCGCGCAGCAGCTGAACCAGAAATTCGCCGCGATCCAGGGCGCGTTCATCGCCGTGTTCCCGCCGCCGCCTGTGCAAGGGCTGGGCACCATCGGCGGCTTCAAGCTGCAGATCGAAGACCGTGCCGCGCTGGGCAACCAGGCTTTGAACGACGGCTTGCAAGCTTTCATGGCGAAAGCGCAGAAGGCGCCGGAACTGGCGGGCATGTTCTCCAGCTTCCAGATCAACGTGCCGCAGCTGTACGCCGACGTCGACCGCGTCCGCGCCCAGCAGCTGGGCGTATCGATCCCGGCGGTGTTCGACACCTTGCAGATCTACCTCGGCTCGCTCTACGTGAACGATTTCAACAAGTTCGGCCGCACCTTCCAGGTACGGGTCCAGGCGGATGCGCCGTTCCGTGCCCATGCTGAAGACATCGGCATGCTGAAAGCGCGCAACGACCGCGGCGAGATGGTGCCGCTGTCGTCCCTGCTGAAGATGACGCAAAGCTACGGCCCCGACCAGGCGATACGCTATAACGCCTTCCCGTCGGCCGACGTCAACGGCGGGCCGGCGCCCGGCTATAGCACCGGCCAGGCCCAGGCCGCGGTCGAACGCATCGCAGCCGAAACCCTGCCGCGCGGCATCAGCTACGAATGGACCGAAATCACTTACCAGGACAAGATCGCCGGCGATACGCTGTTCATCATCCTGCCGCTGTCGATCCTGCTGGTGTTCTTCGTGCTGGCGGCGCAATACGAGAGCCTGACCTTGCCGCTGGCGGTGCTGCTGATCGTGCCCATGGGTATCCTGTCGGCGATCTTCGGCGTCTGGCTGACCCGCGGCGACGACAACATCTTTACCCAGATCAGCCTGATCGTGCTGGTGGGACTGGCGTGCAAGAACGCGATCCTGATCGTGGAGTTTGCGCATGAGCTGGAATTGCAGGGGCGTTCCATCTACGCCGCTGCGATCGAAGCCGCCCACCTGCGCCTGCGCCCTATCCTGATGACCTCGATCGCCTTCATCGCCGGTGTCATCCCGCTGATCCTGTCGACCGGCGCGGGCGCTGAAATGCGCCATGCAATGGGGGTTGCGGTGTTCTCCGGCATGATCGGCGTGACCGCATTCGGGCTGTTCCTGACGCCGATCTTTTATGTACTGCTGCGCACCCTGGCATCGCGCTTTACCAGCGCCAAGCCGGAAGCAGAACAGCATGCAGGCCCCGCGCCAACAGGCCCGGCAGCGCCAGCGCTTGCCACTGTGGCGCACATCGAAGGAATCTGAACATGAAAACTTTCAATCTCAAACTCAGCACGCTGGCGGCCGCACTGGTGCTGGCCGGCTGCTCCACCACCAAGCCGCCGGAACAGGTCGCGGTCGACCTGCCCGGCCAGTACCGCGAAGCGGCGACGCTGGACGGCAAATGGCAAGTCGCCCAGCCGGCCGACGGCGCTGACCGCGGCGCCTGGTGGTCGGTGTTCGGCGATGCCGAACTCAGCAAGCTGATTACCGACGCCACCGCATCCAGCCCGACCCTGGTGATGGCCATGGCGCGCGTCAAGGATGCACGCGCCACTGCCGGCCTGGCCGACGCCGATCGCGCATTCCAGCTCGGCGCCGGTTTCGGCCCGACCCGCCAGGGCGACGCCACCGGTGCTTCGACGCAGTGGCGCGCGCAGCTGAATGCATCTTATGAAGTCGACCTGTTCGGCCGCCTGTCGGACAGCAGCCGCGCCGCCCGCCTCGATGCGGAAGGACAGGAAGCGGCGTATCGCTCGGTGTTGCTGGCTTTGCAGGCCGACGTCGCCCAGCAGTATTTTGCGATCCGTTCGCTCGATTCGGAACTCGACGTGCTGCAGCAAACCGTCAAACTGCGCCAGGAAAACCTGCGCCTGGTGCAGCATCGCTACGATGCCGGCGACACCAGCGAGCTCGATGTAGCGCAAGCCAATACCGAACTGTCGGTGACCCAGGCCGAACAGGAAGGCGTCAGCCGCAGCCGCGCCCAGCGCGACCATGCGCTGGCGATCCTGCTCGGCAAGGCGCCGGCGCAGTTCACGCTGGCGCCTGAACCGCTGCAGCCGGTGACGGTCGCGGTGCCGCCGGGCCTGCCTTCCGACCTGCTGCAGCGCCGGCCCGACATCGCCCAGGCGCAGCGCCAGCTGGCTGCCGCCAGCGCCCGCATCGGCGTCGCCAAGGCAGCGTTCTTTCCGAGCCTGGTGCTGACCGCATCCGGCGGCTACGGTTCGGATGCGCTGCACAACCTGTTCCAGTGGTCGAGCCGCAGCTGGCTGCTGGGGCCGCTGGTCGGCACCATGCTCAACCTGCCTTTGCTGGACGGCGGCCGCAACAAGGCCAACCTGGCGCGCGCCGACGCCAGCTACGAATCGGTGGTGGCCAACTACCGGCAGCAGGTGCTGGTCGGCTTCCAGGATGTGGAAGACAACCTGAGCGCCCTGCGCACCCTGGATAACCAGATCCGCTTCCAGGAAGATGCGGTGAAGTCGGCGCAGCTCGCCGCCCGCCTCGCAGATTCACGCTATCGGAACGGTTCTACCAGCTACTTTGAAGTGATCGATGCGCAACGTTCGAGCCTCTCCGCACAGCGTGCGAAAAGCCAGAGCGTCGGCCAGCGGGCAGTCGCTTCGGTCGGCCTGATCCGGGCGCTGGGCGGCGGCTGGGAGCCGACCGCGGCCGGCAACAGCGCCTTGGCGTCGGCCAGGTAGCCAAGAAAAATGGCGGTGCTGCCCGGGCCGCACCGCCATCTCCAAAGATACTGTTTGCCTGGCTGCCCGCCATGCAGGCACATGACGCTTCTCTCCAGCCTGCCTCAGCCAAAGTCGAAATCGATGCGCTGAGGCAGGTTTTTTTTTTTGGGGGGGGGCCTCACCGTTCAGGCGCGGATCCGGCGTCAGTCGCGGATATCGCGCAAGGGCGAAGTCTTCAGCAAGCCGAAAGTCAGCAAGCTGCCGCCCGCCGCGATGGCAATCAGTCCGCTGCGCACGCCCAGGTGTTCGGCAATCCAGCCGGCCGACAAAGCGCCCAGCGGCGCCGCCGCCACCGTCATGAAACGCATGGTCGACACCATGCGGCCGTGGTAGGCATCCGGCGTCAGCTTCAGCCGCAACGCCAGGTAAGGCATGAAATACAGCATGGCGCTGCAATCGAAGATGAACACCACCACGCCATACGCCAGCGCACTCAGCAGCGGCGAACCAAACAGGTTGGCCGGAATCATCGCCAGCAGCAGCCATGCCGCGCCGGTGCCGCCGAGGCCGATCAGGATGGTGCGGCCGCTGCCGAACCTGCGCGACAAGGGCTTGAGCAGCATGGAGCTGACCAGCACTCCCAGCCCGCCCAAGGTTTGCGCCGCGCCCAGCACGCCTGGCGACATGCCGAGCTGATGGGTGGCGAACAGGATCTGCAAGGCCAGGTAGCCATTGAACAGCACTTGCCACAAGGCGGTGCCCCAGGCCAGCGCCCACAACACCTCGTGGTTCCAGACCATCTTGATGCCGTCCACCATCTCGCGGAAGGGATGGCGATCCGACGGCGCCGGATAGCTGTCGCGCTTGCGCAGGTAACGCAGGTTCCACCAGGAGCCAACGAAACCGAGGGCATCGACCAGCACCGCCACCGGCGCCGTCAGCAACTGCACCAGCATGCCGGCGATGCCGGGACCGACCAGCCGCGCCATCGAATCGGTTGCAGCGAATTTGCTTTGCGCATCCAACAGCTGCTCGCGCCCCACCAGCTGCGCCAGAAACACCTGGGAAGCGCTGCCGCCGATGACAAAGCCGATCCCCATCAGGAAACCTACCGCGTACAGCACATGCATGTTCAGCAAACCCAGCCAGTAGCTCAGCGGGATCACCGCCAGCACGACGCCGAACAGGAATTCCGACCACAGCAGCACCGGATATTTGCTGCGCCGGTCCAGCCAGACCCCGACCGGCAGCGAGAACAGCGCGAACGGCAAGGTCTGCAATGCGATCAGCGTGCCCATCTGGGCCGGGGTGGCTTGCAGCAGCAGCACCGCGGTGAGCGGAATCGCCAGGCTGCTGATCTGTTCGCCGAAGCTGGCCAGGACCGTGGTCAGCCAGAAGCGGCGGAAGTCGTGGTGGCGCAGCATCGGGTCGGCCGACAGCTTGCGCATGAAAAATAGACGGAATGCTGTAAAAATGATGGCAACTCTTTAAAAGCGGCAACACTGGGTAAGTAAGCGCGGTGCATATTGTTCCTGATGGGAACATTGAACAAATGATAGCAGTAATGCCGTCCGCTTTTATCCTTATGCGGAAATTAAATATGCCGTCCGTTCATAGGCGAAACGGATGCTGTGCGGGATTATTTTCCTGTTCTTTTACCGCTGCTTTCGATCATGTCAAAAATTATCAACAATGCATTTATTTTCAAAGCCAAGCAATTTGAGACGACTGGTCATATAATAGCGGAATGAATAAAGTCCACACCCTCAACGACACCCGCGCCACCCTGCTCGAAACCGGGCTCGGCCTGTTCGCGGAACAAGGCTACAACGGCACCGGCATCAAGGAAATCGTCGATGCCGCCGGCGTACCCAAAGGTTCGTTCTACAACTATTTCAAGAGCAAGGAAGACTTCGGCGCCGAGGTCATCTCTTTCTACGCCGACGGCTTCGCCGACAAATGGTCCGGCTATTTTGCCGAGGGGCCGGAACAGCCGCTGGCGGCGCTGCGCTATACCTACGAACGCATCATCGGCTACCACGAGCAGTGCGCCGTGAAAGCCGGCTGCCTGCTGGGTAATTTTGCCGCCGAAATGTCGGAGTCCAGCGAACTCTGCCGCCTTACCCTGCAGGAAGTGGTGGCCGGCTGGCGCAAGCGCTTCGCCAGCTATCTGCGCAAGGCCCAGGCCGATGGTTCGGTGCGCACCGACCTGAGCGCGGAACAACTCACCGATTTTTTCTGGAACGCCTGGGAAGGCGCCATGCTGCGCATGAAAATCGAACGTTCGACGGCGCCGGTGCGCGCCTGCGTGAACCTGATGTTCGATCATTTTTTCCTGCCGTAACGCCACAGAAGGAATTGCAGCGATTTTTTTAAGCGAATCCAAGACGACCGGTCATTTATCAACCTGTATTGCAGTTTGTTTTTTTCAGCAGCAAGTCAAACCACCAATCGCCTGACAGCGATTTATTCACGAAGGAATGTACATGAGCCGCACCCCGGAAACCCGTACCGAAGACAGCCTGTTCCAGCCAGCCCGCATCGGCGACATCGAAGTATCCAACCGCATCGTGATGGCGCCGCTGACCCGCAACCGCGCCGGCGAAGGCAATGTGCCGAACGAGCTGAACCTGAAATACTACGCCCAGCGCGCAGGCGCCGGCCTGATCGTCACCGAAGCGACCCAGGTGTCGGCCCAGGCCCAGGGTTACGCCAACACGCCTGGCTTGCATACGCCGGAACAGGTCGCCGCCTGGAAAAAAATCACCGACGCCGTGCATGAGAAAGGCGGCCGCATCGTGGTGCAGATCTGGCATACCGGCCGCATGTCGCATGTCTCCTTCCAGCCCGGCCGCAAGGCGCCGGTAGCGCCGTCGGCGATCCGCGCCGAGGCCAAGACCTTTGTGGTCGGCGAAGGTTTTGTCGATACTTCGGTGCCGCGCGAACTGACGCTGGAAGAGATCCCAGGCGTGGTGGACGACTTCCGCCAGACCGCAAGGCGCGCGATGGATGCCGGTTTCGACGGCATTGAAATCCACGGCGCGCACGGCTACCTGCTCGACAGCTTCCTGCGCGACGGCGCCAACCACCGCACCGACATCTACGGCGGCAGCATCGAAAACCGCAGCCGCCTGCTGCTGGAAGTGGTGGCAGCAACCACTGCCGAAATCGGCGGCGGCCGGGTCGGCGTGCGCCTCTCGCCGGTATCGCCGGTCAACGATTCCAGCGAAAGCCAGCCGCAGCCGCTGTTCAATTACCTGGTCGAACAGCTCAACCAGTTCGGCCTGGCCTACCTGCATGTAGTCGAAGGCCACACCGGCGGTCCGCGCGACAACGCACCATTCGACTACGAAGCACTGCACCAGCGCTTCGACGGCGCCTGGCTGGTGAACAACGGCTACGACCGCATGATGGCGCGCCAAGCCATCGCCAGCGGCCACGCCGACCTGGTTGCCTTCGGCCGCGCCTTCATCACCAACCCAGACCTGGTGCATCGCCTGCAGCACAACCTGCCGCTGAACGTACCGTTCGAAGACGCACCGCTGTACGGCGGCGTAGGCGAACACGGCTACACCGACTACCCGGCGCTGACCGAAGCATAAGCAAAGCAACGTCTTCTCCAATCCCGCTTGCGCACTGGAAAATTCTGGCGAGCGGGATTTTTTTCGTCCTGAAATCACACCAATTAATTAGGGTCAGAGTCGAATTATTCGGCTTGCGGCCGCTGGGCAGTAAACGTTTTTGGTAACTACAAACGAATGCCAGCGCACGTACTCCGTGGTCCGTTAAATGGGGTCAGAGTAATTTTCGCAAAAGACGCGAAAAAAAAACTCTGACCCCATTTAACTGCGCAACCGGAACTTGAACCGTTGCTGTGGAAGGCATCAAGTAATATGGCAGGAACTTTAGTACGATAGCGGCAATGCAAATTGCAAAGCCGATACCCGCCAGACAGGCAGGTCGCACACAACGGATCCTTGGAGAATACACATGCCCTCACCACACGCCAGCTTCCATTGGGACGACCCGCTCCTGCTAGAGCAGCAGCTCAGCGGCGAAGAACGCCTGGTGCGCGACAGCGCAGCCGCCTACGCCCGCGACAAGCTGGCGCCGCGCGTGCTGATGTCATTCCGCAACGAGCAGACCGACGCCGGCATTTTCCGCGAAATGGGCGCGCTCGGCCTGCTCGGCGCAACCCTTCCCGAAGAATACGGCGGCGCCGGCCTGAACTACGTCAGCTACGGCCTGATCGCCCGCGAAATCGAACGCGTCGACTCCGGCTACCGCTCCATGATGAGCGTGCAAAGCTCCCTCGTGATGCTGCCGATTTTCGAATTCGGCAGCGAAGCCACCAGGCAAAAATACCTGCCGCGGCTAGCCAGCGGCGAACTGATCGGCTGCTTCGGCCTGACCGAACCGGACCACGGCTCCGATCCCGGCAGCATGGCCACGCGCGCACGCAAGGTCGACGGCGGCTACCAGCTTACCGGCAACAAGATGTGGATCACCAACAGCCCGATCGCCGACGTATTTGTGGTCTGGGCCAAGGACGACGAAGGCGCGATCCGCGGTTTCGTCCTTGAAAAAGGCTGGAAGGGATTATCGACGCCGGTGATCCATGGCAAGGTCGGCTTGCGCACCTCGGTCACCGGCGAGATCGTGATGGACCAGGTATTCTGCCCCGAAGAAAACGCCTTCCCCGGAGTGCGCGGCTTGAAAGGCCCGTTTACCTGCCTCAACTCGGCTCGCTTCGGCATCGCCTGGGGCGCGCTCGGCGCCGCCGAATTCTGCTGGCATGCGGCGCGCCAGTACACCATGGACCGCAAGCAGTTCGGCCGGCCGCTGGCCGCCAACCAGCTGGTGCAGGTGAAGCTGGTGAACATGCAAACCGAGATCACCATGGCGCTGCAGGGTTGCCTGCGGCTGGGCCGCATGAAAGACGAAGGCAGCGCCTCGGTGGAAATCACCTCCATCATGAAGCGCAACTCCTGCGGCAAGGCGCTGGACATCGCTCGCGTTGCGCGCGACATGTTGGGCGGCAACGGCATTTCCGACGAATTCGGCGTGATCCGCCACCTGGTCAACCTGGAAGTGGTGAATACCTACGAAGGAACGCATGACGTGCACGCGCTGATCCTGGGGCGGGCGCAGACCGGCATCCCGGCATTCGCCAACTAGCCGAGGCCGAATACCTGCAGCACCAGCCAGATATTCGCGCCTGAAATCAGCACGAACAGCAGCCACGACACGCTGGCCGTCAGCCACGAATTGGCGAACACGCCCATCACGTCGCGCCGGCTGGTGAGGCGGATCAGCGGATACATGGCGAACGGCAGCTGCAGGCTCAGCACCACCTGGCTGAGCACCAGCAAGCGCCCCACCGAGTGCTCGCCCCAGGCCAGCACGCCGACCAGGGCTGGCGCCAGCGCCAGGCCGCGCGTCAGCAGGCGCCGCTGCCAGCACGGGATCTTGAGGTTGAGGAAACCCTCCATGATGACCTGGCCGGCGATCGTCCCGGTAAATGTCGAACTCTGTCCCGAGGCCAGCAGCGCCAGGCCGAACAGGATGCCGGCCGCGGCGCTGCCGGTGATCGGGTCGAGCAGGCGGTACGCCTGGTCGATATCGATCACCGCCGTATTTCCGGTGGCATGGAATGCGCTCGCCGCCAGCACCAGGATGGCGCCGTTGACCAGCAGCGCCAGCAGCAGCGAGACGATGGTATCGAGCCGCGACAGCTGTATCGCCTGCCCGCGGCTGCGGTCATTCCTTTCCACCACCCGCGTTTGCACTATCGATGAATGCAGGTAGAGGTTGTGCGGCATCACGGTAGCGCCGAGGATGCCGATCGCCAGGTACAGCGGCTCCCGGCTCGACAGCGCGCTCAAGGATGGCAGCATGCCGGCGGCTACCGCATGCCAGTCCGGCTTGAGGAACACCAGTTCGACAAACAGGCAGGCCGCGATGGTCAACACCAGGCCGAGGATGATCGCCTCGATCTGGCGGAACCCTTTACCTTTCAATCCCAGCACCAGCAGCGTATCGAACGCGGTCAGCAACACGCCGACCGGCAGCGAGACGCCGAGCAGCAGCTTGAACGCCAGCGCGCATCCCAGCACCTCCGCCAGGTCGCAGGCAACGATGGAAATCTCCGCGAAAAACCACATGCCCTTGCTGACGCGCGGACTGTAGTTCTCGCGCGAATGCACTGCCAGGTCCTTGCCGGTAGCGATACCGAGGCGCATGCTGAGGCATTGCAGGACAATTGCCGCCAGGCTGGACAGCAGCACCACGAACAGCAGCTGGTAGCCGAACTGCGATCCGGCCTGGATCGAAGTGGCCCAGTTGCCGGGATCCATGTAGCCGACCGAGACCAGCAAGCCGGGCCCTACGAACCTGAGGATTTTTTTCCAGAACGGGCCGCTGCTCGGGACGGCAACGGTGCCGGCAACTTCGGAAGGACAAAATGGGGCGGTGGCGGTGGTCGGCAAACGATACATGGAGGCATCCTGATAGTGTTGCCCCAATTCTATAGTGTCACGGGCATTGCGCATGCCTGCTCCAACCCCTATGATTTGAACGTACTTTCCAATATGGCAGCAATTCATCTTGAGACTAGGAAAATGAAAACCATACTGACGCTGGTCACCGTTGCGCTGCTGAGCGCTGCTACGCCCTCCTTTGCTGCAGACCCGCAAGCCGAACTCATCCAGCAAGCCGAAACCGCGGCCAAAGCCTGGATGGCGCTGACCGATGCCGGCAAGTACGGTGAAAGCTGGGAGCGCGCAGGCACATTCTTCAAGACCGGCATCGCAAAAAACACCTGGGAAACCGGAGTCCGCTCATTGCGGGCGCCGCTTGGCCCGGTAAAGGCGCGCGAGCTGAAAAGCACGGAATATGCAACCACCCTGCCCGGCGCACCCGACGGCGAATATGTCGTGATCCAGTACGAGACGCAGTTCGAAAACAAAAAATCGGCGACCGAAACCGTTACGCCCATGCGCGAAAAAGACGGCAGCTGGAAAGTCTCGGGCTATTTCATCCGCTGACGGCAGCAAGGGAAAGACAGTGCGGGGATGGGAACGGAAGGAAGCAGGAAGCTGATCGGCAGAACCGCGGTCTTGGCGGACTCGCTTGGCCCCAGGATCCGAAAGCCACCTCGTGAGGGCCTCGAAATCTCTTAAAACAGGGCGCCTTGTGGGCAGATCTGGAACATAACCAGAAATCGTTTCAGGCAACCGGCAGAACAGGTCTGCCCGCGCGTTCATTGAATGTCGTTCAATGTAGAATCCGGTGTGGATTATTGCTTATTGCCGACCATGCCAATAACAACATCTCCAATGCAGACAGTGTCACAAGAATGGAATATCATGTCCACTCACAAATTTGTATGCGCCATAGCAGTTTGTTATAGAGCGTTACAATCACATTCTGCATTGGCATAAGATCATGATCCGTTTCAGACAAATCGAGGCTTTCCGCTCACTGATGATTTCCGGCACCAGCGTCTCTGCTGCACGCCGCCTGCACGTCACCCAGCCGGCGATCAGCCGCCTGATTGCCGATCTAGAGGCCGACCTCGGTTTTCGCCTGTTCAACCGAGCCAAGGGTCGCCTGGAGCCAACCAATGCCGGCGTGCGCTTTTACAAAGCGGTGGAAGAAAATTTCCTGGGACTGGAGCGGCTGATGCAGGTGGCGGGCAATATCCGCCATGAAGCGCCGGAAGGCCTGACCATCGCCTGCCTGCCGGTGCTGTCCACCACCCTGCTGCCGGAAGTGCTGCAGCGTTTCTTCAAGCAGCATCCCGATGTCTCGGTCAAGATCGACAGCTGCACCGTGCCCGAGATCCTGGTCGGCCTGCAGGACCTCAAGGTCGACATGGCGCTGAGCCTGGCGTTTCCGCCGTTTGCCGGCATCGAGGTCGAACCGCTCATGGAAGCCAGCGTGCTGTGTGCGATGCTGGCCAGCCACCCCCTGGCGCAAAAGGAAGTCATCCTGCCGGAAGACCTGGACGGCGAAAACGTGATCGGCTGGATGCCCAACAGCGCGCAATCCTACGACCGTGAATTGTCGACGCTGAAATCGGCCGCGATCCGCCCCAATTACACCATCCAGACGCATACCTCGCACACCCGCTACGCCATGGTCGCCAACGGCTTCGGCGTGGCCATCGTGGAACCGTTCGCAGCGAAGATCTGGCTCCCCCATGGCGTCGTCACGCGGCCGTTCAAGGCTGACATCAACTACAAATACGTGCTCGCCTACCCGAGCGGCGGCATCCGTTCGGAACTCGCCCACGACCTGCGCGAAGCCGCTGTCCATGTCGCGAAAAACTATAACTTCGGCCTGTAGCAGAAAGCCGCATTGCCATCCGCATAATCGACATCGCGGGGGCAGTTTTTTCCCTACACGGTAGCGCCCTCTTTCCGCTTGGGCGCCCGCTTCCACCCTATTCGGCTGGAAGCGGACATGCCAAACTTGCTTTACACACCCAACCCAACTTGATGAGGCCGGCGGCCTGGCAGCAGCGCCGGCGATCTATAACACCAGCCGGAGTCACCATGACCGTAGATCCTAAACAATTGATCGTTATAACCGGAGGCCCCGGATCGGGGAAAAGCACGTTGATTGATAGCCTGGCACGGGCCGGCTATGCGCGCTCGATCGAAGCAGGCAGAGGTGTCATACAAGACCAGGTGGCAATTGGCGGACATGCGTTGCCGTGGCAGGATACAACGTCATTTGCTGAGTTAATGCTGTGCTGGGAAATGCGTTCATACCACCTTGCGGCAAATATGGCCGGGCCGGTTTTCTTCGACCGCGGCGTGCCGGATGTGGCTGGGTATTTACAGCTGCTGGGGCTAGAGATACCCGCGCACGTGGAAAAAGCAGCATTAGCTTTTCGCTACCATCCGCAAGTATTCATTGCGCCGCCATGGCCTGAAATCTTCTCTCAAGACAAGGAGCGAAAGCAGACATTTGAAGAAGCAGTGCGTACATATGATTCCATGGTCGCCATTTATGCAAAGTATGGCTATGAACTGATCGAGCTGCCGCGAACGCCAGTCGAAGAAAGGTTGCGCTTCATCTTGTCCAGGCTGCAATCTGGAGCGTTCGGATCGGCACAATGAATTTTTTTGAATGCCGGCAATGCGTCATGGTGAATGCATCCGGCCGCTTGAAGGCGTTAAATCCATAATCCCCTGCAAAAATCAATTCTAAATATGTGCTAGCCTAGCTGCTCTCCATATCGCAAAAGACCATGACTTCGGCCTATAAGAGGAACCAGAATGTACTCGCCTGAAAGACTGATTGAAAATTTAAGCGTTTACATCGAGGAATTGAATGACCTGGTTGCGGCAGGAACCGCCGCCGCAGAAAAAAAACGCTTGCTTATAGAAAAATCGAATATAGAGGCATACGCAGGAAAACTCGAAACGCTTCCTGCACACCAGCGCCTGACTGCAAAACATATTGAACAGGGACTCGCGCTGGAGCCCCACCCCGAGGGCGGCTTCTATCGCGAATTCATCCGCACCGGCGCCAGCACCGTGATTTTCTACCTGCTGCCCGAGCAAGCCATTTCCAGCTGGCACAGTCTGCAAGACACCAAAGAGAGATTCAAGCTGATCTCGGGAGATGCTTTGCGCATCCCGAAAATAGATGCCCGCGGACTCTGGAAATCGGAAGAAGACGTCACGTACGGAAATGATGTCGTCATAGAAAAGAACGACGGCTTCGGCGACTGGTTCGGCGCCTACCCGGCTGGAGAATACGGACTTGTCACCTGCGAATGCAAAGGTCCGTTCGAGTTCGCGAAATTCAAGATTGCCGGGCCGGAAGACCTGGCGGCATTCCGCGGCAAGAATCCCGGGCACAGGCAAACCATCGACAGGCTTGCGCCGAAAAACGGCTGACGCCCCAGAAAATTGCTAATCCGCAGGCAGGACGATGGTAGCCACCAGGCCGCCGTCGGCATGATTGCGCAACTGCAGCTCGCCGCCATGCGCCTGTACGATATTGCGCGCGATGCCCAGGCCGAGCCCCATGCCGCCGGCATTCTGGTCGCGCCCGTGCTCCAGCCGGGTGTACGGCTCGAACAGGCTGTGCAAGGCTTCTTCCGGCACGCCGGGACCATGGTCGCGGATCTGGATCTGGATATTGTTGCCGGATTCATTGATCAGGCCGGCAACCGAGATTTCCACCTTCTCGCCATAGTGCAGCGCGTTGTCGAACAGGTTGCCGATGGCGCGCTTGAGCGCCAGCGGCTTGGCCATCACCGTCAGGCCCGATTCGGCAAACGCGACTTCGTGCCCCGCCATGCGGGCGTCTCGTATCATGCGCAAGATCAGCGCATCGAGCTTTACCTCGGTGCGGTTTTCATGGATATCGCTATCCTTGACCGATTGCAAGGCGCCCTTGACCATCATGTCGAGCTCATCCAGGTCTTCATGGAATTCGCTGCGCAGATGTTCATCGTCCAGCAGTTCGGTGCGCAGTTTCAGGCGCGTGATCGGGGTGCGCAAATCGTGCGAGATCGAGACGAACAGGCGTTCGCGATCGTCCAGGTAGCGCTTGATGCGCTCGCGCATGGACCTGAAGGCGCGCGCGGTCTTGATGAATTCGCGGCTGCCGGTTTCCGGCAATTCAGGCGCGGCCTCGCCTTTGCCGAATGCTTCGGCGGCGTCCGACAGCGCCGCCAGCGGCCTGGTGGTCCAGCGCACCACCAGGATCGACAGCAGCAGCACGGTGGCCAGCGACAAACCCTGCAACAGCAAACGCTCCGGCGACAGCGGGTTATCGCTATCGAGGAAATAAGGATTCGGCATAAGCGCAGCCAGGTACAGCCAGTTGCCGGGCTCCAGTTCGGTCTGGATCACCAGCACCGGCGCCGGATTCGGCTTGATCAGCAGCGTGTGCTGGACCCAGCTGTCCGGCAGGTCCGCCACCTGCAAGCCTTGCGGCGACACCACCAGGTCGTCGGGCCAGGCAAACGCCAGGCGGAAACCCGGCAGGAACGGCAAGTCGGTTTTCATGGTGGCGCCGATCTCGGCCAGCGCCATGTTGGCCAGGGTGTTGTCGGCAATCTTGTGGATCGTCACCGGGCCGTCGTTGGTGTTCACGAAAAAACGGGTGCCGCCCATTTCGCGCAGTTGCTGGATCAGGATCGGCCGGTAATTCGCCGGCAGGCTCATGAAGAAACGGATCGCGCTGGCCGCGGTGTGCGCCAGGTGCTGCGCCGCGGTCCTGGTTTCGATTTCCGCCTTGCTGCGCAGCTGTGCCGACCAGATCAGGCCGCCCGCCAGCTGCGTCACCAGCACGCCGAACACCATCACCACCGAAAGGCGGCCCAGCAGCGTATGCGGCAGCAGCCAGGACAGCAGCTGGTTATACCAGGCCGACCAGCTACGCTTGGGCGCCGCCTCAGATCTGCGCAGCGGCCACATCGGCGGAGAACACGTAGCCGGCGCCGCGCACGGTCTTGATCAGGTGCGGATCTTTGCCGCCGTCGTTCAGGCGCAGGCGCAGCTTGCTGATCTGCACATCCAGCGACCGGTCCAGCGGGCCGACGTCGCGGCCGCGGGTTTCCTCGCACAGGACACCGCGGTCGAGCACGTCGCCCGGGTGTTCGACAAAATATTTCAGCAACTGGTAATCGAGTCCGGTCAGCGCCACCAGCTGGCCGTCAGGATCGCTCAGGGTGCGTTCCACCGTATCGAGCGTGAAGCCGACAAAGCGGTAGTAGCGCGGAGCCACCGCGCTGTCTATGCCGGTGCGGCGATGGATGGCCTTGATCCGCGCCAGCAGTTCGCGCGGGCTGTAGGGCTTGGCGATATAGTCGTCGGCCCCCAGCTCCAGGCCGACCACGCGGTCGGTCTCGTCGGAGCTGGCGGTGAGCATGATGATGGGAACGTTGGACTTGCGGCGGACAGTCTTGCACAAGGCGAAGCCGTCGGTATCCGGCAGCATCACGTCCAGGATCACCAGCGACAGTTCCTCCGCGTAGCGCTGGAACTCGGCCAGGAACGCCTCGCCGTTATGCGCCAGGCGCACTTCGTACTGGTTCTTTTCCAGGTAGGCTTTCAGCAGCGTCCTGGTTTTCTGGTCATCGTCAACGATCAATATCTTACGCATTTGGGCCTATTGTTCCTGCTTTCCGGTTTTCGACACAGAGCGGGCAATGCTGGCCAGCCTGCGCTGGATATCGCTTTCGCTCATCTTGTCATCCACAAAATAACGATGCACCTCGGCCACGATGGCGTCTTTCGCGGTTTCGTCGGCGGCCATGCGGTGCACCAGGCTCGGCGCCTGGAATGCGCTGCCCTTGCTGAACGCGCTCCACGAGGCGCGCGCGCAGCTATCCATTTTCGACAAATCCGGCGCACGCCATACGGGGATCGCGCCCTTGGCCTGATTGTAAGCGCTTTGCACCGGCTGCGACATGATCAGCTGCGCCAGTTTTTCCTGCGCCGGCTGGTGCGAATAGTCGCCGGCGAACATGGCCAGGGTGTCGACGCTATATAGATGGTAGTCTGCCGTGCCCGGCACCGCCGCACAAGAAAAATCCTGGTCGGTGTTCAAGCCCCAGGCCAGCAGCTCCCCTTTGGCCCAGTCGCCCATCACGAACATGGCGGCGTCGCCGTCCGCCAGCTGGCGCGTCGCCTCCGGCCAAGGCCGTTCCCGCAGCGGCTGCGGCATCCACTGCTTGAGCGAGCGCAAGCGCTTCAAGGCGTGGGTCATGCGCGGCTCGCCGAACGCGGCCGGGCTCAGGTCGACAAACAGGGAGCGGTAATAGGCCGGGCCGCTCTCCGCCAGCACCAGCGTTTCAAACAGGGTGGCGACCTGCCAGGCTTCGCTGCTTTGCGCCAGCGGCGTGACGCCTGCCTGCTTGAGTCTTTCCGCCACCCGCTCGAATTCAGGCCAGGTCCTGGGCGCCGCCAGGCCGAGCCGGTCGAAAATCTTCTTGTTATAGAACAGGTTATTGATGCGATGTATGCCGAGCGGCGCCGCCACTACGTGGCCGCGGTTATGCACCAGCGACCATACCGTCGGGAACAGCAGCTTCTGCCAGCCGCCCGGGGTGGCGACATCGTCCAGTTCCAGCAGCAGGCCGAGGTCGGCCCATTCGCCGAAGACAATGCCGTTGAGCTGGGTCGCCTCGGGCGCCTTGCCGGCCAACACCATGCTCTTGAGCACCTTGCTGGCGCCCAGGCCGGCGCCGCCGGGAATGGCCATGTCGCGCCATTGGATATTTTCTTCGGCGAGCCGGCCTGCCAGCACGTCAACCGACTTGCGCTCCCCGGCCGAAGTCCACCAGTGCACCACCTGCAGCGACGCTGCCAGCTGGCTTGCGCCGGCAACCGGCGTCGCCGCGGCGGCATCGGCCATGCCTGCCGAGTACTGGAACAGGCAGCCGATTGCCCATGATGCGAGCCATTTGCGCGATCCTGCGGACCAGGTTTTCGCGCCTCCCCTTTTATTAGCGTATCGCTTGTCAATCATCGAGCGCCTTATTGATTTTTTTATAAAAACCTGTCCTGCCTCCCCCCAACATCGCGTGTGACTATAGCGCAAGTCGGGTTCACAACGTTAGCAGTCTTCTTGTTTTGTAAAGAAACGTAAGTATTCGTAATTTTATCTATACTGGCCTAGGAAGGGCATTACCGCGATTTGACGTTATTGCCGGATGAAACAGCCGCAATTCGCTGGCAACACTGTAAAGATATGTAATCCGCACAAATCGCAGATTTTAATTTTCCTGAATAAAATCAAAAACTTATGTCATTTACATAGATGCTTTCCAACTAAGATGGCGACACATTTTTTATGGTGCTAATGTCTGTGCGCGGCGGTTTCACGGGCTTCATCCCCTGGAAAGCGCCGCACTAATAAAACCCCAAGCGATAGCGATAAATCCAAGCGGTAAAACCCAAGAGGAGACTTTGATGCAAACCATCAACCGAATTCGTACCATCCGCAATGCAGTGCTGATCGCCCTGGCGACAGTCGGCACGGCGCAAGCCGGCACCTTGACCATCGAAAGCTGGCGCGTCGACGACAAGACTTTGTGGGAAACCGTGCTGATCCCGGCTTTCCAGAAAAAGAACCCTGGCATCGAAGTCAAATTCGCGCCGACCGCTCCTACCGAGTACGACTCCAGCCTGACCGCGCGCCTGGCCGGCGGCACCGCGGGCGACCTGATCGCCTGCCGTCCTTTCGATGTCTCGCTGTCCCTGTACAAGAAGGGCAACCTGGAAAAGCTGGACGGCAAGCCAGGCATGGAACACTTCCCGGCTTCCTCCAAGACCGCATGGCAGACAGATGACGGCAAGGATACGTTCTGCATGCCGGTGGCGTCGGTGATGCACGGCTTCCTGTACAACCAGAAAATCTTCAAGGAACTGAACCTGCAGCCGCCAAAAACCGAAGCGGAATTCTTCAAGGTGCTCGACACCATCAAGAGCAACGGCAAATACACGCCGCTGGCGCTGGGCACCGCTGACCAGTGGGAATCCAGCCAGGTGGTCTTCACCGGCGTCGGCCCCAACTACTGGAAGGGTGAAGAAGGCCGCAAGGCGCTGATCGCCGGCAAGGAAAAATTCACCGATCCGAACTTCGTCAATGCATTTGAATACGAAGCCAAGCTGGGCAAATACCTGTCCAAGGGCGCCAGCTCGCAGACCTACGGCGACAGCCAGAACCTGTTCGCGCTCGGCAAGGCGGCTATCTATCCGACCGGCTCCTGGGACATCGCCTACTTCAACACCAACGCCAAATTCGAGATGGGCGCCTTCCCGCCGCCAGTGCCTAAAGCCGGCGACAAATGCTATATCTCCGATCACAACGATATCGGCATGGGCGTCAACAAGAAATCCAAGAACAAGGAAGATGCATACAAGTTCCTGGCCTGGCTTGGTTCGCAGGAATTCGCCGACATCTATACCAACAAGGTCACCGGCTTCTTCTCGCTGTCGGACCACCTGATCTCGGTCAAGGATCCGGTCGCCAAGCAGATGATCGACTGGCGCAAATCCTGCTCGTCGACCATCCGCCTCAATGCGCAAATCCTCAACCGCGGCGAGCCGAGCATGGAAAACCAGCTATGGAACGTGAATGCCCAGGTCCTCAACGGCAAGCTGGCGCCCAAGGAAGCCGCGGCCCAGATCCAGACCGGCTTTGCCAAATGGTATAAACCGCAACAATAAGCACTGCTGTTCGCCGGCCGGGGAAGAGTTTAAGATTGACTCTGCCCCGGCCGGCAAGCCACGCAGCAGCCAAGGCTTGCCGTCGGGTAAGCCCCCGGGGTAAGCCCGTGATCCACGGCACGGAAGTCAAGACATAAGCCGCCGTAAGCCGCGCTCACGCCTGTATTCCATGGTCGATTAAGCCGGGCTCGGATGGAACGCGATCTCCCCCGTGTTTCATCCGCGCCCGCGGCGACCTACGCATTTTTTTGCCATCACCGAAAACCCGAATGAATCTTCAAAACAAGAAATTCCCTTGGCACATCGTGGTATTCCTGGCGCCAGCGGTCATCATCTATTCCATGTTCAGCGCCCTGCCTTTGCTGGACACCCTGCGCCTGGGCTTCTACACCAGCAACGACGCCGGCGCCCACAGTTTCGTCGGCCTCGCCAATTACCACACCATCCTGTTCGATTCGGACTGGTCCAAGGCGTTCTGGAACGCCATGCTGAACAACGTGAAATTCTTCGCGATCCACATGCTGCTGCAAAATCCGATCGGCCTGCTGCTGGCTACCCTGTTCAGCCTCAAGGGCCTGCGCGGCGCGCGCACCTACCGCACCCTGATTTTCCTGCCGACCCTGCTGTCGGTGGTGATCATCGGCTTCATCTGGCAGCTGATCCTGTCGCCGTTGTGGGGCGTCGGCGAAGGCTTGATGCAGCATGTCGGCCTGGGCGACTATTTCGCGCCGTGGCTGGGCCAGGAAAGCACCGCATTGCTGACGCTCGGCCTGGTCTCGGTCTGGCAGTACGTCGGCATCCCGATGATGCTGATCTACGCCGCCCTGCTGGCGGTGCCGGAAGAAGTGCTGGAGGCGGCCTATGCCGAAGGCGCCAGCTCGTTCCGCATCTTCTGGCAGATCAAGCTGCCGCTGATCCTGCCGACACTGGGGCTGGTGACCATCCTGACCTTCGTCGCCAACTTCAATGCCTTCGACCTGATCTATTCAGTCAAGGGCGCGCTGGCCGGCCCGAACTACACCACCGACATCCTGGGCACCTTCTTCTACCGCACCTTCTTCGGCTACCAGGCGCAGATCGGCAGCCCGACCATGGGCGCGGCGGTGGCGACCCTGATGTTCCTGGTGATCCTGCTCGGCGTCGCCAGCTATTTCTACTTCGTGCAGCGCAAGCTGACACGCTACGAACTGTAACGAGGACAGCACATGACACCGACTTCCTCGCTCTCTCCAACCGCTGCCGCCGCCTCGGCGCCGATGCTGCGCCAAAGCCGCTTCGCCAACCTCGGCCGCATCTGGGTCCACGTGGTGCTGTGCGCCTACGCCGTGATCGCGCTGTTCCCGATCGCCCTGATCATGATCAATTCGATCAAGTCGCGCGACGCCATCTTCGACAACCCGCTGGCGTTCCCGACGCCGGAGACGTTTTCGCTGATCGGCTTTGAAAAGGTGCTGCACAACACCAACTTCATGCTGTACTTCGGCAACAGCCTGGTGGTCACGCTCGGTTCCCTGCTGCTGATCGTGCTGTTCGGCGCGATGGCCGGCTGGGCCCTGTCGGAATACAAGTTCCGCGGCAACCGCCTGATGGCGCTGTACCTGGCGCTGGGCATCATGATCCCGATCCGCCTGGGCACGGTTTCCATCCTGCAGCTGGTGGTCAGCCTCGACCTGATCAATACCCGCACCGCGCTGATCCTGGTGTATACCGCGCAAGGCTTGCCGCTGGCGGTGATGATCCTGTCCGAATTCATCCGCCAGATCCCCAAGGAGCTGAAAGACGCGGCGCGCTGCGACGGCGTCGGCGAATTCAAGATCTTCTTCCAGATCATCCTGCCGCTGATCCGTCCGGCGATCGCCACGGTAGCGGTGTTCACCATGATCCCGGCCTGGAACGACCTGTGGTTCCCGCTGATCCTGGCGCCGTCGGATGAAACCAAGACCGTTACCCTCGGCGTGCAGCAGTTCATCGGCCAGTATGTGACCGACTGGAATTCGGTATTGGCGGCGCTGTCGCTGGCCGTGATCCCTATCCTGGTCATGTACGTCATATTCTCCCGGCAATTGATCCGCGGCCTGACATCCGGCGCCGTCAAGTAATACAGAAAACGAGACATTCCATGGCAAACGTAAGCGTAAGGCAACTCACCAAATCGTATGACGGCAAGCAGAACGTGCTGGCCGACCTCAACCTGGAAATCAAGGACGGCGAATTCGTGGTCCTGGTCGGCCCCTCCGGCTGCGGCAAATCAACCCTGCTGCGCATGCTGTGCGGGCTGGAATCGATCACCAGCGGCGAATTGTCGATCGGCGACCAGGTCGTCAACCACCTGCCGCCGGCCGAACGCGGCATCGCCATGGTGTTCCAGAGCTACGCCCTGTATCCGCACATGAGCGTGTACAAGAACATGGCGTTCGGCCTGAAGATCGCCGGCGCCGACAAGGCCGCCATCGACCAGCGCATCCGCCATGCCGCCGGCATCCTCAAAATCGACCACCTGCTGGAGCGCCTGCCGCGTGAACTGTCCGGCGGCCAGCGCCAGCGCGTGGCGATCGGCCGCGCCATCGTGCGCAAGCCGAAACTGTTCCTGTTCGACGAGCCGCTGTCCAACCTCGACGCCGCGCTGCGGGTCCAGACCCGGCTCGAAATCGCCAAGCTGCACAAGCAGCTGGAAGCGACCATCGTCTACGTCACCCACGACCAGGTCGAAGCAATGACCCTGGGCGACAAGATCGTGGTGATGAACGACGGCTACATCCAGCAGGCGGGATCGCCGCTGGAACTGTACCAGCGGCCGCAAAACCTGTTTGTCGCGACTTTTATCGGCTCGCCCAAGATGAACCTGTTCAACGGCGCGATTACGGCAATCGAAACCGACCACCTGAAGATCCGACTCAGCAGCGGCCAGGAGATCCGCGCCGATGTCGCCGCCGGCACGGCCAAGGCCGGCGACGCCGTGACGATAGGGCTGCGGCCTGAACATATCCTGGAAAACGCGCATAGTGGTGAAGTATTCAGCGGCAAAGTCAGCATCGTCGAGCACCTGGGCGAAGCCAACTTCATTTATGTGACGCTGCAGGACGGCCAGGACCTGCTGGTGCGCGGCGACGGCAACAATCCGGTGCATATCGGCGATACCGTCACCCTGTCGGCGCCAAGCAACGCTTTCCATGTATTCGACGCCAAGGGCCTGGCGCTGGCGAGGTTAAAACCTGGAAACATGATTTCATCCAAACAATAATAGATACAATATGCGCCTTCAAAAAGGCGTGGGGGTAGAGTTGAAAACAGCGTACGAATATCTGATCGGCGTCGACGGCGGCGGCACCAAGACCCAAATCCGGGTCGAGCGCCCTGACGGCAGCCATGTCGCCGACGGCAGCAGCGGACCGTCGGCGCTGATGCACGGCACCAGCAAGGCCTGGTGCGCCATCGTCACGGCGCTTGACGGCGCATTCCAGAGCGCCGGCATCGTCCGCCCTCCCTACCAGGCGATCGCCGCCGGCTGCGGTTTGTCGGGCATCAACAATCCGCAATGGGCGGCGCAGTTCCGCGCCCAGAACCCCGGTTTCGGCGCCCTTGCCACCGGCACCGACGCCTTCACCACCTTGCTCGGCGCGCACCTGGGCCAGGCCGGCGTCGTGGTCGCCATCGGCACCGGCAGCGTCGGCGAAGTCTTGCTGGCCGACGGCAGCCGCCGGGAAGTCGGCGGCTGGGGCTTCCAGACCGGCGACGAAGCCAGCGGCGGCTGGATCGGCCTGCGCGCCGCCAACCATGTCGAACGCGCCCTGGACGGCCGTGTCGCACCGGGTTCGCTGGCCCGGGCCATCGTGCGCTTTTGCGGCGGCGACGACGACGCCGGTGCCGATTTCAGCAGCAGCGCGAACCGGGAACGCGTGATCGCCTGGGTCAACAGCGCCAACCAAAGCATTTTTGCGCAGCTGGCGCCGCTGGTGGTGGCGCATGCCGGGCAGGATGAAGCGGCGCTTGCCATCCTGCACAAGGCAGGCCAGGAAATCGCCCAGATCGCCAACGCGCTCGATCCATCCCAGCAATTGCCGATTGCCCTGTGCGGCGGCCTGGCCGCCCCGTTGCAAGCCTATTTGCCGGAACCGTTAAAATCGCGCGCGGCCACGCCGCGCGCCGGCGCCGCGACCGGCGCATTGCTGCTGCTGCGCCAGCAGCTCGCAGCAGAGTCAGCAGGGGAAACAATATGAACGGCAACGCTACACAACTGCATGGCAATGTCCTGACCAGCGATGGCTGGGTGGTCGGCAGCATCGGCTTCAGCGACATGATTACCGAGATCAAAGGCGAAGCGCAAGGACAGGCGCCGGCCAGCGGCGATTACATCTTGCCCGGCTTTATCGACCTGCACGTCCATGGCGGCGGCGGCAAGGACATCATGGAAGCCGGCGACGCCGTGCACGTGGTCTCGCGCCTGCACGCCCAGCATGGCACGACCAGCATGCTGGCCACCACCATGACCGCGCCGGCGGAAGAGCTGGAAGCGGCGCTGGGCGCAATCGGCCGCGCCTGCCGCGGCCGCCGTGCGGGCAGCGCGCGGGTGCTGGGAGCGCACCTGGAAGGTCCCTACATCAATCCCGGCAAGCTCGGCGCGCAGCCTGATTTTGCGATTGCCGCGACCTTGGAGCAAGTCGACTGGCTGCGCAGCTTCGCCCCCTTGAAGCTGATCACCATCGCGCCCGAGATCAACGGCCACATGGCGCTGGTGAAGACCTTGTCCCAGCTCGGCATGCGGGTGCAGATCGGCCATACCCTGGGTACTTATGAAGACGGCGTGGCCGCCCTGAAAAACGGCGCGGCCGGGTTTACCCACCTGTTCAACGCCATGAGTTCCTTCCATCACCGGCAGCCGGGCATGGCCGGCGCTGCGCTGGCCCATGCCGAATACGCCGAACTGATCCCGGACCTGCTGCATGTCCATCCGGGCGCCATCAAGACCGCGCTGCGGGCGATTCCGCGCCTGTACTGCGTCACCGATTCCACCGCGGCTTCCGGCATGCCGGACGGCGAATACATGCTGGGCCGCCAGGTAGTCCATAAGTGCCTGGGCGGCGTGCGCCTGGGCGACGGCACCCTGGCCGGCAGCACCCTGACCATGGACCAGGCCTTGCGCAACCTGGTGTCGCTCGGCCTCGACCTGGCCGAGGCATCGCTGCGCGTCTCCACCTACCCTGCCGACTATCTCGGCATGCAGGAGCGCGGCCGCCTCAAGGAAGGCTGCTTCGCCGACATTCTGGTGCTGGACCGCCAGCTCAAACTCAAAGCTGTTTATGTAGAAGGAGAAAGAATTGACCTCGTTGATGCTTAAAGAAGCCCGCTCGGCGGCAGAACAGGTTGCCTTGCAGCTCAGCCAGGACCGCGACCGCTACGCCGAACTGGGGCAACGCCTGCGGGCCGCGCCGCCGTCGACCATCCTGACCGTGGCGCGCGGCAGTTCCGACCACGCCGCCAATTACTGCGCCTACCTGATCATGGCGCGCCTGGGCCGCATCGTCGCTTCGCTGCCGCTGTCGCTGGTGACCCTCAACAAAGCGCCGCTGATCGCGCGCGATGCGCTCGTCATCGCCATTTCGCAGTCGGGCCAGAGCCCTGACGTGATCGAACCGATCCGCTACTTCCGCGACAGCGGCGCCACCACCGTGGCGCTGGTGAACGATGCCGCATCGCCGCTGGCCGGCAGCGCCGAATGGACCTTGCCCTTGCATGCCGGCGCCGAACTCAGCGTGGCAGCCACCAAGAGCTTTATCGCCAGCCTGGTGGCGGCCGCCAGGCTGGCCGCGCACTGGCAAGACGACGCTGCCTTCCTGGCCGCCATCGACGCCTTGCCGCAAGCGCTCACCGCGGCTACCCAGCTTGACTGGGCGCCCGCTATCGAGGTCCTGGCGCCCTCCTCGCGCATCATGGTGGTCGGCCGCGGCATCAGCTTGCCGCTGGCGCTGGAATCGGCGTTGAAGTTCAAGGAAACCTCGGCGATCCAGGCCGAGGCTTTCAGCGGCGCGGAAATCAAGCATGGTCCGATGGCCTTGATCGATGAGGGTTACCCATTGCTGATCTTCGCCACGCGCGGACCGACCCAGGCCGGCCTGCTCAAGCTGGCCGAGGAAATGCGCGGCCGCGGCGCCAAGGTATTGCTGGCGGCGCCGGACGACGTGGCGGCGCGCGACCTGACCTTGCCGGTAGCGGCAACGCCGGACCTCGATCCGATCGTGGCGATCCAGGCGTTCTACGTGATGGCGGCGCAACTGGCGGTGGCGCGCGGCATGGATCCCGATCAGCCGCGGCATCTGAGTAAAGTGACCAAGACCGAGTAAGCAGGATCTATGCAGCAATCTATCCGCTGGGGCATTCTCGGTACCGGAAAAATCGCTCGGGCTTTTGCTCTCGGCCTGCGTGACGCCCCTGGAGCCATCCTGCAGGCGGCAGCGTCGCGCAGCAGCGGCAGCGTCGACGCATTCGGCCGCGAATTCGATATAGAGCGGCGCCATGCCTCATACCAGGCGCTGGCCGACGATCCGCAAATCGATGTAGTCTACATCGCCACGCCGCATTCCATGCACGCCGAAAATGCCATCATGTGCCTGGAAGCCGGCAAGCATGTGCTGTGCGAAAAACCGTTCACCATGAACCGGCGCGAAGCGGAGCAGGTGATCGCGCTGGCACGTCGTAACGGTCGTTTCCTGCTCGAGGCGATGTGGTCGCGCTTCTTGCCCGGCATTGCCGAAGCCAGGCGCATCGTCACCAGCGGCGAAATCGGCAAGGTGCGCCAGGTGCAGTCGGATTTCAGCTTCGTCGGCGATTTCGGACCGGAACACCGCTTGTACAACCCGGAACTCGGTGGCGGCGCACTGCTCGATATCGGCATTTATCCTTTATCGATCTCGACTTTTTTCCTTGGCCCGGTCGACGCCGTGCAGTCAGTTGCCGACATCGGCGCCACCGGCGTCGACGAGCAAACTGCGTTTTCCATGCGCCATCGCGGCGGCGGCCTGTCTTCCTGCGTCTGCAGCACCCGTATCGCCGGCCCGGTAGAAATGACCATTTCCGGCGAGCTTGGCTACCTGCGCCTGCATACCGGTTTCCACCTGGGCGCCAGCCTGACCATAACCCTGGCGGACGGCAGCACACGCAGCCAGCAATGTCCATTCATCGGCAACGGTTATGCGCACGAGGCGATCGAGGTGATGCGCTGCCTGCGCGCCGGGCTGATTGAAAGCCCGTTCATGACGCACGACGAGACCCTGGCGCAAATGGCCGTGCTCGATACGATACGCGCGCAAATCGGGGTGACCTATCCGGCCGACCGTGCTTGAGGATGCGAACCCAGATAGAATAACCCAGCAGCGTTATTATCACCGGAATCATCATGCAGAATATTCAAGCAGTAGAATTGGCCAAAGCCTACCGCCTGCTCAACCACGGCCCCACCACCATCGTCACCAGCGCCCATGGCGGCGTCAGCAATGTGATGGCGGCGGCCTGGGCGATGCCGCTCGATTTCGATCCGCCCAAGGTCCTGCTAGTGATCGACAGCAGCACCCTGACCCGCGAGCTGGTGGAAGCTTCGGGCGAGTTCGCCCTGAACATCCCGACCCGGGCGCTGGCCGAAACCACGCTGGCGGTGGGATCCAGCTCGGGACGCGAAGGCGACAAATTCGCCGCGCTCGATATCGCCACATTTCCATCGGAGAAAATTGCCGCGCCGCTGATGTCGGGCTGCCTGGCCTGGCTCGAATGCAAGGTGATCCCCGAGCTGCACAACCAGCAGCGCTACGACCTGTTCATCGCCGAAGTGGTCGCCGCCTGGGCCGATTCAGCGGCTTTCTCGGCAGGCCGCTGGCACTTCCCCGCGGACGACCAGCGCTCGCTGCACTACCTGTCCGGCGGCGCCTTCTTTGCCACCGGCGAAGCATTCAACGTCGAACTGAAGCCGTAACGAGGATTCAATTTCCGGCCGGGCCGGAGCGGATCAGCCGCGCCCGATGAACGGCATATTAGTTGCCATCACCGTCATGAACTGAACGTTCGCATCCAGCGGCAGGCTCGCCATGTACAGCACCGCGTTGGCGACGTTTTCTACCGACATGGTCGGCTCCACCGCAACCTGGCCGTTGGCTTGCAGGATGCCCTGCTCCATCCGTTCGGTCATGTCGGTGGCGGCGTTGCCGATATCGATCTGGCCGCAGGCGATATTGTATTTGCGGCCGTCCAGCGAAGTCGATTTGGTGAGGCCGGTGATGGCATGCTTGGTGGCCGTATACGCCACCGAATTCGGCCGCGGCACATGGGCCGCGATCGAACCGTTGTTGATGATGCGGCCGCCGCCCGGCGTTTGCGCCTTCATGATGCGGAACGCTTCCTGCGTGCACAGGAAAGCGCCGCTCAGGTTGACATCGACCGACGCCTTCCACTGCGCAAAATCGACTTCTTCCAGCGACGCCGGTTTGGTAAAGATGCCGGCATTGTTGAACAGCAGGTCAAGCCGGCCGAATTGCTCCTTGATTTTTTCGAACAAGGCCTTGACCGACGCCGGATCGCTGACATCGGCCGGCACCGCCAAGGCATCCGCGCCCGCCCCGGCAGCGGCGACCGTTTGCTCCAGCGCAGCAACGCGCCGGCCCGCCAGCACCACGCTGTAACCGTTGCGCAGCAGGGCCAAGGCGATGTGCCTGCCGATGCCGGAACCTGCGCCGGTAACCAGCGCGACTTTTTTCGTTGTTGCCATTGCGTGTGCTCCTTGCCTGTGATTTCCTTCATTTTAACGGTGTTTCAGCATCCGGCCGGGGTCGCCTGGAGAACGCCTGCAAACTTGTAATATTCAAATGCGACATTGATCGTTCACCGCTTGATTTTGTTTTGTTAATCTGCCCGGCATGGCGATCGTTTTTTGCGATCCGCCGCACCGATACATCAACCCAGGGACTACAACAACAATGAAATCACTTGCCATCCTGTTTACCGGCCTGACGCTGCTGTCGGGCCTGGCCCACGCAGACAAGCTCGACGACATCAAGAAAGCCGGCGTGCTGAGGGTCGCAACGTTCGACGGCAATCCGCCGTTCGGTTTTGTCGACCAGAAGACCAACAAGATCATCGGCCTCGATGTCGACTATGCCAACGAAGTCGCCACAAGGCTTGGCGTCAAAGTGGAGCTGGTGCCGACCAATCCGGCCAACCGGATTCCCTTGCTGACATCCGGCAAGGTCGACGTGGTATTCGCCAATTTCACCATCAACGCCGAGCGCGCCCAGGTGATCGATTTCAGCATTCCTTATTTTGCTTCGGGCCAGCAGTTCCTGGCGAAAAAAGGCGTGCTGAAGAACGCTGCGCAGATTCCTGAGCTGCGCATAGGCACCGACAAAGGCACCACCATGGAAACCACCTTGCGCGAAAAATACCCGGCCGCCAAGGTAGTCCTGTACGACGACACCCCGTTCGCCCTGGCCGCCCTGCGCAACGGCAATGTCCAGGCGATTACCCAGGACGGCTCGAAACTGATCGCGCTGCTGGCGAATATCCCGGACAAGGAAAAATATGAAATCCCGGCATTTGCCATTTCCGAGGAATACGAAGGCGTCGGCGTGCCCAAGGGCGAGACCCGCCTGGTCAATACGCTCAACGACACCCTGCGCGAATTTGAAAAGAACGGCACCGCCCTCAAGATCTACGACAAATGGTTCGGCCCCGGCAGCAAATCGCCGCTGCCGCGCCTGTTCAAGATCGGCGACACCAGGCTGAGCCAGAACTGACCGACTTCTGAGTGCATCTGTCTTGCACCGGCAAGCCTTCGGGCCTGCCGGTGTTTTTTTGTTGAGTAGCCGCAAAGTAGAAAATGACTGAGTTCCAAGCTGCCCTGGGGCAAATGCTGGCCCCCAAATATCTCGGCTGGCTGGTCGACGGCCTGTGGATGACGCTGCAGCTGTCGGCCGTGGTTGCCGTGCTTTCCACCTTGCTGGGCGTCGTCGTCGCAGCCGCACGCTCGAGCCGGCAACCCTGGTTGTTGCTGCCTGCCGGCGGCTTCCTTTCCGTCTTCCGCAATACGCCGCTGCTGGTGCAGCTGTTCTTCTGGTATTTCGGCGTCTCCAGCCTGCTGCCGGATGGTTCGGTGGAATGGCTCAATGCGGTGCACAGCGTGGCGCTGGGACCGTACCTGACACTGACATGGCCATCGTTCGAACTGCTGTGCGCAATCTTCGGCCTGAGCCTGTATTCCGCTGCCTATGTCAGCGAGGAAATCCGCGCCGGCATGCGCGGCGTTGCCGAAGCACAGCGGCTGGCGGCCGCCGCCCTTGGCTTGAACCGCTGGCAGGGATTGCGTTACGTGATCCTGCCGCAAGCAATACGCATCGCGCTGCCGCCCTTACTTGGCCAGTACATGAACATCGTCAAGAACACGTCGTTGACCATGGCCATCGGCCTGGCTGAACTGTCTTACACTTCGCGCCAGGTGGAAGCGCAAACCTTCAAGACCTTCCAGGCTTTTGGCGTGGCGACCTTGTTTTACATCGCCGCCATCGCGCTGATCGAAACCGCCGGCCAGCTGCTCCAGCGCCGGCAAAGACTTGCCGGCGGTACGCAGCGATGAGCATGCAGCTCAGCGTATTGACGGACAACCTGCCTTACCTGCTCTGGGGCGCTTATCCCGACGGCCCGCTGGGCGGCGCGGCCTTGACCGTGCTGCTCAGCGTCGGTTCGGCGCTGGTCTCGGCATTGCTGGGGCTGGCGCTGGGCGTCGCCTTGTCGCTGGCGCGCGGCTGGCCGCAGCTGCTGCTGACCATGGTGCTCGGCTTCTTCCGGGCGATCCCGGTGCTGATGCTGATCTTCTGGACTTACTTCCTGCTGCCGATTGTTTTCCATATCAACGTGCCGGGCGTGCTGTCGGTGATGTGCGCCCTGGCGCTGATCGGCGGCGCCTACCTGGCGCATTCGGTGCATGCCGGCATCGGCGGCGTCAAGGCCGGGCAATGGGATGCCGGCCTGTCGCTGGGCATGACGCGCATGGCGGTGCTGCGCCACATCGTGCTGCCGCAGGCGCTGCAGATGATGCTGCCGTCCTTCGTCAACCAATGGGTAACCCTGGTCAAGGACAGTTCACTGGCCTATATCGTCGGCGTCGGCGAACTATCGTTCGTGGCGGCGCAGGTCAACAGCCGGGTGATGATTTATCCGGCCGAGATCTTCATGTTCATCGGCTTGATCTATTTTGTGCTGTGTTCGGGACTGGGCTTGCTTGCGGGCCGGGTGGCGGCGCATTTCGGTTCCGCCCAAAACTGGCAGTTGGATCAGGCGCGCTGATCCAACTGCCAACTTATTGACTGATTTGGCAAGCCAGATAGATAACCGTATTGACTAAAGCAGGATTGAATTTATACTGTATATACATACAGTATAATATAAATCTCAGTCTTGTCTTAAAGCTTGCCATGTTCATATCCACCGGTACATCCAGCATTTCCGCCGCCGCCCAATCGGTCGTGGCAGCCTTGCCGCATGCCTTGTGGCGCGCAGACCAGATGGGTTCCTACCAGGGCGTGGTCACCGCCTCCGGCCATCCATCCCTCGACCGTGAATTGCCGAACGGCGGCTGGCCGCATTCGGCATTGATAGAGCTGCTGCTGCAACAGGCCGGCTGCGGCGAAATGCGCCTGCTGCAGCCGGCGCTGATGCGCATCGCCAGCCAGCGCCGGATCGTCTTGCTGCAGCCGCCGCATCTGCCGCAGATCGCGGCCTGGGACGGCGCCGGCCTGGCCAGCGGACAGCTGCTGTGGATCAAGGCGGCGCGCAGCGCCGATGCGCTGTGGTCGGCGGAACAGGTATTGCGCAACGGCAGCTGCGGCGCGCTGCTGCTATGGCAATCCCATGTCCGGGGCGAGGCTTTGCGCCGCCTGCACCTGGCGGCCCAGGCCAGCGACACCCTGCTGTGGCTGCTGCGGCCGCTGAGCGCCGCCCACGAATCCTCGCCCTCGCCTTTGCGGCTGACATTGCGGCCGGCGCGCAACGGGGTCGAAATCCAGCTGCTCAAACGCAAGGGGCCGCAACACGAACAAGCGTTTTACCTGCCGCTGGCGGCAACCGTGGCCCCGGCCACCGCTCCAGCCGTTCCGCCACCTTCTTTTGCCGTACCCGACCATGACACTCTGGATAGGCATACACCTGCCGCTGCTGGCGCTGGAAACATTGCGCCCGCGCTGGTCTGAGCCCTGCATGCTGGCGGTGCTGGAACATGACCAGGTGCTGGCCATGACGCCCGCCGCGGCGGCCAGCGGCGTGCGCCCGGGCATGCGCCGCGGCGGCGTGCTGGCGCTGGCGCCGCAGGCTTTGTTATGCGAGCGCGATGCGGCGCGCGAACAAGGCGCGCGCGACGATATCGCGCTGGCCCTGCTGCAATACACGCCGGAAGTAGCGCATGCCGAGGAAGATTCGCTGCTGCTCGACATCAGCGCCAGCCTGAGCGCTTTCGGCGGCCGGCTGGCGCTGTGCCGCCGCATCCGCGACAGCATCCAGGCGCTGGGTTTCACGCCGCACATCAGCATGGCGCCAACCGCCCAGGGCGCGTGGCTGCTGGCCCGCCATCGCCGCCGCATGCAACGCCGCAGCCTGCGCCTGGCCAGCCTGCAGCGGCGGCTGGATCGATTGCCGTTCGCGATCCTGCCGGCGGCGCGCGCCCACCAGGAATGGCTGGCCGGCATCGGCTGCCAGACCCTGGCCGACTTGCGCAAGCTGCCGCGCGCCGGGCTGCAGCGGCGCAGCGACAAGCACATCCTGGACACCCTGGACCGCGCCTACGGCAGCGCACCCGAAATTTTCGAATGGGTGCAGCCGCCGCAGGCATTCAGCGCCTGGCTGGAGCTGCCGGACCGCATCGAACATGCCGAGGCGGTACTGTTTGCGGCGCGCCGCCTGGTCTTGCAAATGATCGGCTGGCTGGTAGCGCAGCAGCTGGCGGTATCGCGTTTCCTGCTGTCGCTGGAACACGAACGCGGGCGCCAGGCAATCGCCCCGACGCCGCTGGAAATCGCGCTGGGCGAACCGGCCTGGCATGAAGAACACCTGCTGCGCCTGCTGAAAGAAAGGCTGGGCCGGCTGCAACTCGATGCGCCGGTGATCGCCTTGCGCTTGCAGGCAACCCAGGTAGCGCCGATGCTGCCGCCGACCGCCTCCCTGTTTCCCGAGCCAGGCGGCACGCCCGGCGCCTATGCCCGCCTGCTGGAGCTGCTGAGCGCGCGGCTCGGCAGCGAAAACGTCTTGCAGCCGGCGGCGCTGGCCGACCACCGGCCGGAAGTCGCCAACGCCTGGCAGGCGGCCGGCGACGGCCTGTGCCGCCAAACGCCAGGCGATGCATTGCCTCGGCCCCAGCCACAGCGGCCATTCTGGCTGCTGCAGCAGCCGCTGGCCCTGATGCTGCGCAAGCACCGGCCGTTTTATGGTTCGCCGCTGCGCCTGCTGTCAGGGCCGGAGCGGATCGAATGCGGCTGGTGGGACGGCCCGCCGACCGTGCGCGACTACTTCGTGGCGGAAGGCGAAGAAGCCGCTTGCTACTGGATCTACCGCGAGCGCGACGGCGATGACATCCGCTGGTTCCTGCACGGCCTGTTTGCCTGATTGCCTATGGACGAAAATCCTTCGCTGGCGCCGCCGTCGATCGTATTGCCGGAATACGCCGAGCTGCAGTGCGTCTCGAATTTCAGTTTCCTGCGCGGCGCTTCGCATCCCGAGGAACTGGTGGAGCGCGCCGTCCAGCTCGGCTACGCGGCGCTGGCGATGACCGACGAATGCTCGCTGGCCGGCGTGGTGCGCGCCCATGTCGAAGCCAAGAAACATGGACTGCCGCTGCTGATCGGCAGCCAGTTCCAGCTGCACGAGGCCGACGGCAGCCCGGCGTTTTCCCTCATCGCGCTAGCGCAAAACCGCGAAGGTTACGGTAATCTTTCGGAACTGATCACGCTGGCGCGCAGCCGCGCCGGCAAAGGCCATTACCTGCTCCGGCCGCAAGACTTCGACGCGCCGGACAGCGCCGACGCCCACCTGCGCCAGCTGCCCGATTGCCTGCTGGTCCTGCTGCCGGCTCATGGCGTCGACAGCGCAACGCTGAACCGCCAGGCGGCATGGCTGCGCAATACTTTTCCCGGCCGCGCCTGGATCGGCATGACCATGCTGCACCAGGCCGGCGACGAGCGCCAGCGCGCCGTGATCGAGCAGGCCGCGCAGGCGCTCGGCTTGCCGGTAGCCGCTACCGGCGATGTCTGCATGCATCGCCGCTCGCGCAAGCCGCTGCAGGATACACTGGCTGCGATCCGGCTCGGCAAGACTGTCGCTGCCTGCGGTTATGCGCTGGCGCCGAATGCCGAACAGCACCTGCGCGCCAGGCTGCGGCTGGGCAACCTGTATCCGGCGGCGGCCTTGGCCGAAACGGTAAGGATCGCCGGCATGTGCAGCTTCTCGCTGGATGAGCTGCGGTATGAATATCCGGATGAAATCGTGCCGCCGGGACATACTCCGGCCAGCTATCTGCGCCAGCAAACCTATATCGGCGCACGCAGCCGCTTCTCCGACCAGATCCCGGCCGCAGTGCAGCGGCAGCTGGAAGACGAACTGGACCTGATCCAGGAGCTTGGATATGAAGCGTATTTCCTGACGGTCTACGATATCGTCCAGTTCGCCCGCAGCCGGGGCATCTTGTGCCAGGGCCGCGGCTCGGCGGCCAACTCGGCGGTCTGCTACTGCCTCGGCATCACCGAAGTCGACCCGGCCCAGAGCACCTTGCTGTTCGGCCGCTTCATCAGCCGCGAGCGCAACGAACCGCCCGACATCGACGTCGATTTCGAACACCAGCGGCGCGAAGAAGTGATCCAGTACATCTACGAAAAATACGGCCGGCGGCGGGCGGCGCTGACCGCGGTCGTGATCAGCTACCGGCCGCGCAGCGTGCTGCGCGATGTCGGCAAGGCGCTGGGCGTCGACCCCGGCCTGGTCGACCAGGTCGCCAAATCGCAGCGCTGGTGGGACGACAAGCAGCAGCTGCAGCAGAACTTCGGCGAGCTCGGCATGGCTGCCGATACTGCGATTGCCGAACAATGGGCCGAGCTGTCGCATACCCTGATGGGCTTTCCGCGCCACCTGTCGCAGCACCCGGGCGGCTTCGTGATTTCGCGCGGCAAGCTGTCGCGCCTGGTGCCTATCGAAAACGCGGCGATGAAAGACCGCAGCGTGGTGCAATGGGACAAGGACGACCTGGACGCCCTGCGCATACTGAAGGTCGACGTGCTGGCGCTGGGCATGCTGTCGATGCTGCAGCGGGCGCTGGCGATGGTGGCGATGCAACGCGGCGAAACGTTCGAGATGAAAGACATCCCGCGCGAAGATCCCGCGACTTACGACATGATCTGCCAGGCCGACACCATAGGCGTGTTCCAGATCGAAAGCCGGGCCCAGATGAGCATGCTGCCGCGCCTGCGGCCGCGTAAATTCTATGACCTGGTGATCCAGGTTGCGATCGTCCGGCCGGGGCCGATCCAAGGCGGCATGGTTCATCCTTTTCTGCAAAACAGGAAAAAAGATCCCAACGACATCGTCTATCCCAGCGACAAATTGAAAGAGGCGCTAGAACGAACCCTCGGCATCCCGATTTTCCAGGAACAAGTCATGCAGATCGCCGTGATCGCAGCAGGTTTCACCGAGGGCGAGGCCGACAGCCTGCGCCGCTCAATGGCGGCCTGGAAGCGCAAAGGCGGCCTCGAAAAATTCGAACGCAAGCTGATCGACGGCATGACAGACAGGGGCTACGACAAGAGTTTCGCCGAAGCCATCTACAGCCAGATCCAGGGCTTCGGCGAATACGGCTTCCCGGAAAGCCACGCCGCCAGTTTCGCCCTGCTCGCCTACGCCAGCTCCTGGCTCAAATGCCACGAACCGGAAGCGTTCCTGGCGGCGCTGCTGAACAGCCAGCCGATGGGATTCTATTCGCCGTCGCAGCTGGTGCAGGACGCGCGCCGGCATGGCGTGGAAGTGCTGCCGGTCGACATCAACGTCAGCAACTGGGAGGCCGCCCTGGAATCAACCTCGGCGGCCAGGCCGGCAGTCAGGCTGGGCTTCAACCTGGTGCGCGGACTGAGTTCCCGCGATGTCGACGAAATTGAAGCGGCGCGCGCGGTGCGGCCGTTCGCCGACCTCAAGGACATGGCCTTGCGCAGCGGCCTGCAGCGCGACCAGCTGCAGGCGCTGGCGGCCGCCAATTCGCTCGCGCCGCTGGTCGGCAACCGCCGCCAGGCGTTATGGCAGGCGCTGGTCAGCGCACCGGACAAAGGCTTGCTCAGGCAGGCCCAGGTGGCGGAAGACGAATTGCTGCTGGCGCCGCCGACGGAAGGAGAAAACCTGCTCAACGATTACGATGCGCTGGGCCTGACCCTGGGGCGCCATCCGCTGGCGCTGCTGCGCCCGCAGCTCAATGCCCAGCGCTTCAGGCCGGCCGAGGTGCTGAATACTTTCCGCAGCGGCCAGCTGGCGCGGGCCTGCGGCATCGTCACGGTGCGCCAGCGCCCCGGCACGGCCAAGGGCGTGGTGTTCGTCACGCTGGAAGATGAAACCGGCACTGTCAACGTCATCGTCTGGCCCGACCTGGCAGACAGCCAGCGCAAGGAACTGCGGGGAGCGAAGCTGATGGGCGTCAATGGCACCTGGCAGTCCCAGGAGGGCGTAAGGCACCTGGTGGCCCAGCACCTGATCGACATGTCGCCCATGCTGGGCAAGCTGTACACCAGCAGCCGCGACTTTCACTAAAATTCAATCAGGCTGCGCCGGTTTTGGATGCGGCATGTGCAGGTGGTCGGGATGCCGGTCCAGCAGCTGGTCGATGCCGGCGCCCGGATCTTCGCTGCCGTCTTCCTGGATCGCCACCTGGCGCTCGCGCGCGCTGTCGTCGGCCAGGTCGCGCTTGCGCTGCCAGTTCACCGCCGCCAGGCCGCCCACGCCCAGCACCGCCAGGCAAGCGGCGGGAACCAGCATCGGCGTGACATTGCTGTGCGTGAGCTTGCCCACGTAAGGCATCAGGTTCTGCCCGAAAAACCCGCCCAGGTTGCCGATCGAATTGATCGCCGCGATGCTGGCGGCAGCGCGGGCGCCCTGGAAGAATTTCGGCGGCAAGGACCAGAAACAGGGATACAGCAAGGTGATGCAGGCGCCGCCTATGACCAGGGCGCCGAAACGCAGCGTGTTGGAATCGAGCAGCGCGCTCGAGGTAAAGCACAGCAAACCCAGCAAGCCGATGACGGCGATCGCCTTGAACACTACCCGGTCATGGCGCAGCTTGCCCGGCAGCCACAGCAACAGCAGCACCGCCAGCCCCCACGGCATCATGTTGAGCAAGCCGTTGATGGTGGAGCTGACGCCGAAGCCCTTCACCAAGGTCGGCAGCCAGTAAGTGACGCCATACAGCGAAGTCGACATCAGCATGTAGGTGGCGGCAAACAGCAGCACGCGCAAGTCCCACAGCGCCGCCAGCGGATTGCCGCGGGTGACGTTGGCCGGCGTATCGCGCTGCATCATGTCGTTCAGCTTGGCTTTCTGCGCGGCCGACAGGAATTTGGCTTCATCGATGGAGCCGGGCAAGTACACCATCACCACCAGCGTCAGCAGCACCGCCGGCGCACCGGTCGCAATAAAGACCCATTGCCAGCCGGCCAGTCCGAGCGTGCCGTTCAGGTTCAGCAGCAAGCCGCCGACCAGGGCGCCCAGCATGTTGGCCAGGGCGCTGCCCAGCGTAAATATCCCCAGCACCCGGGTGCGGTATACCTGGGGGAACCACAGCGTCAGGTAATAGATCACGCCAGGATAAAATCCGGCTTCGGCTACGCCCAGCACGAAGCGCAGCACATAAAACATCGGCAGCGAACTGGTGAAACCCAGCAGCATGGTCACCGCGCCCCAGGTAAACATGATGCGCGCCAGCCAGACCCGCGCGCCGTATTTATGCAAGGCCAGGGTGCTGGGGATCTCGAACAGCAGGTAGCCGATGAAAAACAGGGACGCGCCGAGGCCGTAGGCCGCCTCGCTCATGCCCAGCGCATGCACCATTTCCAGCTTGGCGAAACCGACGTTCTGACGGTCGATGAAAGACACCAGGAACATCACGATCAGCAATGGCATCAGGCGCCATGCCACTTTTTTCATCAACTGGTCTTCAGACAGCTCGGTTTGTGACTGCACGTTGGGTCTCCATATGTTTTAGCATTTTGCAAATGACGATGAAAGCATCGGTAAAAATCCGGAAAATTCAATTATCCCAGTGGCGCCGCCACACCGGCGCCACTTTCGGATCGGCTTGCACCCTCTCGACCAAGGCGAAGAAAGCGGGCCGTACCCGCGCCAGGTGCGACCGCGCGCCCGACCACTTGGAAACCACGGCAGCCATCAGGTCGAGCAGGCCGAGCGAAGCGCCGTTCAGGAAAGGAGATGCAGGATACGTGTCGGCGAAAATTTCCCAATAACTGTGCAGGCGCGCACGCGCGCCTTCCCGGATCTGTTCTTTCACAGCATCGTCGGCATTGACGCACCAGCGCTCGGGGAAGTCGATCACGCCGATCGCGGCGTAACAGTTGGCGGCGATATACACCAGGCCCCTGATGGCCTGCGCGCGCTGGGTTTCAGCGGCAGGCAGCAACCCGGCCGCGGGATGGGCCAGGCCGAGATGGAGCAGGATCGCCGCGCTTTCGGTCAGGATGCTGCCGTCCGGCAGCTGCAGGGTAGGAATCTGCCTGAGGGGGTTCAACTGCTGCAGCTCGTCGAGCGCCGAGCCGGGCTCCCAGGAAGCGGCCTCGACCAGCCGGTAAGGCAGTCCGGCCAGTTCCAGCGCCAGCTCCGCCACGGCGGAGCCGGAGCCCTTGAAGCCATACAATGTGTACATGTGCCCTGTCCGATCCATCTTTTGGAAGATAAATTCTAACAGGGAGTGGCGCCTTGCAGTAGCGCCTTGTCAGGCGCTATCCGTCAAGCCCATGGCGTGCCGCACGCGTCCGCACAGCTCTTCGGGCGAGCGCGAGATGATTTCTTCCGGCACCAGGAATTTCTTGATCAGACGCTTGTAGCTTTCGAAACCGTAGGAAACCATGAAAGGATGCATGCCGGAGCCGATCGCGGCCAGGTAATCCTTATGCTCGTCGCCGGCAATATAGGCGCGCGCGGGATTGATGTCGAGGCGCTCGCGGATGGCGCGGAATTCCTGCATCTTTTCCAGGTGCAGCGGGATGTGGGCGAAAAAATCGAGCGCATCGAGATCGATGCCGTGGCGCCGGAACAGCAGCCGCAGCGTCTCTTCCGGCTCGTTCGTCATGTTGCGCGTCACCAGGCCGACGGCGATGTCCGGCGCGGCGATCAGGCTGCGCACCAGGTCCGCGATGCCAGGATACAGTTTGGCCTCTTCCCGGTATACCTCGGTCAGGGTGGCGATCAGCTGCTTGCGGCTCTGCTTGCCGATCTGTTTTTTCAGGTTGGAGGGAAACTCTTTCAATCCGCCCAGGTATTTGAACAGGCGGCGGCGCTTCTGGAACCTTTCCTCATCGCCGATCTCCATGCCGTGGCGGGAAAACGTCTTGTCGATGGCGCTGTAGGCATCGATAGTGGTGCCATCCGCATCGAGGATGATTAATCGTTTGCTATTGTTGTACATGGTTTATCCGTCAAGGAAAGCGATCGCAGCGAGGCGGCGGCCGCTCTGAGCGCCGGTTGCAAGGCATCAACTTATAGCAGTCTTATGACAGGACGATGACTTTGACGGAAGCGCGGTTGCCGGCGCCCGCAGGAATCAATGGAATGCGACGATGAATTCCGCCCCCGGGCGCTGGTCGTGCTTGACCAGCAGGCGCCAGCCGTGGGCATGTGAAATTTCCCTGCAGATCGACAACCCCAGGCCGGCGCCTTCGTCGCGCCGGTTCGGACCGCGCCAGAAACGCTTGAACAGCAACGGCACGTGGTCCGCGGCAATGCCCTCGCCATGGTCGCGCACCGAAATCTGCTCCGGCGTGACCGTGACGACCGCGCTGGCGCCGGCCGGCGAATGATGGAGGGCGTTTTCCAGCAGGTTCTTGACCAGTACAAACAGCGCGCCGCCATCGGCCAGCAGCAATACCTGCCGAGCCGGCGAATGCAGGACGATGCGCACGCCCAGCCGGTCCGCCAGCCGTTCCAGGTGCTCGACCGCGCTCACCGCGACTTCGCCGGCGTCGAGCTGCTCGAACACAAAATTCTTCTGGTCGCTCACTTCAGCCAGGTGCAGCAGCTGGTGCACCTGGCGCGCCATGCGGTCGACGTCTTTCAGGAGCAGCTTGCGGTCGGCCACGCCATCGAGTTCGATCTGCCCGCGGATCAGGGCCAAAGGGGTCTTCAGCTCATGCGCAACCGTCGCCAGGAATTCCTGCTGCAGCCGATAGCCACGCTCCAGCCGGTCCAGCGCCTTGTTGAATGCGTCTATCAGCGGCACCAGCTCTTGCGGCACGTCCACCGTGGACAAGCGGGAGCCCAGGCGGTTGAATTCAATCTTGCTGGCCGCATCCGACGCCACACGCAGCGGGCGCAGCGCGCGGTTGAATGTGCCCCACACGACACCGGTAAATACCAGGATGGCGACAATCACCGCGACCCCGGAGGCCATCATGAAACTGGCGCTGTCGCTGCCCATGATGGCCTGGTGCATGCGTTCGCTCCGCGCCACCTGGATATAGTAGGTCTTGTCGCCGTGGAAAACGGCTTGGGTAAATACATGCAATGTCAATCCCGAACGCCGCAGGACCAGGCCGCCATCGGCCGCGGTTTTGGGATCGAAACGCGTGCCTTTGGCAAACAGGGGGATGCCGGCGCCGTCGGAGGCGGCCAGCACGGCGCCCTTGTCATCCAGGATGCGGTAGATGGAGTCGTCTTTCAAGGCTTCATACAGCAGCTGCATTTTGGAATTCAGGTCGACCCCGGTCAGTTTGCCCGAGGCGTCGAAGCGCATCTTTTCCTTGATCTTGTCGACATGCCTGAGCATCTCCTGCTTCAGCAATATCTCGGGCTCCCACTGGAATACCGCAGCCAGGCCCGCGGACACCACCAGGGTGATGACCACCAGCGTAGCCGCGGCAGAGACAATCAGTTTTTTCGACAAGCTATAGCGCATTGGGCAGTTCCTGCAACGCAAACCCGTAAGCCCTGACGTTGGCGATCTCTACAGTGGAATCGATCGCCAGCAGTTTTCGCCGCAGCCGGTGCAAAGCGACATCCAGCGCGTTAGGGGTGACCGCATCGCCCACGCCCCAGGCCGCCATTTCCAAGGCGGTGCGGCGCACCGGCTGCCCGCCCGCGCGCACCAGGCTCAGCATCAGCTGCAATTCCGATGGCGCCAGCGACACCGCATCGTCGCCGTTGCGCATGCAGCTCGTTTCCGGCAACACCTGCAAGCCGAGATAGGCTGGAACCAGGCTTTGCAGCTGCGGCGGACGCCGCATCAGGGCGCGCACCCTGGCCACCAGTTCCTCCATCGAAAACGGCTTGGGCAGATAGTCGTCGGCGCCGGCCTCCAGGCCGACTACCCGGTCATGCAAGGCATCGAGCGCGGTCAGCATCAGGCATGGCGCCAGCACGCCCTTGCTCCGCAGCTTGCGCACCAGGTCAAGCCCGTCGCCGTCCGGCAAGCCGCGGTCGATCACCAGCGCCGCATAGGGAATGCGGGTAAAGCCGTCGGCCGCATGGTCGATGCGGCCATAGATATCGACTTCGATGCCGACCCCAGCCATCGCCTGGCGAATCAGCTGCGCCATCCGCTCGTGGTCTTCCAGCAAGCCGATCCGGTTCATGGTTGGTATCGTATCTAGAATTTATAAAGGTAACCTACCCGCACGCTCACGGCCGACGACTTGTCGACCAGCGGGCTGTCCTTGATGCCGGTGCCGCGCTGCAGGTCGCCGACGTCGAGCATGATCATCTGGTTGCGTGTGAGCGGATAGTCCGCGCGCACGCCAAACTCGATGTTGGCCGTCGATTTGCCAGTATAAGCCGGGCGGCCTGCGATCGCTTCGCTTGCCTTGACGCCGTAATAATAATTGACGTACTTGCTGTCCATCCAGGTCGTGCTCAGGTGCGGCGTCAGCTGGAAAGCGCCCACGGCAAACGAATGCTCGGCGCCGAGTTTCACCGTGTTGCCCTTGGTGCTGCCGGCAGTCAGCCACTCCAGCGACAATTTCGCATAGGGATTATCCCAGGTCCCGGCCACGCCGCCCCAGGCACTGCCCTTGCGTTCGTCCATGCCGCGCAATGCCTCCGAATCGCTGCTTTTGTAGCCGTCGTTCAATGCATATTTGGCACGCAATGTAAAACTGAACTGGTCGACCGATCCCAGCTTGAAATCAAGCGTATTGCCGAAGAAATGGATCCAGCGATTTTCATACAGCACCAGCGGCAAGACCGAGACATGATTGCTGACGCCGCGATAGGGCCGGCTTTCAGAACCGAGGCCGATGCCCAGCCCCCATTGGGAAGCGTCGGCGGAATACGGCTCCTCGGCCAGGACCGGATCGGCATGACTCAAACCTGCCGCGGCGCTGAAAGCCGTCCCGATTATCGCTGCCAGCGCTAGCCGGCAGGAAGACTTGAAATGATGCATGTTGACTCCACAAGATGATTGAACGAATGAACTGCTGCCGACAAGCATGTTCAGCCATAAGCTCTTACCACTTACTTACTGGAGTCTTTAAAACGGGAATATTTGGGCGGACTTGCGGAGATTGGCGGGTGCGTTTCTTGGTTGACAACGCGCTTAACCGCCGCGCCGCGCAGCCCGCTCCTTGCGCAACAGGCGCACGCTGTGCAGCGCCGTCAGCAGCACCGCGCACCAGATCGGGATATAGGTGGCCAGCTGTCCCGGCGCCATCGACTCGCCGAGAAAGACGATGGCGACGCCGACCAGCAATACCGGCTCGACGTAGCCGAGGATGCCGAACAAGGCCATCGGCAACAGCCGGCTGGCGCCCAGGTAAGCGCCGAGCGCGACCGTGCTCAGCAAACCCAGCCCCGGCAGCAGGAACAGCCACATGTCCGGCCGGTGGGCAATCACGCTCCAGGAATCGCGCGCATACAGCATGACGGCCGCCACCGGCAGCAGCAATGCCATCTCCAGCGCGAACGCCACCACCGGATCGGCATTGATCTTGCGGCGCAGGACAAAGTAAGGCGGATAACCGAGCGCCACCACCAGCGTCGGCCAGGCAAAGCTGCGCGTCAGCCACAGCTCGTGCAGCACGCCGGTCACGGCGCAGGCGACTGCCAGCCATTGGAAAACATCCAGCCGTTCGCGATAGTAGAAACGGCCGACCAGCACCATGGTCAAGGGCAGCAGGAAGTATCCCAGCGAGACTTCCAGCGCGCGGCCATGCAACGGCGCCCACAGGAAAATCCAGAGCTGGACGCCGAGCAGCGCCGCCACTACCGCCAGTGCCGCACAGGTCAAGGGTTCGCGCGCCAGGCGCTGCAGCAAGGCGCGCGCCTGCGGCAGGCGCTGGCGCAAGACCAGCAGGGCCAGCGCGCCGGGCAAGGTCCACACCACGCGCCAGGCGAAGATGTCGAGGCCGTCGAGCGGCGCCAGCAGCTTGGTGTAGCCGGACAACAAGGCGAACAGCATCGAAGCGCCGACCGACAGGCCGATGCCGCTCCCTATTTCATGTTGGCTCATCGGGCCGACCGCACCTCGGCATGCATCACGCCAGCGCTTCCTTGGCGGCTTGTTCCGGCGTCAGGCCGTCATAAAACTGGTCGGTAAACCATTCCACCTGTTCTTCGATATGCTCTTGCGCCTGTTCCAGGGTCGCGCCGCCGGCCACCAGGAAACCTTCGACTTCAATGCACCAGTTAATCAGCGCCAATGTTTCCGGGTCCAGCTCTTCATTCTTCTTTGCCATCATTTTTCCTGTGTAAACGTCGTATCGTGGCAGTTTGACAATGCTGCCGCATGCCAGCCCCTGCCTGCGCGGCAAACCTGCGCCGCCGGTATTCTACCCGCCTCCGCGCCGGCCAGGATAAGGATCGCCGGATTGCCGAATCGGCGCTTACGACGCGGCATGGCTCCAGCTGCCCTCGATCCTGATTTCGCTTTTCACGGAACGCGCCAGGAAACATTCTTCGTGCGCCTGGTGGTGCAAATGGCGGAGCACCGCGTCGTCCGGGATCTTGGCGCCGGAAAAGGCCACCGCCGGCGCCAGCTCCACCAGCGCGATCCAGCTCTTGCCATCCGCCGCCCGCTCCATATGTCCCTTGGCCTGGTCGACATAACGCTCGACCAGGTAGCCGGCGCTGCGTGCGATGTCCAGGAACCACAGCATGTGGCAGCTCGACAAGGAGGCCACAAACGCCTCTTCCGGATCGACATTGGCCGGATTCGACAAGGGCGCCCTGACCACATGCGGCGAACTCGATGCCGGCACCACGGCGCCGCCGTCGAATTGCCAGCGGTGGGCGCGGCTGTAACGGTTATCGGTGAATACGGCATCCGCGCGTTCCCACTCGATGGTGGCGACATGGATCGACATGGCATTTCCTTCAGGTTTGGATTGACAAGTTTCTGCGCGCACGATGATACCGAAAATTTTCCAATGCCGTGGGCAGCCCGCTCATATCGGCGCACATTGCCGAAGCCGGGCCGGCGTCACTCGTCGCCGCGCTTCCTGAAAGCCAGCCAGCCGGCCACCGCAGTGAAGGTAGCGACAATGCCGGCGATGATCCAGAATCCTTGAGGATCTTGCCCCAGCGGGATGCCGCCTACATTCATGCCAAGCAGGCCGGCGATGATGTTGATCGGCAGCGCCAGCACCGTGACGATAGTCAGCACGAACAGGCTGCGGTTATTGCCCTCATTGACGCGCGCCGCGATTTCTTCCTGCAGCAGCTTGATGCGTTCCTGCAGCGTGGCGATTTCGTGCAGCACCATCGAAAATTCTTCCGTGGCGTGGCGCAGCTCTTGCGAATCGATGTCGGCCACCCAGTTCGGCGGCCGCTGCAGCAGGCGGAACAAGGCCGCCGGTTCCGGCGCCAGCAGGCGCTGCAGGCGCACCAGCACGCGCCGCAGCTGACCCAGGTTGGCGCGTTTCTGGTTCTGCTTGCCGGCCAGCAGGGTGTCTTCTATGCCGTCGACCCGCTGGATGGCGTCGCGCACGATCTTCGACAGCACCTCAGCCTGGTCGCGCAGCAGATGGGTCAGCAGCTCGATCGAGGAACGGATCGGTTCACCGTTCTTCACTGCGTTGCGCAAGCGGTCGACGGCCTTCAGCGGCTTCAGCCGGGCGCTGATCACAACCTGCCGGTCGACATTCAGGAACAGCGTGGAAATGTCCGCCGGATCGAATGAAAAATCGTGCAGCACATCGTTGACCACCGCGATCAGCATATTGTCGACCAGTTCGATGCGGGTCGAGCGCTGGCCTTCGTGCAGGGTTGCGTAGAATTCGTCGCCCAGCGCGGCATGCTTCCTCAGCCACTTTTCGCTGGCGGTGTTGGCCAGGTTAAGGTGCAGCCAGATGAACTGGCCGGGATGCTGCTCGCGTGCAGCCAGCCACTGCTCCGCCTGTTTCGACTCGATTGGCCGGCCTTGCGCGTCGGCGTCGAATAAAAAACCGCATACCAGGCCGGTCTGGTCCGAGCCGTAAGGCAGTGTCACGGTCTGCATCGCTTCCCCCATCAACCCAAACGCACAGTTTATCGCAGGCGGTCGATTCGCAGCATGCCCGTGAGGCAGAAACCAGGCCAGGCATCCTAATAAATCCCGGGAATCAGGCGCGAAGTGCGAGCACGGTAGGCATCGTACCCGGCGCCGAACTGGCTGCGCAGCAGCGCTTCCTCGGCGCGCATGCGGGCCAGCAGCGGCACCAGCATGAGGGCGGTGAGCAGTACGCCGAGCCCGGAACGGAAAACCAGGGACCAGCCCAGCGCGTTCACCAGCAGGCCCAGGTAACTGGGATGGCGGATAACGCTGTATATGCCGCCGGTGACCAGCTCATGCCCCGGCTGGATCGCCACCAGGCCGCTGAAGCGGCGTCCCAGGATGAAAACCGGCCACAGCCTCAGCACGCCGCCGGCGATGAACAGGACAACGCCGGTCCAGCGCAGCGCATCGCCGCCGAAGGTCCAGAAGCCGATGCGGTCGGAATACGCCGGCAGGTAAGCTTGCAGCAGCCCGATCAGCCCGACGGCGGGAATGATCCAGCGGTTGCCGCGGTCCTCGCGCTCGCCGGAACTCAGGTTGGCGCTGGTGAAGAGCGCCGCGCCGGCCAGCGCCATGAATGCGGCGGCGGTGACAAGCAAGGCCGGCCGCGAGAAAAAGGCGTCAAATCCGCCCTCGCCGAGGATGGCGAGCCAAAGGTAGGCAAGGCTCGACACTATGGTGAAGATCGCCAGCCTGGGTGTGAGCTGCATGAGCGCCTCCCTGAAGTGAACCTTCTTCATTATAGCGACGCGGGGCCTTGCCCGAGCCTGTCCCGCCTAGTTGTGGATCGGCAGCGCCAGGCCGTTGCTCAATATGACGCCGACGAACAGCGCGCAGACAAAAGTCGGCAGTTCAAACGCGGTCCCGTTCAATTTGATGAAGTGTCAAAAAAAACGGCGTGCAGGATTGGTTGCCCGGCGTAATTGTGCACGAAATCGTTACCTGGATGATGTTAATTTTGAATGTTTTTATTGTATGAAAAATCCCACAAATATCGTCACTCCCAGGATTTTTACCTAACAATTTTTAACAAACCATTGTTTTTTTTGAAAACTAAATTAGCATATGAACAATTGTGAAAAATTAATCAAATCAATGGCCTAGGAGCCGGAACAAGCACCCGGCCGCGGTAGTGCCGCGACCCGTAATATTGGAAGGCAAGTACAGTGAGAACCAAGGATCTTAGTACATTACAAACGTTGTTCTGTTTCGTCGCTATCTCCCCCGGCATCTGGTATTTCTTCTGCGACGGCATTGAAGTGATGGCAAGGCAGAATACGCGCGCCATCGACAGGAATGTGGCGTTCCAGACCGTCGCCCAATATCACAAAGCCAAACGCAACGGCCTGGCAAAAGTCGCCTGCGCCCAGGCAGGCGCGGCATCGACCTCGTTCCTGCGGGCGAACGATGAAAAAGACTATGAGGTATGGAAAAACACCGAGCGATCGGAGTGCAAGATCGCCGGCATAGAAATGGCGTCGAAATAGCGCGGAAACCGGGCCGGCAGAATCTAGAACGGTGACATCGAGGATGGGAAAGGCACGAAAGCCTGGCTGCAGTCGATTGCCTGCTGGCCGTCTTTCGGCGCCGTGACCACCGTCACGTTATTCGCAGCGGAAGGTGCGATCGTAAAGTTGACCGGACCGGGCCCGACAGTAAACTGTGTGTTCGACGGCGGCGTCGGGCCGCCGTTGTGCGGGCTATTCGATATCTTCGGCGTGGAATCGAACATGACGTTATCCAAGATGATCTTCAGCGGATTGACCGTGCCGTTGAAAGCATAGCCGTTGAAGGTGAGCGTGCCGCCGCCGTATTTTGCGCTGCCGAGGTAATGGAAGCCGCTGACCGCAATGTCGTGGAAATCCGGCGCCAGGGTGTGATTGCCGGCGCTGTAGTAAGGATCGAATATCATCGGCTCCTTGACGTTACGCATGCAGATCTGCCGATAGCTGATGTTCTTCACCGTGCCGCCGCGGCCGTCGTCCGATTTGATCCGTATGCCGACGCTGTTTTGAGAATCCTGGCCATCGATCGACAGATCACGCATCTCGATGCCGTCTACACCCGAATTCGTCTCGCTGCCGATCGACATGCCATGGCCATAATAGAAGTGGCTGTGGACAATCCGATGCGACAGAGCCGGCGCCGGTCCGCTCGCCTTGATCGCGATATTGTCATCGCCGCCGCTGAAATAAGAATAGGCGATCAGCACATTGCTGGATTGGCCGGGATCGATCCCGTCCGTATTTTTCGTGGTTTCCGGCGTAAAGCAGGTGCTTGGCGAAGTAGCGGGCGTTGTCGGATCCGGGCTGCTCCCGGCCGGACAGGCATAACCCGGCCGGGAGTAAGCCAGGGTCGGCGTCAGGATTTTCACGCCCCAGGCAGTAAAACCGCTTACCGTATTAGGCACCACATGGAATGCCGGCGCATTCTGGACGGTAATGCGGTACAGCGTGAAATTGCTGCCGCCAAAAACCTGGATCAGGCGCGGATTGTTCTGGTTCTTGCCCGTCGACTTGTTCAGCATGGCGACGTCCCACCAAGTCATTGCTCCCGCGTTGGCGCCTGACGTTAATACACTGCCGCCACGCCCATCGATGACGCCGTCGCCCACTACTCCGCTATTTTGTGTCTTGCTGGCGGTGATCAAGGCATTGCAGGACTTGCCGTCACCGGCAGCGGTACCGCAATTGCCGGCGCCGGTATCGAAATCCGCCGGACTGCGCGACGCGAACAAGGTCACTCCCTGATCCACCCAGAGGGTGACGCCGCTAGCCAGGGTCAACGGGCCGGAAAGAAATGCGTTCTGGCCGCTGCTGCCGGTAGTCAGCTTGACCGCTTGCCCGGCGGGGCAGCGGGAGATTTCTTTTTGAATCCGCGCGGTATCCGGATTGGAATTGCTCAAGCTGGCGTCGACAGAAGCGGGCAACAGGCCGCCCGCCTGGGTAAGGCCCGCGACCAGGGTGGCGCACACGGTTCCAGGAAGCTGCGGTTCGGGCGGGAGCGCCGCATCTACCGTTGAAGAAACACCATTCGATCCGGTTGAAGTACCGCCTGTTCCGGTTGGCGTGCCGCTTGTTCCGGTTGGCGTATTGCCGGTACCCGATGAGGTAGTGCCGGTCGCCGTTGCGCTACCGCTTGAACTGGAATTCTCCCCGGCGTTATCGCCGCCGCCGCACGCGCTCAAAGCCATGCCAGCCAAAATTGATACACACAGCAGCTTCATAAAACCAGGCATCGTATTTTCCAAAAAATCAAGATAACCGGAACATCAGCTTTTCCTATCCGGCAAAAAGGGATTCAACATTTACATCGGGATGTGGCCGCCCTGGTCAGAAAGGCAAGAATTCCGTCTTTGACCCGCCCCTGCGGCTTCCCATGGAAACCATGTGCTTGCAAATCCATGCGTAGTGCGCCTGGATCTCGCCAAGCAGGCTGGCATACCGCGCTTCAATTTCCCGAAGCAGCTGGCCGGCCCTCTCCCGCACGGAATTTTCCAGATCCCCATGGTTTTCCAGCGCGTCGAAAATGTCCTCGGCGAGCCTGTCATAAAAATGGAATTGATGCTGGCTGCCGCAAATACGCTCCCACTCTTCGCGGAAAATCGCATCGAAAATCAGGCTCTCTACGAATCGCGCGGCGCTGGTCGTTTCATCCAGGTCGAAAGAACGTAGTATTTGCGCCAGCAACAAGGCGTCGTCGTCTGAAATTTTCTGTGCCATGTGGTCTGCTCCATCGATCCCGACAAAACGCGATAATTCGCAAGGTTTACAATCCGCTACACAATCCGTTAACAAGCTGGAAATTCCGGCTCCGGCCGCCTGCGGCGCCAAGATGATTTCCTGGCGCCGATAATGAACAATGCGAAAGAATGTTTCAATCAGGCAATCCTGAATTTCGGGTAAGCATTTCCTCCAATCCCGGTATCGCCAGCCAGCGGCAGGTCTCAAAAAAACCGGCGCCGTGCGCCGCAAATGCTTGCGCCAATCGATCTCCACGGCAATTACGGTTTCATGGCCGGCGTAAGGAATTCCCGACAAGGCGCTTCCCGGATCCTGCGCAAATATCAAGATCCCCTGATAGCCCTGCTCCTGCACATTGCTTATTCTTGCGGCAAGTTCACCGGCCGATGGGCATGTCTTTTGCACGACGCCGTCCCTGCAAAAAACCGGGGCTAACGATCTAGCGCATCTTCAAGGGGAAAACCATGCCGCATCCGCCAGCAGAAAATATTCCGGCATCCGCCCGGAACGCCATCCATCGATATGGTTGCCGCGATGCGTAAGACTGTCTTTATTTCTGTCAAACACCTCGCTGAAAAAGAACTGTTGCGCTATGAACTCCTGATGCAGATAGCGGATGAAAAGACCGTATTCCGCTGGCTTCCGTCCGACTCCAGGTTTGCCTCGGCAGCGCTGCTCGACCCGTCCACCTTCAATCCCCTGGAGGCGCTGCCGGCCAACTGCATCTGCATCTGGGTTTCGGCATCCCCCGATCATCCTGCCGGCAAAGGCGACATGACCTTGCCGGCCGATTTCCGCCTGCCGGACCTGATCAATGTACTGGACCGGGCGGCCTTGCGGATACTCGACATGAAGACCGGGACAAGCGGCCTGGGCGATGCGCCCGCCCCCCTCTCCCAAAGCACTTATCGCATCTCCAGGTGGATCAGCCTGGAGCACGATTTTTCGGCTGTCCATTTCCAGAAAATCCTAGCGGTCATGACCAAGCAATCCGTCGACTGGCAGTGGCTCCTCGCATACGGCGGCTTGTCGGAACGCGACGCCTATCTGTTTCTTGACGAACTGAGAAAGAAAGAAGTGCTGGTCGAACAAAGCAAGCTGCCGGCCGCCCAAGAACCGGCACAACAGTTCCCCCCTGGCCAGAAGGAAAGCGGCGTCGGATTATTTGTCAAGAAAATCAACCAGTGGCTGGGCCGGACCCGTTCGCAAGAGCTGGAGACAACCCGATAGTGTGCATACTGAGAATTGTCCTTCTGGGGCCGATGGGCATAGGCAAAACGACAGCCATCCGCTCTTTGTGCGGAGACCTGATGGTCGATTGCGATGTTCCCAACATGGATCCCGCCTCCTCAGCCAAGACCAGCACGACCGTAGGCGCCGATTTCGGCGTGGTAGACCTGGATGGCGGCGAACAGCTGCATATCTACGGCAGCCCGGGACAGGACCGTTTCGACTTCATGCGCGGCTGGCTGCTCTCCATGGCAATCGGCGTCATCGTCATGATCGACGCCAACGACGCAGATGCTATCCACACGGCAGAGCAATATCTGCGCACCGTCTATTCCGTTTCCGAAACCATGCCGTGCATGCTGCTGCTGGCGCGCCCGGTCAGCATCGAGGACAGCAACCGGTTTGCGTCGGCGCTGACCGGCGCGCTGGGCATGGCGGTTCCTATGATCACCGCAGACGTACGCGAAAAATCACAGATGCTGGATGCACTGGACGTATTTTCATCGCTGCTGATAACAATATAAATTCACATGGAAATCAAAGCCAATCTCGCTTCTGCGTCAAACGCAGCCCATCATGTATTCAACCAGATCGGCTTGCTCCAGAACAGCATCACCACCGTAGTCATGACCACGCTCGATGGACAGGAAATCGCGATCTACGATCCCGGGCTGAAATTCAGCGCGGTGCGCCTGTCGGCCATGACCAGCTCGCTGGTCGCCATCGCACGCTCGGTCGGCAAGGAAGTGGAATTCGATGGATGCGATCGCCTGATGCTTGAAACCCCGACAGGAAAAATCATTTTCCGGCCGGTCGGCCATCCATACCCCTACCTGCTGTGCGTCGTGGTCAACCGGGACGCCATCCTGGGACACACGATATGGACGGTCGACAAGATCGTCAGCAATTTCATCCGGCAGCTGACCCTGGGCCGGTGACTCCATTCCACGCATCGGCGCTGCTGGCCGGCCGGCGGTGATGCGCCTGTTCCATTCAACGCCGCTATCTACATACACAAGGGAAAAACATGAGCAACATGACTGTTATCGTTGAGACACTGCTGGACATCGATGGCGCGCTGGCGGCGGCAATCGTCGACAGCAACAGCGGGATGATCCTGGAATCCGGCGGTTCGGGCCTCGACCTGGAACTGGCGGCGGCCGGCAATACCGAAGTGGTGCGCGCCAAGCTGAAGACCATGAAAAGCCTCGGCCTGCAGGATTCCATCGAAGATATCCTGATTACCCTTGGCAAGCAGTACCACATCCTGCGGCCGATAGACAAGCACCACGGCCTGTTCATCTATGTGGTCCTCGACAAGAGCAAATCCAACCTGGCGCTGGCCCGCCGCAAAGTGCTGGATGCGGAGCAGGTGCTGGTCATGTAATTGCGCCCGGGCGACTTGTCCGCAGGCCGCCGCCCGCACACCTTGCGGGCGGCGCATCCAGGCAACCCAACCCGCGATTTTATCGGTAACCCTGCAGCGTCTTTGGCCGGCATGATGATGCAGGGATAAGAACTTCGGGCTGGACGTCAGACAGGAATCCGCGGCCCCGGCCGCCTGCCTATGCCGGATCGCAGCGGCCCGCCTTTCGCCGGGAAGATTCGCGGATCCGGCCCAGAGCCAGGCCGCCATAGACAAGAAAAGCGCCTATCCCGGCGCAGCATAATATGCTCAGCAAAAGCAGATCCGCACTCCACGCCTCCCTGTGCAAGCGAAATACAATAAGAACCGCCAGCGTTGCGCCAGCCAATCCGCCCAGAACGCTGCCTGTCGCCAAATCACTCGTTTTCATGTGACTGTTTTGCGACTGTATGTATTGCCATATATCGTTAGCCTTGGAATTTTCCATTTTTTATCCGTCGGTTTTCCTGTTCTTGCTGCTTATCCAGGTGGGTTATTCAGTTCCGGCCCGATATGGAACTCCAGGTCCTGGTACGAATTCACATCCTTTCCTCCCAGCCTGGCCGGCATGAAACGCGTACCCCGCAACATCCTTTCTATCCGTTCCAGCGCTTGCTGGTCATCGGCCAGCGCTTGCAATGTATCGACGCCGGCCACCACGCCGCTGGCGTCGACATACAGGCGTACGCGGATCGGCAGTCCGGAAACGGCAACGTCCGCCAGCAAATCAGGATCGGGGGCGCTGTACGGCAACGCATCCTTGTCTACCTCCAGCGGCCCGTAATATGTCGGCTCCGGCAACCGGTATGCCGTCTGTTCGGCTACGACGCCGGCCTGGAACGGTTTGGCAGGCTGTTTGTCCCCGTATGCCGGCTTTGGCCCGGTTGACGGAGTCCGCGCCACACCAGGCGCCGCCGCCACGACTTGTACATCGACGTATGCCTCCTGCTCCGTATCCATAGCGGCGAATCCTGCGCCATCCGCGGCAAGCCACCACGGCACCAGCACGCAAACATGCAGCGCCAGGGAAACTCCGGCGCCAAGCAGCCGGCGTACCTCGAACTTCACGCCGCGTGTTTCCCTTGCATATGCATGTGGCGTCGGCGGCGCGCCACGCAGGCATTCAATTGGCAACCGGGACCTGGCGCCAGTTCAGGCGGTTGAACGGATTATTCACCGACGGCTCAGGCTCGTAGGTGCCGCTCTTGCCGTCGCTGGTGGTGGTTACCAGCTTCACTTTGCCGTTGATGTTGGCAAAATAGATGCCGTTGTTCAGCCCAGCCGCGGTCACCAGCGCCAGGTTGCCGTATTGAGACTTGCCGGTGCTGTAGCTGACCGCATAGACATCGTTGCTGCCTGAGGGAGTGCAAACGTCGCCATCCGGCAGGTTGGCGGCAAATGCCACGACGCCGCCGTTTGCGGCAGCTTGCGATGTAACGCGCCGCGCGATATTGTTGTCGCTCAATCCCAGGTCGATATACCAGCCTGACGGCTTTTCAGGAGTGGCGCCTATGCCGGTTGTCACATCCGTATTGTTGTTCAGGTTGGCGCGGGTAATCGGATATTTGCCGACGGCGGCCGGCAAGGTGGCGACCGTATCGAACCTGCTCCCGGTGCCATCGTTGATGGCGTAGAAAGTCTGGACCTGACTGCTCTTGATATCGCTGTCCGCCAGCAGCTTGCCGGTGCCGACCAGCACATAACGCTTCAATGAATTTTTATCCACCTCGATCAGCGGCCGGGTGGTGACAGGCTGTACCGCGGCTGCGCCGGAGGGATCCGTCAGCAAGGCGATCTGCGTCGGCGCATCGTAGCTGCTGCCGGTGGTCTTGGTCAGGTCCAGGCGCCATACATTGCCCAGCAGGTCGCCGGCATATACGGCGTCCGCCGTGTAATCGGTAAAGTCGCCGACGTAGGCCGATGCCTGGGCCAGGCCGGCCGGCGCGCTTGCGCTGCCGGCGCCGGTCGGGATCGGCGGCTCCAGCAGCGCGCCGTTGCTCGGATTGACGATATAAAAATATCCCTTGCCGTCGGCGTTGTTGTAGCCCGAAGTCAGGATCGCCACCCAGCCGTACTTGGCGGTCTTCACCACCACCGCGGGACCGTAGCTGTAGCCCATGGTTGCATCGGTGAACTCCCACAGGACCGCCTTGGCGAGATTGGTTTCATTGCTCAGCGTGCCGGGATTGGTGACGTCGAGCGCGTAGTAGCCCTTGCCGCCCTTGCCCAGCCCGCCGATCAGCAGCGAGCGCCAGTCGGCAGAACTGTTTGCAGCGCCAGCCCTGCCAAGATCGACGTCGGTCACCACCGGTGTCGCATCGACGAAAAAATGATGGATGTAGTTGGCGCTGGCCAGCGAAACCAGGCCGTTCACCGCGGGCGTGGCGGTTGGTCCCTGGTACAGGAAGCTGGGCACATAGGCGAACAGTTCTTTGCCGCCGCTCAAGGCACCGTCGAAAGCGTGCAGCATGCCGTCGTTGGCGCCGACGTAGACTACCGTGCCGCGCGTTTTCTGGGCGGCGACGAAGCTGCCGTAGCCAGGATTGCTCGCATCCGCATACGTTGCCGCCGGCACGCCGACCGGGGCGGCCTTCGAGGTAACGATATCGCCCAGCAGGTATGCGCGCTGGCGGAACGGATTGCCTTCCTTGCTGCGGTCGCCGCGCAAGAAATTGACGACATCGGCGGTACTCATCCCGGATACCGACAGCGCCGCGGCATTACTCGCGTTGCCGATATTGGCGGCACGGAACGCCACCCCCTTGCCGCCGTCGCTGGTTGCAATGAAGCGCTGCGTATCCCAGCCGTTGACCAGGCTGCTGCCGCTGCCGGTGGCCGCCGCCTGCGTCTCCAGCATCGCACGCGCATCCCATGCGGATGCCGTAGCGACCACTTGCCCGCTCGTCGCATCGAATTGCAACGCACTGGCAATCACGTCGCCCGACCAGTTGGCCGCGAAATATTGTGTGCTGTAGCTGACTGTTCCATCGGTGACGCTTACCGGCGATGCTACCGCCAGCGAAGAAGAAAACTGTGATGCCGCATTAATGCTTTTAAAGGCATCGGTCAGCGACGACACCATCAAGCCGGCCTTGCCGGCGTCATAATAATTGTCCGGCCGCAAATTGCCGTTGCGGTCCGTATCACCGGCTTTGTTCCAGCTTGATTGCGCCAACGCAGTGGTATTGCCATAGGTGCTGTAGCCATCAGGGACGGTAAAGCCGCCGTATTTTGCAGCGAGCCAGTATTGATTGTTTTTTTGCTCTACGCCACGTTCCATCACGTCCAGCCAGTACGTTGTAGCAGTAGTTGTGAAGGATCTCTTCTTGCTGCCGAAATCGTTGGGCCGCAAATCGCCAGTATGCGCGGCATAAGCGAGACCGGCGATGAAATAACTGCTCTGGTCGCAACACCATGTCGGATGCATCTCTCCGAGATTGCCCAGGCCTTCCAGTGCACCGACCTTGTTGGTCGCCAGCCGGACATCAATCGAAGAGCTTGTGACTCCTGACACCGGCACATCCGACGCCACGCTGGTCGGCATGGTCGGCTCTTTGCTGGGGTCGGCGATCGTGCTACCGGGAAGATTGGCGTCGGCGTGGGTGTTTTCATCGCCGATGCCGATAATGAAATTCCTTTGGCAGGCATACTGGATTGGATCATCCCAGCTGGTGATTACCGGGAAACCGTCAGCCATGGCGGCATTCAGATTGCTGGTGTATTCAGGAACATTGCCGGCGTTCCTGAGATAACGTATCGCCGTGTAATACAATTCGCTGACCGGATCCTTGCCCTTGTAGATTTGGCTGGCAAAGCCGAATTTATTCAAATAATTGATGACGCCACTGTTGGCTACGGTGCTGCCGGTGGCTTTTCCAGTGGCGGCGGCGTCGCTGCTATCGGGATTATCGACAAAGATGCCGGTAGCCGGATCCCATTCCTTTTGCGCGTTATCGAGACTGCTCGATCCCGGCACCGGCGTCTTGGGGCCGACTGATTTCATCCTGGCGCGCAATACGCCGCCATCACGCAAGAGGTTCGAATCGTTCAGATAAGAGACTGCTGCAAAGCGCAATTTATCAGCATTGTTTTGAATCAAGCCGGTCGGCTTGTATATATTGCTGCCGTATTTGGTGCAGTTGGCTTCCAGCGATATCGCATTCGGATCGCAGACCTTGACCAATACCGGTATGTCGAAAGTAGCGCCGGCAGTCGTGCTCGACGCCGGGACGTTCTTTCCTCCCGAGGTATACGCCGTGGTGACAAAAACCCCGAAAGTGCCGGGAGTATCGTCGACGCTGATGGTGGTGTTGCTATTATTGTTCGATACCCGCATCGAGGTGCCGAAGCCGTACACACGCACATAAATGCTATTCCAGTTTTTGCCGCTAAACGGCGTAGCGCCGCTTATCGTCGTAGCATCCTTGGTAATTGCCTGGACCGGAAAATTCCCCACTCCCCCTTGACTTGCCGGCATATAATTTTTTTGCAATACCGTGGCAGTCGTGGTGTCTACTGCACGGTAGCCCCCGGTCAGCGCCCAGCGGAAGGGGTCAATGGTTGACGTAGTCGCCCAATTCAGGAAATTGCCGCTCCATTGCCCGGAACAGACGTGACTTGCAGCTGCCTTGCTTGCCGCAAAATAACCATTGGCATTGTCGTAGTCGTAGCATTTATCAGGATCAAAATAACCGATAAACGTTGAACTCGGTGCATACGCGCCGGTATGCGCGCGGCTTGTCGCCGTAGGGTATTCAACCGACAGGGTCAGCAACACATTGGACGGCACGATAATGCTGCTGAACATAGGCGTATCGTTCAGCGCTGTTTGCGCATGCGCTGCGCAAACAGTACCCAGCATCAGCACGCTGAGCAGCAAACGGTTCAGCCAACGCGGCGCCTGCAGCGTCTCGGGGATTCGATTCATGTACTGATGCTCCTGTGTATGCCGGACAGACATGCGGCCGCCAGCAGTCTGCGCTTAGTGGGTGAACGTAATCTGGGTAAACGTCTGGGTATTGCGCGGTCCGAGCGCCATGACCGTCAGCCGGTAGACCGGCCCCAGCCCCGCGCTCACCTTGGTGACGCCGGCCGTGCCTTTCTTGTCGTCGACGAACGAACCCATCGTGCAGGTCGATTTATCCGGAACCGTGCCTGATATGCACATCCTGTCGATCACGTAACGCAGCCGGATGCCTGTCGCGGCGTCGGTGATGTCGTCTTTTTTTGCCGATGCAATCAATACATCCGGGATGCCCGGCAGTTTTGTCGACGGCAAGACATGCGCCCAATAGTTCTGGGCCGCCTGGTCGCTGTACAACACGGTTTCCGACACCAGCGCCCCGCTGACGAACTGGGTCCGGACCTGCGCCACGGCGCGTTCAGACTGGTTCGCCAGGTCGCGCTTGAAGGCCAGGTTGCCTGCCGTCAGCAAAGAGGTGTCGGTCGAACTGATCAGCGCCACGCTGGCCAGCATCAGTACCAGCAGGGAAATCAGGGCCATGATCAAAACCGAGCCGCGCTGCCTTGCGCTGCGGCTCGATGCCAGGCCAGGATGCAAAGCGCCGGGCGATGATCGGGAAGATGAAAGCATGGTCATGGCAGGCGCTCCTCAGTTGCTCAGTGCAAGCGCATTGCGCAATGGAATGGCGGCATCCAGGACCCGGTACCGGAATTTCTGTTCTGCCGCAGTCAAGGTCTTGGCATATGAAAACGCCGTGCCGTCGAACATGGCCGGCAAGGTCGCCGGCGAAACCGCGTTCTTGTCTTCCACCGCGGAACGGGTAATCATGCCGATGCGGATCGCCTTGATCGAGGCAATCAGGCTGCCGGCGTTGACGCTGCCGTCCAGCAGCGCGCTGGCCGCATAACTGCCCGTCGGCGCAGTCCATGTGATATTGCCGTTGTTGGCTTTGTCGACGCCATACAGCGCCTGCATTTCGACTACGCCATCAGCGATCTGGTCGGTAGCCGTTACCGTTCCATTCAGCAGGTCGAAACCCACCAGCGTGTTGTTGGCGCCCACGCCATATAGCCTGAACGAAGGTGCGCCGCCAAGATTGAGGGCGACCGAATCGGAGGAATAGCTGGTCAGGGCCTTGTCGGTGCCCGCCGTATAAAATGCGCCGCCCAGCGGCAGCACTCCGCTGCTGGCCGGGCCGGCGTAAGAGCCGTCCACGGTTTCGATCAGGCAAGGAGACAGCGCAGCGGCGCCGGGACGTTCAGCCACCAGCAATTGCTGCCCGGCCGAGAATGACAGCGTATTCAGCAAATGCAGCTGCGGACTGGGGCTGGTAGTGGGGATGCTGGTCGATTCGACCGGCATTTCGCCGTAGCCGGCGGAACCCGCCATCACGATCAAGGTATCGGACAGCACACCTTTAGGATCTTGTCCGATGATCACCGGCGCCATGCGGAATACGCCGCCGATGTTTGCCGCCAGCCCGTCGAACGGACTCGGCAGCGCGGCGGGCGGGATCACCGCCTTGCCGTTGCGCATGGCATTGATCGCGCAGCCGAAGGTCAAGGTGTATTGCTGGGAAAACCCGGTGCCGGCGCTCCTGATGGCCTGGTCCAGCTGGTACAGCGCGAAAGCGCCGTTCTGGTTCATGTCGTTGGCGCCGGTAGTGTTTCTTTTGCGCGCCTCGCTGACCGACATCACGCTGAAAATCGCCAGCGACACCACCAGGCCGATAGCCAGCGCCACCATCAGCTCGATCAGGCTCAGGCCGTGCTGGAATGGCCGGCGCATCCGCGGCGCCGTGCTTTTCGATTGCTGTGTCATTGCACCACTACCTCTGTCGTATAAGTATGGCTGGCGGCCGCCGTATTGTTCTTCGTGGCCGCGGTCCAGCTGATGGTGATGACGACCAGGCTGGCATTGCTCGCATCAAGCTTGGCGACACCGCTGCCGCCGTGGAATGCAGTCTTTACCTTGGCTTGCCAGTTGGTGTAGTCCTTGGCGTTGCCGCCGTCGGCGGCGCACAGCAAGTCGCAGCTGCCGCTGACCAGCTTGCTTTTGCTCCACAGCGCGGCCACCAGGTTGTCGGCCAGCAGCGCCGCCTGGCTGCGGTCTTCGGCGCTGATGGAATTATTGATGGTTGCCGCTTGCAATCCGACCAGGCCCAGGATGCCGAACGAAAAAATCAGGATCGCCGCCAGGACTTCGATCAGCATGAAGCCGCCTTGCCGTTTCAGGGAGTGGTTCATCATTCAGCATCCCGTCGGCGTGGTATTGGATAAAACGATTTTCGGATCGCACATGCGGATCTGCCCGCTTTGCGTAACGACGATCCTGAGCGCACGGTCGCCGCCTGGATTGGCGACATCGAATTTATAGGATGCCGCGCCGGTGTTGCCGAGGCGCCCGAGGCTGGTGAAAGTCAGCGTATCGACGTCGCCGGCCACAGTCACATTGGCGTTCGCGCCGGCCAATGAAGAACCCTGCACGTAGAGGTTGTAGGCGGCATCGGTGGCGTCGGCTGCCAGCAGCGCGCCGTTTTGCTGCACGTACCAGTTGCTGCCGGTCTTCGACGTGGCGGCGTCCTTGGCCGGCGTGCCTGCCGTCAGCCGGAAATCGACCAGGCGGCTGCGCCGCACCGCCTCGGTTTTTGCCAGCCGCATGCCGTTTTGCAGTGCTTCGGCGGTGGAGCGGGTCTTGGTATTCTGGATCCAGGTAGAGAACGCCGGCACGGCTACTGTCGCCAGGATGGCCACTACGGCAACGGTGACCATCAGTTCGATCAGGCTGAACCCCTGGCCTCCGGACCGGGACCGGAACCAGGACAGCGTCAAGCGCATGGCTGCCCTTTTTTAACGATCCAGGCAACGGCGCAGGCGCTGCCCCAGCCGGTTTTCAGCGCGGTGGTGGCCTTGACCAGGCCCGCGGCGACTGTGTAGGTATAGGTGTAAGAAAAGGTGCTGACAGGACCGCTGCCGGTCGCCGTAATCGCATACTCCTGGTCGCTCAAGGTGCAGGTAAACGTGAAATTATTGGTGTTGCCGGCGCACGGTCCGCCGGTGTATTTCCGGTTGTCCTGGTAAAACTGTTCCAGCTGCGCCTGTCCCGCAGCCATGCCGTTGGTAGCATCCACCAGGTAACCGCGCAGCACGTAATCGGCATAGCTTGGATAAGCGATCGCCGACAAAATCGCAATGATGGCGACTGTGATCATCAATTCGATCAAGGTAAAACCTTTGCTTGCCATGGCCATGCCGACCTTCTCTTCAGATGTGATTTTTACAAACAAACCGGACAGAGGTGAGAATAACCATTCTTTCACAAGGGAAATATCGTCATATCCTGAACTTGGTGTAGGGATTTCCTTGCTTGCGGTAAGCTGCGCGTTGCCGTCACATCAAGCAGTACAAGCAGCAAACAGGAAAGGCGCGAGGACGAAATCGGCGGCACGAATGCCTTGCAGAAAAGAAAACCATCGGCGGCGGGAGGTGCGCGATAATGGCGGGAAAAACCGGCTGTTCCACGGATGCCAGATCAAGACGCAAAGATCAGGGCTGGCATTTCCATCCATGGTGAAGTGAAGTGAATTGAGGGATTCATGATACGAGTACTGATTGCCGACGATCACGCGATCATGCGTGAAGGGCTGAAACAATTGTTCGCTTTGGGCAAGGAGGTGACGGTGGCCGGAGAAGCCATCAACGGCGGACAAGTGCTCGACGCCTTGCATGCGGGCGGGATCGACCTGGTGCTGCTCGACATGACCATGCCGGGCGTCAGCGGCGTCAACCTCATCCAGCGCATCCGCGCCCATGAATCCTATCCGCCGGTCCTGGTCCTCAGCATGCACAATGAACTGCCGATTGCACGCCGGGCGCTGGCGGCGGGCGCCGCCGGTTACCTGACCAAGGATAACAAACCGGAAACATTGATGAACGCGATCCGCAAAGTGGTCGCGGGAGGACGTTTCATCGATCCTGAACTGGCGGAACAGATGGTGTTCGAGTCCAGCAGCTCCGACCAGCGGCCGCCCCATGAACTCTTGTCCGATAGGGAATTCCACATCCTGCGGCTGCTGGTGCGCGGCAAAAGCGTCAACCAGGTTGCGGAAGAACTGTCGATCAGCAACAAGACGGTCAGCACCCACAAGGCGCGGCTGATGCAAAAAATGAACTTCCAGAATAACGCCGAGCTGGTGCGCTACGCGATTACCTACAATCTGATTGAATAATATCGATCCCCGCCCTCATTGATTCGGCGCCTCGTCGGCGATAGGAATCGACACCCTGATCGTGGTGCCGACGCCAGGCACGCTGACAATGGCAACCTCGCCGCCGAGCATGAGTGTCCGTTCCCGGATGCCGATCAGGCCGAACGATTTCTTCTTTTGCACGCCGGCGTCAAATCCCCTGCCGTTGTCGCGCACCTCCAGCAGATAATGCTGTTCCTTTCTCTCCAGGCTGATTTTCACCTGGCTCGCTTGCGCGTGGCGGCTGATATTGGTCAATGATTCCTGCGCGATGCGGAAAATGGTGGTCGCCCGCTGGTCATCCAGGATGATGTTTTCTTCATGCACGTCCAGGCTGCATGGGATGCCGTTATTGTCCCTGAATTCTTCGGCCAGCCACTCCAGCGCCGACACGATCCCCATGTCCAGCGCCGATGGCCGCAACGACGAGACCACATTGCGCACCACCTTGATGGTAGCGTCCACCAGCGTCACCATGCGTTCGATTTTTCCTTGCAGCGACGGGTTTTTCTCTCCGAACTCCAACCCCACCACCGATACCCCCATGCGCAACGCCGACAGGTGCTGTCCCAGTTCATCGTGGATTTCGCGTGTCAGGTGCTTGCGTTCTTCTTCGCGCGACGCTTCCAGCTCATAGGCGCGCTCGCGCGCCTGCCGCTCCTTGAGCCGCTGGCGCCCGACCAGCCAGCGGACGCGGTAGCGATGCATCAGGTACAGCAGCATCAGCGACAGCAACCCGCAGGAGGCGTAGAAAACCTTGGTCCCCCACCACGGCGGCAGGATCACGACCTCGACTTCCGCCATCGGCGAATAAGCCTGCATGGCAGGATTGTCAGCCGCCACCTGGAAACGATAGCGGCCGGGAGGCAAAGCCGCATAGCGCACCTCGGGGATGCTGGTCTTGGACCAGCCAGTTTCCAGGCCTTGCATCCGGTAACGAAAATTCAGGGTCTCGCGGTTCTGGTAAGACAATGCCGCCAGCTTGAAGTTGAGCGGGCCGGAGCTCCACGGCAAGCGGACAGGCTGGCCGCGGACAAGGGTTTCGCCGTCGCGCGCGATGCTTTCCACCAGCACATCCAGCTGCAATGGCGCGAACAGCGATTCCGGCCGCAGGATATGGGACGCGCCGCCGCTGGTTGCCACCCACATCGAGCCGTCGCCGTCTTCATAAAAGGAGTTCAGGTCAGTGTCGTTCCACACCAGCCCGCTTTCCTGGTTGAAAAACCGCCATTGCCTGTGATTCCATACGCCAATTCCGGCATCCGTAGATGCCCACAACCAGCCGCGCCTGTCTTCGAGCAGCGCCGTCACCGACTGATCCAGCAGCAGCGACGGCGTAACATCGCTGATCTCCACCGTCTCGCCCTGGTCGACGCCACGCCAGACATTCCCTGCTTCACTGCCCAGCCACAATATTTCGCTACGGGTGCAAGCGATAGCGCTAGGCTGGAAAACCTGCGCCGCCGGCTTGGTCCGCGGCTTACGCCAATGCACGCCGTCAAAACGCAGCAGCCCCTTGTCTGTGACAAACCACAGCACCCCGGCCTGGCCCTGGCACCCCTGGTATGCGTTGATATCCTCAATGGACGGAAACTCCGTTACTTTTACCGGAACCGGAATGGATTGCGGCTGCCTGATGTTGTAAATGCCCTGCTCAGTGGCAATCCACAGTTGTCCCGACTGATCGAAAAACAAGCTGTTGATCGTTGGCAGCTGAGCCACCTTGACCTCCGCTCCGGCGCCGCGCCCGCGGCGCACCAGGAGTCCTGAGAGCGAGCCGGTCCAGATATTTCCTTGGGCGTCTTCAACCATGTTTCCCCACTGGTGGGATGTGCCGCCATAGGTTGTCGGCGTGACGGAAAAATACCCGTTCTTCTGCAATATGGCGGAGCCGGAACGGGTGCCTACATGCAGCAAATCTTGCCGGTCGCGCAAGAACGACAGCACGACGTTGTTGGGCAGGCCTTGCCTGGAGGTCCAGTTCTCCCAATTCGGATAACCTATCCAATGCACCAGTCCATGTCCCAGCGATCCTAGCCAGACACCGCCGTCGCGATCAAACAGGATGGCGTTGATCCCGCCGCCGACGGTCAGTCCGCTGGATTCGCCAAAGGATTCCCAGCGCTTGCCGTTCCAGCGGATGATGCCTTCGTCGTACCGGCTGAAAATCCGGCCGGCGGCGTCCGCCGCGAGGAACTGAATTCCGTGCGCCTTTTTCTGATCGTTCTGGTCTGGCGAGCGGTCCTGAAAGAGATCTCCGTCGGCCGGCAGCATAAAGATCTTGTGATCGCCGCGCACCCAGAGCTGCCCTTGCCGGTCATGCAGAATGGCGCGCCAATTTTCCCCGGCTGGCAAACCGCTTTCCTTGCCCAGAACCTGCAGCTTGCCCTGGTCGTAATGGCACAACGCGCGCTCGCATCCCATCCACAGGTCCCCGTGCGAGCCGACATGGATGCTGAACAAGGTCCGCATCTCGGGATAGCGCGACAGCTGCCCTGCCTCGAAAAATTCCTGCGCCTGCCAGGAATGGCCGTGGTCCGCCGACTGCACCAGCCACAACCGGTCCCGGCTTGTCACCAGCAGGCGATCCGGCCCAAGGGTTGCAAAGGTCTGCCCTTCATGGAAGCTGAATTGGACATTTTTAAATTGCATCGGCACAAAACGCTGTCCCTGCCACAGGTACAAGCCTTCGCTGGTGCCGACCCACAGCCGGCCGCTGCCGTCGACATGCAATGCGGTTACAAACTGAGCGGACAAGCCCTCCAGCTCAAAGCGCTGGAAGCGCGCGCCGTCGTAGCGGAACAAACCGTTTTGAGTCCCGATCCATAGGTAGCCGCCAGGCTCTTGCGCCAAGGTGGTAAGGGCCATGTTTGCCAAACCATCGGACTGGCTGTAATAACGCAATGGCAGCTGCTGGCAGATTGCCGCCGTCGGCAGGCAGATCAGCCACAGCATTACGATCAGTCGACGACGCCAGCGCAAGCTCATCATTCAGGTTCCTGCCGCCATTTGAGGACACAAACGAGGTTTTTCCGAGGATACCCCATGCGACAGGATATGGTGAAAATCCTTATACAAGCATCCAGCTGATGCCTGCCGCTCAAAGGATCCCCATGGCAATCAGGACTGGAATGCAGAACCGCCCTGGAACATACCGCTGCACATCAAAAAAAACTCTTCAATTCGGCAATCGAAAGGTCGCTGGTTTCATGGAGGCTGATCAGGATGGATGCGCCGACCCGCAGCCGGCCATGGCGGATTTTACTGATTATAGGTGGGGCCACTTCAAGGCGGCGCGAAAGCGCAGCGTCGTTTTTCAGTTCCAGCTTGGCTATGACGGCATCCAGCATCTTGTTGGCATTCTTGATGTACTTATCCGCGTCGTCTGCATTCTTCATTGCTTGCCTTCGGTTGTTGACATGAAATCAGATGCATTTCCAAAAATGCAATCCTGTTTTGCTACTCTCTCAGCAGAAATGTTAATCAATCCGAAGGACAGGGAGCATCAGGAAATCATGATTTCCGGGTGGGCACGAGAGAAACCGCTGTCGGGAATTCCTTACGCTGCGTCAATTGGAGGACAACAGGACGACGCAACGTCCGGCATTGTCATTTTTTTGTCATGACTTGGTCATCAGGCTGACGGAGCGCGGAAACCATACTACGGGAACGTTGTACCAGTAGTCCAACCCCGTGCCCCCGCCACCAAGGAATAATGATGAACATCTCCCTCACCCCAACCCGCGTTGCTTGCGCAATTGCTTCCGCTTTGCTGCTGGCTTCCGCTGCGGCGCCGGCATCCGCCGCTCCGGTCAAGAATATCGTGCTGGTGCATGGCCAGTTTGCCGACGCCTCCGGCTGGAAACCCGTGTACAACATCCTGGCCAAGGACGGCTACAACGTCAACATGGTGCAGGAACCGCTGACCTCGCTGGACGAAGACGTCGCCGCCACGGTGCGCGTGCTGGCCCGCCAGCAGGGACCGAGCATCCTGGTCGGGCATAGCTACGGCGGCGCCGTCATCACCCAGGCCGGCACCGATCCGCATGTCGCCGCCCTGGTGTACATTGCCGCACACGCGCCGGATGCCGGCGAATCGACTGCCTCCAACAAAAACAAGATTCCCGGGCAGATCCGCACCGTGACCACGCCGGACGGTTTCGTTTTTGTCGACCCGGCCCATTTCCATGAAGATTTTGCCGGCGACCTGCCGGCCGACCAGGCCGAGTTCATGGCCCGCTCGCAAATACCGGCGGCAGCGCGCGTCAACACCACGCTGATCACCAATCCTGCCTGGCGCGTCAAGCCGAGCTGGTATATGGTGGCGAAACAGGACCGCGCCATCAACCCGGACCTGGAACGCATGTACGCGGCGCGCGCCCACAGCCACACGGTGGAAGTGGATGGCGCCCATACCATCTATATCTCGCGGGCCAAGGAAGTGGCGGCCATGATAGAAGAAGCCGCACAATCTGCAGGCAACTGATTGCCGCGGCACCGGCGCATCGGACCTGCCGGGGTAAAATCAGGCTTCGGCAGCGTGCCGGGTTCAGGATACAGGGACACAGCGTGAGAATTCTTGTCGTCGAAGACGAACTCAAGGCAGGCGAATACCTGCGCAACGGCCTGACGGAATCCGGCTATGTGGTGGATGTCGCCGTCAACGGCAGCGACGGCCTGCACATGGCGCAGGAGCTGCGCTACGACCTGATCGTGCTGGACGTGATGATGCCCGGCATGGATGGCTGGGAAGTGATGCGGCGGCTGCAGCTGGACAAGAAGCAGACGGATACGCCGGTGCTGTTCCTGACGGCGCGCGGCACGCTGGAAGACCGCCTCAAGGGACTTGAGCTGGGGGCCGACGATTACCTGGTGAAGCCGTTTTCCTTTGCCGAGCTGCTGGCGCGCGTGAAGATCGTACTGCGCCGCGGCAGCCAGGCGCGGCAGGAAGACCTGCTGGAAATCGCCGACCTGCAGATCGACGTACCCAAGCGCCGGGTGGTCCGCGCCGGCGCCCGCATCACGCTGACCAACAAGGAATTCGCACTGCTGCAGTTCTTCATGCTGAACCAGGGACAGGTGCTGTCCCGTTCCCTGATCGCATCCCGCGTGTGGGACATGAATTTCGATAGCGACACCAATGTCGTAGACGTCGCGGTGCGGCGCCTGCGCAAGAAAATAGACGATCCGTTCGCCATCCGCCTGATCCATACCGTACATGGCGTCGGCTACCGCTGCGAAGTGGAACCATGAACCGGTCGCGCCACTCCCTCGTTTCACGCCTGGCCTTGCTGTTTGCCCTGCTCTCGTTCGCCGTGCTGGCGACAGTGGGCTATGCGCTATACAGCGCGCTGGCGGCGCAACTGGTGAAACGCGACGACGCCGCGCTGGTAACCCGCGTGGAGCAGATACGCACCCTGCTGCGCGATGTCGACCTGCTTGACCTGATCCACCAGAAGCCCGAACTGTTCGCCAACATGCTGGGCAACCGCGAAGCCTTGCTGGTGCTGAAATTTCCAGGCCAGGCGCCGCTGATCGAAGTCAATCCCGGCGGGATTGCCGTGCCCGAGATGAAACCGATGGCTGCCGGCGCCGCGCTGGACTTGTCCGCGGTGCATCATTCGATAGAGAACGGCACGCCTTTCATTGTTGTCTCTGCGACGGCGCGCGTCACCGATCCGCAGCATGTAGAACACGAATTGCAGATCACCACCGGCCGCCTGCTCACCGAGCGCACCAGCATGCTGGCGGCATACCGCCTGCAGATATTCGGCGTGGCGCTGGCGGCAGCGCTGCTGGCGGCCATGCTGGCTTACTGGATTGCGCGCCGCAGCCTGTTGCCGCTACGGCAGCTGGCAGCGCAAACCGGTTCCATCGGCATCCGCAACCTGTCCACCCGCATCGACAGCAGGAATGCCCCGCGCGAACTGCTGCCGCTGATCGACGGCTTCAACGCCATGCTGGACCGCCTGGAAACCAGCTTCGCGCAGCTGAGCCAGGTATCCGCGGACATGGCGCACGACCTGCGTACTCCGATCGGCAACATGCTGGGCCAGACCGAGGTAGCGCTGGGCCAGAAGCGCAGCACCGAATATTACGAAAAACTGCTGGGCTCGAACTTCGAGGAATTGCAGCGCCTGTCCAAGATGACCGACAACATGCTGTTCCTGGCCCGTGCGGAACATGCTGATCACGCCATAGAACGCAAGCCGCTTGAGGTGCCCGCGGAACTGGAGCGCATTGCCGATTATTTTGAAGGGCTCGCCGAAGAACGTGACATCACGCTGGCGTGGCGCGGCGAAGGTGCGGTCTGGGCCGATCCCAACCTGCTGCGCCGGGCGCTGGCGAACTTGCTGTCGAATGCAGTGCGCTATGCGGACGCGGGCACGGAAATCACCCTACTGTCGCAGCAGGACGCTGCCGGCACCTCCATCAGCGTGGAGAACAAGGGCCCGGTCATAGGAGAACAGCACCTGGCCCGCCTGTTTGACCGCTTCTACCGCGCCGACGCGTCGCGCCGCGGTTCGTCCGACGCCAGCGGCCTGGGCTTGTCCATCGTGCGCAGCATCATGCTGCTGCACCAGGGAAGCTGGGATGCGGTCAGCAGCGATGGCACAACCCGCTTTACGCTATTTTTCCCCAGGCAGGATGCGCCCTGACGGCTGGCAGCAATACGTCCAAGGCGGAAGCATTTTCAGGGACGAAATTAAAACTGGTCCCAGTCGCTGTCGGCGGCAGCGGGCGCATTCGCCACGCGCTTGAAGGTTTTCACATTCGCCGACGGCAGGCTGGCGTTACGGGCCGTTATGCGTACCGGTGCTGCGGCAACCGCAGCCTGACGGCCTGCCGTCTTCAAAGACGCGCCGCCGGACGCTGGCGTCGCGCCGGTGCTGAATACGCTGACCACCTGCACCAGGTTGCCGGCCTGGTCCTGCAGCGATGCAGCCGCCGCCGCTGCTTCCTCTACCAGGGCCGCATTCTGCTGCGTAACCTGGTCCATCTGCATGATTGCCTGGTTAACCTGTTCGATGCCCGCGGTCTGTTCCTCGCTGGCCGCCGTGATTTCGCTCATGATGTCGGTTACGCGCTTGACGCTGTCGACGATCTCGCCCATGGTGGCGCCGGCCTGGCCGACCAGCTTGACGCCGACACCGACTTTTTCCACCGAATCGTCGATCAGGTGCTTGATCTCTTTGGCGGCGACAGCCGAGCGTTGCGCCAAATTGCGCACCTCGCTGGCCACCACCGCGAAGCCGCGCCCCTGCTCGCCGGCCCGGGCCGCCTCCACTGCCGCGTTCAGCGCCAGGATATTGGTCTGGAACGCGATGTTGTCGATCACGCCGATGATATCCACAATCTTCTTGGCCGACGCGTTGATCAGGTCCATGGTTTCAACCACCTGCGACACGACGCCGCCGCCTTTCACCGCGACGCCGGATGCGGACACCGCCAGTTGATTGGCTTGCCGCGCATTGTCGGCATTCTGTTTCACGGTGCTGGTCAGCTGTTCCATCGAAGCCGCGGTTTCTTCCAGGGAACTGGCCTGCTGTTCCGTGCGCGAAGACAAATCCAGGTTGCCTGAGGCGATCTGGTTTGACGCCGTGGCGATAGTATCAGTGCCGACGCGCACTTCGCCGACGACCTTCAGCAGGCTGTCGTTCATGTCTTTCAACGCTTGCATCAGCTGGCCGGTTTCATCGGTGGTTTTCACTTCTATGCGGCTGCCCAGGTCACCGGAAGCGACGGTTTGCGCTACCTTGATTGCTTCGCCCAGCGGACGCGTGATGGAGCGAGAAATCAGGAAGGCGCACACCGCGCCCAATGCGATCACCAGCACGCCCAGCAGCAGCAGCAGGTTGAGGCTGCGGTTATATAGCTGGGCAATCTGGAGCCCGGTCTGGTCGATATTATTTCTTTGCAAGGCCAGGAACGCAAAAAGCTCGCCTTGGTAACTTTTCGCCGTCGGCATGAATTCGCTGTTGTATATCCGCGATGCTTCCTCAGCCTTTCCGCCCTGCTTGGCTTTCATTGCCGCGACTTTGGACTGCTGATATTTTTCGCGTAAAGTCTTGATCAGTGCATATTTCTCTTTTTCCGAGGCAGAGGTCAGCAGCGGTTCGAGCGAATTCTGGATTTCGGTGCCTTTCTTGGCGCTGGCGTCGATGTCCTCCGCAAACGTGGTGGCTAAAGTATCGTCCGTGCTTTTGACAATGAACGAAGTGCGGGCGATGGCGGCGTTGGTGAGGACGGTCCAGTCGGACACGATCCGTTCCTTTGCCAGGGGACTTTCCATCATGCGCTGCGTCTCCATGGCAACCTGGCGCAGGTTCCATATGCCGGTGGTGATCGAAACGACTGAAAGTGAAAGAACAATCGCGAACCCGATTCCCATCCGCGTACCGACTTTAAGATTTACAATTTTCATTTCTATTTCTTCTGTCAAGAGTGCGATTGATCAACGCCGAAGAAAATCGCTTTTCTCAGCCGCGAATTTTTCCATCGATCCCGTTTCCGTGCAGGACGCCAGCCGGCCGATATCGACCGGGATCCGCGAAATTTCATGACATTCGCTTAACAACACCGTCCACAACGTAGTTAACGGCAAGCATCGTGATTTTTTTAGGGAGTCCGGCGGCAGCCTGCAGGGACGACCGGCATCGCTGGCATGCGCCGTCGGCCAAGGGAGACCCGGGCCGCATCTGGACGTGCTGGCCTGGGCGCCTGATGACTCGTATTGAACCAGCACCTGCCATGGCGGGCGACGCAGCAATGGCGGCGGATTTCCGCATCAGGTGCGGCAAGAGCCTGGCGCTTGCTTGCTTTTCCGAGGCCCGGATTGATGAAAATCGTGCCTGTAAAAAAAATGAGCGTCCAAGGACGCTCATTCGAAGCACATTGAACAACTAGTTCATCGCTACCATGAATAGCCAACTCCAGCATTGAGCAATGTACGCGTACCGGAAGTTGTACTGACACCGAATTTGATGACAGTGCTCTGGCTGACACGAGCGCTGGCGCCGATAGCCAGGGCCGTGTAGCCGGCATAACTGCCGATTCCGGCGCTTAATGCGAAGTTCTTGCCATTATCGACTTGCGGAAGACCGGCCAGAGCCCCTGCCATTGCCACACCGCTAAAGGCAATGCGCTGGACATCTCCAATCTGGTTTTTCACCGCTGACAATTGCGAAACATTCACTGCATCCGTTGGATCGACGCCGGCCGCCACGTTGGTGATGCGGCGTTCACTGCCAGGAGCCCCGACAGATACCGTATTGGCCTGGTCCGCGATGGAACCGGCGCCCAGGGCCACCGCATTATTCCCGGTGGCTTGCGCCCCTGCGCCGGTCGCGACGGAGTTATTGCCCGAGGCCAGCGCATTCTGCCCAATCGCGACGGTAGGATCGCCGGTCGCCTGGGCGTTATTGCCGATCGCCACCGATCCGGCCTGCGAGGCCAAGGCACGGAAGCCCACGGCCGTGGTATTGGCATCGGTTGCCTGTGCGTTGGAACCGAATGCCGTCGCGCCGTCTTTGGTCGCCTGCGCGCACAAGCCGGAACCGGTCGCATCGACTCCCTTCACTGTGCCGCAGGTTGCCGGGTCCACATTGTTGATCACCGTGCCGTTAGTACCGCGCGTCTGCACCGTACCGTCGCTGTTGGCGCCGCCCATCGTCGTGCCGCCAACCACCGCGCCGTTGGCTGCAGCGGCATTTGACGTAGCTGCGAGCGACCTCAACGAGGCCGGCATTGTACCGGCTCCCGCCTGGTTTGCCGATACGGATGCGACACCGGTTGACAACGAACTGATGCCGCTCGTCGCCGTGCTCAAGCCGGCTGCCAGTAAATTGATGTCCGTCGACACTGATGTAGACAAAGACGACAGCTGACTGTAATTCACCGCATCGGTTGGCCTCACGCCGGCAGCCACATTGGTAAGGGTCACTGGCGTTGTCGCGCCAACTCCTCCCAGGGTAACGCTGGTATGACCGGGGTTGTCATACTGGACAGAGTTGGCAACTCCCGTCGACAGCGTAGCAAAGCCAGTCGAAGTGGAGGTCGACAGCGACGCCACGTTGCTGTTGGTCGTGCTCAAGCCAGTCGACAATGAGCCCACATTGCTATTTGTTGTGCTCAGGCCGGTGGACAGCGAATTCACGCCGCTTTGCACCGTGCTGATGCCGGTCGAAGTCGAGGTCGACAGCGACGTCACATTGCTGTTGGTGGTGCTCAGGCCTGTCGACAGCGAGCCGATGTTGCTGGCGTTGGTGCTGATGCCGGTCGAGGTCGACGTTGACAACGACGTCACATTGTTATTGGTTGTGCTCAGCCCTGTCGACAACGAGCCGATGTTGCTGGCGTTGGTGCTGATGCCGGCCGAAGTCGAGGTTGACAACGACGTCACGTTGCTGTTGGTAGTGCTCAGGCCGGTCGACAGCGAACCAATATTGCTGGCGTTGGTGCTGATGCCGGTCGAAGTCGAGGTCGACAACGACGTCACGTTGCTGTTGGTAGTGCTCAGGCCTGTCGACAGCGAACCAATATTGCTGGCGTTGGTGCTGATGCCGGTCGAAGTCGAGGTCGACAGCGACGTCACATTGCTGTTGGTCGTGCTCAGCCCTGTCGACAGCGAACCGATGTTGCTGGCGTTGGTGCTGATACCGGTCGAAGTTGAGGTCGACAACGATGTCACATTGCTGTTGGTCGTGCTCAGCCCTGTCGACAACGAGCCGATGTTACTGGCGTTAGTGCTGATGCCAGTCGAAGTCGACGTTGACAACGATGACACGCTGCTATTGGTCGTGCTCAGACCGGCCGATGTCGAAGTCGACAGCGAGGTCATATTACTGTTGGTTGTGCTCAGACCCGTTGAGGTCGAAGTCGACAACGATGTCACGTTGCTATTGGTCGTGCTCAAGCCTGTCGACAACGAACCAATATTGCTGGCGTTGGTGCTGATGCCGGTCGAAGTCGACGTTGACAGCGATGAAACGCTGCTATTGGTCGTGCTCAGGCCCGTCGAGGTCGACGTTGACAGCGAGGTCACATTGCTGTTGGTCGTGCTCAGCCCTGTCGACAGCGAACCGATGTTGCTGGCGTTGGTGCTGATACCGGTCGAAGT